>NZ_JAQVKA010000055.1 GCF_028694895.1 Sulfurimonas sp. | reverse complement strand
AAACTATTTGAGCGTCTTATCAAGATAAACGGAGTAGGTCCAAAGGTAGCAATGGCTATCTGCTCTACATATACGCCTTCTCAGTTCGCAGTTGTTTTAAACAACAAAGATATAACTGGAGTGCAAAGAGTCCCTGGAATTGGCCCTAAGAGTGCAGGGCGTATTTTAGTTGAACTTAGCGGTTTTGATACTGAACTTATCATCTCTTCTGGCGAGCCAAAAAGCTTATCGGTTGCTCAAGCAAGCGAAGCGTTAGAGTCATTAGGATTTAAAAAAGATAAAATTTCAAAAGCACTAAGCTCATGCAGTGCAGTTGATACAGCAACATTAGTAAAAGAGGCTCTAAAGCTTCTACAAACAATTTAAAAGAGGTATATATTGAAGTTAAATATTTTATTCGGCGGTGCTAGTTTTGAGCATGAAATTAGCATAGTAAGTGCAATCACACTTAAAGAAAAATTATCAAATTATGAGTTAAATTTTATTTTTTGTGATCAAGACCATACATTTTATCTGATAGATGCGTCAAAAATGAAAGCTACAACCTTCTCAAGAGGTGAGTATAAAAAAATGCCTAAACTCACGCTTTCTCAGGGTTCTTTTGTTCAAAAAGGGATGTTTAACTCTTTAGAAATTAGCGCAACTGTTTTAAATCTTATTCATGGTGGAGATGGAGAGGATGGCAGTATCGCGGCACTTCTTGATTTTTTCTCTATAAAATATATTGGACCAAGAATTGATGCTAGTGTCTTCTCTTATGATAAAAGATATACAAAATGGCTTTGCGCAGCAAGAGGCGTTAAATGTTTAGAGTCTCAAGAGTTAAGCTCAAGTGAGCACTCAAATATACAGATACCATATCCTATCATCGTAAAGCCATCACGTCTTGGAAGCTCTATTGGTGTTAGCATAGTAAAAGAAGAGAGTAAGCTTGACTATGCCCTTGATAGCGCATTTGAATTTGACAACTCAGTTATAGTAGAACCATTTTTGCAAGGTGTAAAAGAGTATAACTTAGCTGGGTTTAGTGCAAATTCAAAGTTCTGTTTCTCAATCGTAGAAGAGCCTCAAAAAGAGGAGTTTTTAGATTTTGAAAAAAAATATATGGACTTTTCAAGAAGTGGACATGTAAAGGGTGCCCAGATAAGCAAAGAGTTAGAGTTAAAGTTAAGAGCAAGTTTTGAGAAAGTTTATAAAAACCTCTTTGAGGGCGCACTAATTAGATGTGACTTCTTTGTAGTTAATGGTGAAGTCTATCTTAATGAGATAAACCCAATCCCAGGATCTATGGCAAACTACCTTTTTGATGATTTTGAAGGCTCTTTAAAACTGCTTGCAAACTCACTTCCACATACAAAAAGAGCTAAAGTAAATTATGAGTATATTCACTCAATTTCCAAAGCCAAAGGGAAGTAATGGCTGTAAAGTCAATACAGTTTAAAGAGCATACCCTAGATATAAGTTATGAGATACTAAACCCAGACTCAAGTGTTGATATGATTATTTTACACGGATGGGGAAGCAATAAAGCGCTTATGAAAAAAGCTTTTGCACCATATATGGATGCGTTTAGACATATCTATATAGATTTACCAGGATTTGGGGGCTCGACTTGTAATCTTGCCCTTGAAACGAGAGATTATGCAAGGATAGTTGAGCTGTTGATGGTTCATATCAATGCTTCAAAAGATATCATAGTAGGGCACTCTTTTGGTGGCAAGGTAGCTCTTTTACTTGAACCTTCCATTTTAGTATTACTCTCAAGTGCAGGCATTTATAGAACAAAATCTTTAAAAGTAAAAGCAAAGATAGCACTCTTTAAGTTTTTAAAGCTCTTTGGACTTAGTAAATTTAGAGAGTTTTTTGTAGCACAAGATGCAAAAAAACTAAGTGAGCCTATGTATCAAACATTTAAAAATGTTGTAAATGAGGATTTCTCAAAAGAGTTTGCTTCATTTGATGGCAAAGCTCTTCTATGCTGGGGAAAAGATGACACTGCTACACCACTTAGTAGTGCAGAGATGATGCATAAGCTCATAAAAGACTCTACGCTTAACGTTTATGATGGTGATCACTTCTTCTTTTTAAATCATGCAAAAGATATATCACAAAACATAGAAAATACATTTTTAAAAACATTGGAGCATAAATAATGCAAGAGTATGAGATTTTTTTAGCATTTATAACAAACACACTTTTTGTTTTGGTTTTGGGATGGTACTTCATCACAAATCTTCAGTGGTATGACTACAAACTCTCTCGTGTGCTATTAAAACACCATAAACCTCAGTGGCATCTTATCTACTTTTTTATTCCATTTATCGCCTACTACACAACTGGAAGATTTTTTCCAATATTTTTCTTTTTTGCGATTCTACCGGCTATATTTTTATGGCATAAAAAACTAGATAAGAAACTTGTCCTTACTTGGAGAGTAAAGAGATTTTTGATACTTCTTATCTCTTTAGCTCTTTTTCAAAATATACTCTGCACAATAAAAGATGCATGTGAAGTTTATGGCGTATTTATGCCACTTTTTGTGGCTTATATTGGTAGTTTTGCCATAGAGAAGTTTTTGTTTGAATCTTTTAAAAAAGAGGCAAAGGCAAAACTCCAAAGTATGCAAAACCTCCAGATTATCGCTATCACTGGGAGTTATGGTAAAACAAGTATTAAAAACTTTGTTACTGAGATTCTTAGTAAAAAGTACAACGTTTATGCAACTCCAAGAAGCGTAAATACATTGGGCGGAATCATCAGAGATATAAATGAGTCTCTGCCAAGAAGCAGTGAAATTTATATCTGTGAAGCAGGTGCTAGGGAGAGTGGAGACATCTACGAAATCACAACTTTTTTAGAGCCTCAAAGTGTTGTTGTTGGTAAAGTTGGGCTTGCTCATATAGAGTACTTTAAAACTCTGCAAAACATTATCGCTACAAAATTAGAGATTATGAAATCTCCAAGACTAGAACGTGCATTTATCCACACTTCAGTAACAGATGAGCCTCATGAGAAAGTTACTTTTTTTGGAAATGAGATACAAAATATAGATGCAAGGTTAGATGGAACTGACTTTGAGATGAAGCTTGATGATGGAGTTTTATCTCTTCATACAGATGTTTTAGGCTCATTTCAAACTATGAACATTGCAGTAGCCATTAAAATCGCTAAGGCTTTTGGTATGAGTAACGATGAGATAGTAAAAGCAGTTAGAGGGTTAAAACCAGTCGAGCATAGGCTTGAGATGATAAAAGCTGGTGGAAAGCTTATCATAGATGATGGATATAACGGAAATATAGACGGTATGCTAGAAGGCATTAGACTCTGCTCTTTACATGATGGAAGAAAAGTTATAGTAACTCCGGGGCTTGTTGAGAGCAGTGATGAGTTAAATCTAAAACTCATCGAAGCAATAAATAGCGTCTTTGAGATAGTTATAGTTACTGGCACACTAAACGCAGAACTATTTTCTAAAAATCTAAAAGTAAGAAACAAGATAATGCTTCATGACAAGTCAAAAATAGAGTCTCTTCTTGCATCACAAACAAAAGCAGGAGATATCATTCTCTTTGCAAACGATGCGCCGAATTTTATATAGATGAATCTTAGCTTGATAGACAAAAGTATAAAACTCTTAGGATATTTTACAGCATCAATTTTAGCTATTTTGATTTTACTTGTAGTTTATGATGCAACAGCTAGATATCTCTTCTCTACTGGCTCCGTGGCACTCCAAGAGCTTGAGTGGCATCTTTTTGACATCGTTATACTTTTTGCAATCGCTTATACGCTTAGAGAAGGCGCACATGTAAGGGTAGATATATTTTACGCCTCATTTAGCGAAAAAACAAAACTACTTATAAACACTATCTCTTCACTCTTTTTTATACTTCCTTTTTCACTACTAATTATCTACATTGGGATTGATTTTGTTACGATGAGTTTTACTCAAAACGAGGCTTCATCAAACCCTGGAGGCCTAGAGTATAGGTTTTTAGTTAAATCACTTATGCCACTTTCATTTATATTTTTACTTCTTCAAGCTATTAAAGATACTAAAGATGACTTCATCAAATATAGAGCAGCATTATGATAGCTCTATTTATGTTTGTCATTGTTTTAGCACTTCTTATGGTTGGAATTCCTGTTGCGTTTGTGTTTGGAACTGTGTCGATAATCTTTGCTCTTTTTATTCCAGTGCTTGGACTTGATATCTTCTCAACGCTTCCATTTCGTATCTATGGGATTATGTCAAATACAACGCTTATAGCTGTTCCTCTTTTCATCGCTATGGGTTTGGTGCTTGAGAAGTCACTTATGGCTGAAAAACTTCTTGTGGCTATGAGCTCTGCGTTTCGTAGTGTTCGTGGTGGTTTAGCTGTTAGCGTTGTCTTAGTTGGAGCAATGCTTGCAGCTTCTACTGGGGTAGTGTCAGCGAGTGTTGTTATGATGAGCGTAATAGCGCTTCCTTTGATGCTTCGCGCTGGATATGATAAAAGCTTAGCAAGTGGAACTATAGCTTCAAGTGGAACGCTAGGGCAGATAATACCTCCATCAATTATTCTCATTATTTTGGGTGATGTTATGAGTGTAAGTGTAGGTGAGCTCTTTATGGGTGCAGTTTTGCCTGGGTTTGTACTAGTTGTGCTTTACATCATCTATATTTTAATCTTCTCATATCTAAAACCAAGTGTTGCTCCAATCGCAAAAGACGTAAAAGAGATCACTTTTACAGAGATAATAATGGCAGTAACCCCGCCTATGCTTTTAATGGTATCTGTTTTGGGAACTATCTTTGCGGGGATAGCTTCTCCAACAGAGTCAGCCGCTTTTGGAGTTATTGGCGCACTCTTGTTGTCATACTTTAATAAATCACTAAATTTTGAGATGATAAAGCATGCGTTACTTGGTAGCGTAAAGCTTAGTGGTATGATTTTTATGATTTTAATAGGTGCTACTGCTTTTTCTCTGGTCTTTAACGAACTTGGCGGAAGTGACTTGATATTGGAGTTTTTCTCTCAAGATATAGGCAATGTTTGGTTTTTTATCGCAGTTGCCATGCTTAGTATATTTATTCTTGGTTTTTTTATAGACTTCATCGAGATTAGTTTTATCATCGTTCCAATTTTAGTGCCCGTTATGAACGCTTTTGGGATAGATCCACTCTGGTTTGCGATACTCATCGCTATGAACCTTCAAGCCTCATTTTTGACACCACCATTTGGACTTTCTCTCTTCTTTTTAAAAGGAGTAGCGGGGGATAGCATAAAGACAATAGAGATATATAAAGGCATCATTCCCTTTATACTTCTTCAGCTTTTAGCACTTATTTTAGTTATGATATTTCCAGATTTAGTTTTTATGTTCGTTTAAAGGAGTAGCTATGAGAGAGATATTATATGCGCCATGGCGCGATGAGTATATAAAAGACAAAGAGATAAGAGGGTGTGTTTTTTGCCATATTAGTAAGAACGCAGATAAAGATGAAGAGCTACATGTAGTATATAGAGATGAGTTTTGTTTTATAGTTATGAATCTTTATCCATACACTCCAGGGCATTTTATGATTATCCCTCATACTCATACCGATAAACTTGAAGAGTTAGAGAGTGATGTTTGGTTGCATATTAGTGATTTGGCTCAAAAGGGTGTAAGACTCTTAAAAGAGGGACTTGGCGCTGATGGAGTAAATATCGGAATGAACTTAGGCATTGCAGGAGGTGCAGGGATTGCAGAGCATATTCATATGCATTTAGTTCCACGCTACAATAGAGATACAAACTTCATGACTTCTATCGCAAACAACAGAGTTTACTCAACAGATTTTACTAAAATTTATAAAAAAATTAAGGATTTGATCCCGAGCTATATAAGCTAGGACTTCATTGTGGATGGGGTAAATGGATTCGAACCCCTGATGACTGGACCAAAACCAGTTGCCTTACCGCTTGGCTATACCCCAGTAGATAAATAGTCCTCTAGCGAGGCTGGAATTATAAATATACAACACTTACAATTAACTTAATAATCAAAAAAATAGTAGTAAAAAAATCGCTGCTTAAATGAGACAAAAACGATGTATGATTTCATTAATATTAATGAAATAAAAGGACTTTTTTTATGGGAAGTTTAATGGTTAACAAGCAGAAATTAAAACGATTTACAATTGCTACAAAACCTATTATGGAGAGCTATCTCTCAAAACTTAGTGCAGATTTGAGTGACTACACTTTTGCTGCAAATTTTATCTGGCTTGCCAATAGCAGCGGCTTTTATTCCATCATAAATAAATCATTTTGTCTCTTTGTAATGACAGGAGGAGAGCTAACCATGCTCCTTCCTCCTTTGGGAAAGAAAAAAAACATGGTTCAAGCAATGATAAAATGTTTTGAAGTGATGAATGAAAATAACTCCTCTCCATACTACTCTCGTATAGATTATGTTCAAGGCTCTATGTTAGAGGATTTTATTCAAAGTGCTGATGAAGCAAACAGCATGTTTGAGATGCTTGAGAGTTATATAGTAGAAACAAAGTTAGTTGACTATGTTTATGAGATAGATGCTCTTATAAACCTAAGAGGTAATAGCTATCATACAAAGAGAACTGAGATAAACAAGTTTGAAAAATCATATCCTAATTATTTGATTGAAAAGTTAGATAGTACTAAGCATAAAGATGAGATTATGTATCTCTTTAATAAATGGGTAGCAGATAGGATAAAGTATATGCCAAAAGAAGAAGCAGAGCTCTTTTTAGAGGGGATTCATCAAGAGCGTCATGCAATAAAGCAGATGATAAAGCATTATGAAGAACTCTCACTTATAGGACTAGTTATCTATATAAATGGCGAGTTAAAAGGCTTTACAGTAGGTGAGCGTATAAATAGTGATACTGCAACCGTTATAATCGAGAAGACTGATTTTGAGATTTTAGGATGTGCACAGTTTATATTTAGAGAGTTCTCAAAGATGTTAAAAGAGGTTTATGAAGTAGCATATATAAATGTAGGTGATGATATGGGATTTGAAAACCTTCGTAAGGTAAAAATGTCTTATCGTCCATTTAAACTAGTGCCAAAATATACAATATATCAAAAATGAAAATTCGTAAAGCAGGGCTTAGTGATTCCTCAGAGCTTTATGCTTTGGAGCAAAAACTCTTTTTGAGCAAAAACTACCCTCTCTCAAGAGCTTCTTTTTATTATCACATAAAAAACAATATGTTATTTGTAGCAGAGATTGATAAGAAGATAGTAGGGTATATACTGGTTCTTATAAAACGTAAGAACGCTAAACTCTACTCCATTGGAGTTAAAGAGGAGTTTAGAGGTAGAAAAATTGCTCAAAACCTTTTAGAATTTAGCATAAAAGAGCTCTCAAACATCGGGTTTAACTCTGTGCTTCTTGAAGTTAGAGTAGATAATCATGAGGCAATTAAACTATACAAAAAAGCTGGCTTTATTATGAAAAAAAGTCTAAATAAATTTTACCTTGATGGGTGTGATGCCTATTTGATGGAGCTCCTTTATGCCAGTAAAAAACTATAATGAACTCTACAAAGAGATAGGAAAGAGCAAACTTTTAAAACTTCAAGTAGTTGTACTTTTTTTAACGACTTATATAGACTGGGTGATAATGCCATATATCACTAAGTTAGAGGGTCTGTATCTACCTGTATTTATGATAAGTTTTTATATGCTAATAGGCTCAACAGATGGCCTGATACAGCCACTTTTTAAGAAGATAAAGATTTATCGTATATATCTCTTTGTTATTATCCTAGACATTGTTCAGATACTAAGTTACGCTCTCTCAGAGCTAGATATGCTTCTCTTTACCTACACAATACTAAGCATCTTTACAATCCAAGCCATCACTTTTGAGATATCAAGAATCCATACGGTTGATTTTATGAAAGATGAGATTGGCATTAAAGAGTATCTTATGCTTAGATCATTTGTTGTCTCATCAGCTATTGTAGGTGGAGCTCTAACTGCTATGATACTTGATTATTTTGGAGTAAAACTTCAAAGCATGCTAATTTTGCTTGCCGTTCTTGGGGTTTTTGCCATATTTGTTGAGTATAAACTCTATATAAAGCTTAAAAATAGAGTACAAAAGGAAGATACAATCATACAGAGACAAAAAACTCTGCTAAATGAAAAGATAACATTCAGCGAGTAGTTTTTCAAAGATGTTAAAATACTCTTTATTTTAAAGTATAAAGGCTTGTTTTGGGTGGATATATTGTACTAGATCGCACAAGATTTAAACTATTACTAGATAAAGATAGAGTCGCTCTGCTTCAAAGTGTTTGCTATTTGCTTGAGAGAAAAAGATTATCCATAAATGACACGCTTTTTTGTGTGCAAGGTTTTAATCAAAGTGGTTATTTACATGAGGCTATAATTTTTTTAAGAGAAGCGCTTCGAAGTTATCCAAAAAATTACAATCTATATAAAATCTTTATAAAAATCCTATATAAATTAAACTTACTTGAAGAAGCACTCTTAGCTATCAATGAGTTACTTAGCATATCTCAAGATATAGAGACATATATACTACTTGGCAATATTTTTGAAAAATCAAGAGATTTTAAAAATGCTCTTATCGTATATGAAAAAGCAAAAAAAATAAAAGGTGAAAAATCATCTCTTTACAGGTGCATTTCAGAGCTTTATAAAAAACTAGCAAGAGCAGATTTAAGCTTTGAGAGCCTTAAAGAAGGGATAGAGCTATATCCAAATAACAAAGATATGCTCCTTTTGTATGCAAATGAGTTGTTTCAAAACAACGAGTTTTTAGATGCCGAGGTAGTTTATAAAAAGATAATTAAACTTGATGATAAATTTATTTCTGCTTATGTAAATCTTGGAGTAGTAAAAAAAGAGCTAGGTATGTATAACGAGGCTCATGATATCTATGAAAAAGCATTACAGCTTAGTCCACAAAATCCTGGAGTTTATAATAATTTAGGGGTTTTGTTTAAAGTAGAAAAAGAGTTTTATAAAGCTTTTAAGTCTACTAGAAAAGCTATAGAGATAAACCCAAACAGCGCAGACGCTCATGCAAATATGGGAGCTATTTTAAAAGAGACAAACAAACCAAAATGGGCACTGAAATACTTTGAGAAGGCACTTAGCCTAAACCCACTACATATAAATGCAAATGTTGATTATGGGATTACAAATCTACTTTTAAACTATTATAAAAAAGGGCTTCCTCACTATGAACATAGAGTGAGAATGAGAGAATTTTTACCAAAACTCATAGGTTTAAACCCTGCAAAAATGTATAAAAAAGGTACAGATATAAGAGGTAAAAGAATCCTTGTTTTTTCTGAGCAAGGTTTTGGAGATACGTTGCAGTTTGTAAGGTTTATAAAGCTTTTACAAGCGCGTGGTGCTTTTGTGATTTTAAGAGTGAGAAAAGAACTAAAGAGACTGTTTAAGCAAAATACCATTGCCGATAAGATTATCTTAGAGGGTGGGGAGGAAGCGTATGACTACCACTTACCACTTCTTAGCATACTTTATCTTTTTGATATAGATCCAAACGATAAAGCTTTAAACATTGCATATTTAAAAAGTGAAGTAAAGAGTAAACAAGATGATGGATTTAAAAAAATAGCCTTTTGTTTTGGAGGAAGTCCAACTCACAAGGGTCATAAATATAGATTTATAGAGCCTCAAAACTTTGAATTTTTAACGAAATTAAAAAACACAAAGATATACACTCTTCAAATAGGAGAGGATAGCAAAAGGCTAAAAGAGTGCGCTTTTTACAAAGATATAATCGATAAAACTGATGAGATAAATGATTTTTATGATACATCTTTACTTCTTAGTGAGATGGACTTAGTAATAACTTCAGACACCTCAGTTGGGCATTTAAGCGGAGCTATGGGAGTTCAGACTTGGCTCTGTTTAGGAGTAAATCCAGATTGGCGTTGGGGTCGAGATGCAAAAGAGACATTTTGGTATCCAAGTATAAAAGTATTTCGCCAAGATAAAAAAGCTAATTGGGAGAGTGTTTTTAAAGATATTAAAGATGCTCTAAAAGAAGATTAAACACAAATAACAGCCATTTTAGGGTATAATATAGAACACTTGTGTAGTTTTTTTATGATGGCTGGAGAGATGAGATGTCACTAGATTTAGATAATAAAAATATTGAATATAAAAATAATAAAGTTATCATAAAAGCACTACCTGCTAATGGCGAAAATTTATCTGTATTTGTCAGACCTGGCGACGAGGTTGTTTTTGACATAAAAGGGATAGATCCTGATAA
>NZ_JAQVKA010000054.1 GCF_028694895.1 Sulfurimonas sp. | reverse complement strand
AATTACCCGCCTAGGGTATTTATGTTCTCTTTAACAATAACTCTCCCAATTTAAACAGCATAACAACTCTTTAAAACACTGATTAAGTTCAGAGGGATTTTTATTGTCAAATTTAGTTTACTCCAAGCGGAGTTTTCACCTTTTTAGGTGTAGGACTCCGTAAGGAGACTCCTATGCCTAATTTAGTTCTAGGAGGACGAAAATGCTATTATTACTTTTTATATTATTATCTCCTTTTTGGTTAGTGTTTTTACTAGCATCGATGTCTTTGGATATTTTGAAGTTTATTTATTATAAACATAAGATTCCAATTCTGAGATTTTTGGTAAGAGCAAGACACTCTTATTATGATTATCATTTTATGACAAATCTGTCTATGGGTGTATTTGCAAGCAGTATTGTGGCTTTAGTTGTTTCAACAAGCCTGTATACGACAATAGTGTATTCTTTCGTGGCAGTAATCTCGTTTATTGCTATGATTGACTATAACTATAAAAAATAATACAATATAAAATCAAAAAGAAGGAGATGTCATGGAAGAGGTAAAAGCAACAATCTTATTGTTACTAGCAATAGGACTGCTTTACGGTGCAATGCAAAAAAAGCACAAGAAAAATGACAACACACACTCCGCATAAGCGGCTTGTGTTATTTGGACCAAGCCAACTTATCTAAATTGGCTACTGTTGCAGTTCTTTTTGCGGTCATTCAAAAATATCATGACGAAGATCAAAAAAAAGAACACATTATCCAAATGTTAGGTAACTAGCAAAAAAAATTCAAACACTAGCCCGTTTGTCTTAACCTCATAGAGAGTGGCTCTCTCTTTTATTCTCACATAAAACATATTATCTGTATTAGCTTTTGGCTTTGCAATTTTGTTTTGGTAAGACTCAAACAACAATAACTCTCCCAATTTAAACAGCATAACAACTCTTTAAAAGCCGATTCACTTCGGAGGGATTTTTATTGTCGAATTTAGTTTACTCCAAGCGGAGTTTTCACCTTTTAGGTGCAGGACCCCGTAAGGAGACTCCTATGCCTAATTTAGTTCTGACGTAGGAGGAACTTATTATGAAATACATAAAAAATGTTTTAAGTACATACGAGGAGTTTAAAGATGCTTAACACTTTAGCAAAACAGCTCGAAGAGCAGGGCGAAGTAGTGTTTAAACACAATGGCACTACAGTCGCTATTTTGGAAACCGATCAAGGTGATGAAAATATAAGAGGAGAGGAATATATGAATTATATGTATAACCTTTATGATACTTATGAGTTTGAAACCGATGAGGATGCAGTCGAATATGACGGTGGACTCTGTGAAGGTACTCCAAAAGATGCTATCGAGATGGCAATAGAACAAGTAACAAATTAAGTTTAACTCCTAACGGAGTTTTCATGTCTCAGGCATGGAATACTCCGTTGGGGTACTCCTATGTCTTATCATTAGCCAAAGAAAGGCTTATTATGAAAATTTATACACTAGAAACAAAAAACGGAAGATTGTTTAAAGTTGCGGTTGCCAACAAAAGTCAAGAAAATAGACTTTTAAAAGTAGTAGAGAAAAACAAAAGTAAAGAATATGAAGTTTTTACTCGCGTTGAAGCTGCTGCAAACAGCATCCACAACATAAAGCAGTTTGAAGAGCTTGCTGATAGTTTAGTTTAAACGAATAGAAATCTAACCATCCAGACGGTTAGATATTAGTTGCTCATCAGAGCTTACCCACAGGGGATATACTTATTCCCTATGGGATAGGCATATCCTCTTCAATGCTTGAGGAGGATACAATGATCCAGGCAATCACACAAATCATAAAAGATGCAACGATGCATCTTAGCTCTAAAATGAAAATGAGATGTATGCTAAAAGCGACTTTCCATTTCCAAGAGAGATATATCCAACGTTTTACTGACGAAGATATCCCACAACTGGAAAGAACAATAGAAAAAGCTATCGAAAAAATAGCAACTTTTGGAAAACCAGTAAAGTATACGCATCCCGCGTATGGGATAACGGTTGTTGTAACAAAGCAAGGTCTTAACTGCGCAGAGTTAGTAACATGCTGGAAGAAAGAAGAGGATGCAGAATGATAGAAATCTTCATAATCTTATATCTAGCAGCAGCCTTATTAAATGGGCTGGCAATCGCTTCAAGCAGTGAAACCTTTAAAAGAGTTGGATTTAAAAAACAAATCCTAGTGCTTATCATATCACCGGTTCTACTCGCAAGAGAATTTACTACAAGGAGGGGCAAATGATAAAAATAGTTGAAAAGGCTGCTGAAAAAAAGCAGCGCGAACGAAACGAGGCTATCATGGCCCAAATCCCTACGAGTAATAAAGAAGAGGTGGTTTGTGTAGCTGGGATAATTGAGACGGTTATCGACCAAAGTGGCGAGTTACAACGCCGATATATGTTTTAAAGGAGTAGCGATGAGCAGCAACTTTAAATACATTGATGACCTTGAAACACTAAAGGCACTAGATATCGGTGAAGTGATGCTTGCTACAGGACTTTGGGATATACGTCAAGGGCGCTACAAGCACCTGACACATAAGAAAAAAGTAAAACCGACAACAAACGTTTTTGGTAACAATACCTGCACTTGCAGCGATTGTGGCTTTCATGCGTCGAGTGCCGTAGATGTAGCAAAGTATTACAAAGGCGGGGACTTTGTTGAAGGACTAAGGTGGATTTCTGAAGCATTTAATGTTAAGAAAATGCCAAATCCTGATTACATCCCTAGCGAAAACGAGCGTCAAGATTGGGAAAAAGAGAAAAAATCTTTTTCCCAAAAAGTAAGCGTTCCTGTAGTAGAGATGTCTCAAGAAAAATTTGAGATGTCTTATAAAAAGTTTAATGCCCAAGCCACAAAAGAATCGGATACGGATAAAGGCTATGATATGTACGCAACCTTGCCATATAAAGCAAGATTGATGCTTATCTATACAGATATCTATCTTTTCTCATTGAAGCAAGAGCAGGGCGCTAAACTTGATTATTTTAAAAATAGGGAGATTGATCCTAGTCGCGAAGATATTAAGCGACTGGGTTATATCCCAGTTGAGAAGTTTGAAGAGCTTAAGAGCTATTTATCAGGCAAGTACCTGTTAGAAGATCTCGTAGAGGTTAGAGTACTGAATGACGCAGAGCATACTAAGCCGTATTGTTTCAAGCTTCATTATATAAAAAATGGCGGCGTTGTTGTATACCCGTCATTTCACGTTTATCAAACAAACTTGGTAACAGGTTTTATGTTTAGACCGACACATCCTGAGAAGTGGATGGTTGAGTCTCATCTAAAAGAGATTCAAATGTCAGCAAATGACATATACAACACTTTGCCATACGGCTTCACAAACGCATTTATACAAGCGAAAGCTATAAAATGTGTTGTAGAAGGCGGCCCCGATTCGCATTGCGCACCGGAGGAGATTAATGGTCACAAGGTTATTTTTATCTCTTCCCCTGGTGCTGGAAATCTTAAAGAGGATCAATTGGGATATCTAAGCGGTCAAACCCTTAGATTTATGCTAGATCCTGATGAAGCAGGGCAAAAAGGTGTCTACGGATACATTTCCATTAAAAAAGACCTTTTTGAAGAGAAAACATTTCTTCGCAACAGGGAAGGTTTAATAGCTGCTAACAAATACAAAGAGGAGCTCAAAACGAGTGGGGTTCAATTTTATGAATCTATTCATGATGGAGAGCTTCATAAGTGTGCTAGAGCAGGGGTAAATGCTGAGGTATGCACCTGGAATAAAGAGTGGGGTGATTTAAATAATGTGCGTAAGCATATTGCAAAAAAGATTATCCCTATTGAAACTATGGAAGAATTTTTAATCAAGCACGTAAAGGTTAAAAAGATTTCTGTAATGTAAGTTGTAGTTTGTATTCTGCCCTCCCTTTGACAAGGCGAGTAGGCATAAACCTAAGTCGTAAAAACGACTAGAAAGGAGAGCGGAATCATGGATAGGCAAGTTTTGCATTGGATTGTATTGCTAATGCTAATCACTACGAAAGTATATTAGCTATAAGGCATACTAGGCGGTAAGAGTTGCACCTCTTGCTGTCTTTATCCACAAGACTAAACTTATCCAAATTATAACTTATAAATTTTAAAAATTCAAGTCCAGCCAACTTGTCTTACTAAAAAACTTTGAGATTGGCAATCTTACTCTTATCCTCATAGGGAGCTTATTTTATCCCTATGGGGATATCTATGCTCCTTGTGTTGATTACACTACAAGGAGAAAAAATGTTAACGAAAACAACATCATCTTTTGTTCAACGGGATAAAGTCCCTAAAGAGGCTTAAGATGAGTATCATGCAAATGCTTGATGCTGAGATTGAAGCATCTATAAAAAACGTCAAGCCAGTGCATGTTAATTTAACAAAAACAGCTGACGGGATTTATAAAGGGCATCTTCCTTTTAAAATTGAAGGTGACTATATTTTAAACTCAAATACTCTCTCTAATCAAGCGATTGCACTAGAGTGGAGTGAAAAGGTGCTGACGGTAGAGTTAGAATCAGACGAAGAAACAATTAGCGCGTTTCTTTCTAAAGATGATTCTGCTTTACTTAAGGCTGTAAGAGACTCTTTAAAACAAGAAGAGTTGAGCGAGGAGCCAGCTTTTATAGTTGGTCCTCCTGGAACTGGTAAAACAACCGTGATTACTAAAATACTTCAAGAAGCAATCAAAGCAAGAAGAAGGGTATTGGTATTATCTCCGACGAACAATGCCGTAGAAAATGTTTTCGAACGCATTACACCGGAAGAGATGGGTCTAAATGATGACCAAATTGTTTTAACTATTAAAACAGGGGTGGAATCATTAAAAGCTTATTCTCCGGAATCCGTAAAGCAAAGAGCACTTCAACCAATTCAGGATGAACTCGATATTTTGCAGATGGCTAAAGGTGAGATGCTCAAAACCAAAAGAGATGCTCAGCCTGAGCTAACATCCCTTAAGGTGGCTAAAGAAGCGGCAGACACTCTAGCAAACAATTTACAGCGCGACATCAACACTATTGACCAACAACTTAAAAAAATCAATGGCGAGATAAGTGGCGTAGAAATAAGAATCAAAGCCCTTTCCGGGAATAAATTGCTCCAAAGTGTTGCAGAGTTATTTGCTGGCAAAAAAGTTGAAGAACTTGAGGACGAAAAAGCACGTCTTTCCAAAAAGGTTCTTTCATGCGAAGATGAAAAAACATCTCTAAGCAAAAAGCTAAAAGATGCTCTTGATGATAAGACTCTTAGAAACAAGAGATTTACATCTTTGGCAGCCGAAGCTTTTGAAGCAGAAACGGCTTTGATGAAAGTTCAGGAGCGCATAAATGAGCTGAATAAGCAAATTGATGTACTTAAGACTAATAATGTTTTTGAAAAAGCAATGGTAACGGGAGCGACTCTTGTAAATGCAGCGTTAAACCAGAAGATACAATCTCAAGAATACGATATGATTATCGTTGATGAGGCGTCTATGGCGCTCGTGCCACTTCTTATAGCTGCTACACAACCACTGTCAAAAAAAGCACTTTCTAGTATTAGCTACAAAGAGCACAAAGGTTTATACCATGCACAAAACAAAGCAGTCGAGTTAGCCTTGGCTTCTAAAATAGTTTTTGTTGGAGACCCGCGTCAGCTTCCTCCTATTTCTAAAACAGTAGAGTTGCAAAAAAGCATTTTTACTGTATACGGGGTTGAGGATATTTTCAATGGCGTTGAGGTGAAAAATACGGCTTTTCTTGATACTAATTTTAGAAATCACCCACACATTACAAGCTTGTCTTCAAGCTTATTTTATGGGGGGCTATTGAAAAGTGGCAAAGAGAATGATGGGAAAGATTCGCTCTTTATCAGACGAAGTACTTCAAAGATGGTTCCTTCGGAAAGCTCATACGTTAATTATGGAAATATGAAAATCGTAATTGAGCAAGCAACTAAAGCTCTTGAGAGAGGGCGAAGAAGTATTGGAGTGATAACTCCTTACAAAAAGCAAGCCGAACTGATAAACGGCTCGTTTGAGAATCTGCGCCAAGCTTATCCTGATGCGGATATTCAGGCAGGAACGGTGCACACTTTTCAAGGAAAAGAAAAAGACATAATAATTTATGATCTTACATTTTCTCCTTCTGAATCCAACAACTTTGCCATTCCAGCAACATACAACGGCGATTTTAATTCAAACACGGCTAAACTGCTCAACGTCGCTACGACAAGAGCCGAGTCGTTTTTTATTATCGTTGGTGATATAGACGGGATTGCAAATCTGCCACAAGAAGATCTCGTTCTTAAAGAATGGGTCCTTGCTATCAAACAAGCAGATAAAAACTAACCTCCTTTCGGGGGGGTCATCCACTCTCTTATTCAACAAAAGAGGAAGACCTACTTTTCATCCACGTCAGCCATGTATTCTCTTAGGGACTTTTTAAAAGCTTTTGATTTCTCAACTTCTTTTTTTAAAGCGTAATTTTCAAGGAACAGATTTAAAAGCACTTCTCCATTTGGGGGCAAGTTTTTTTTCCACCCTGTAATCGTTTTTTCGGACACTTTGCAAAGTTTTGATAATTCCCTCACTGTTCCGATGCCTAAAGTTTTTATTGTGAAATCCACAAGATTCATTTACACTCTCTTTATCGTTTACTTGATTATATCATTAATTGCACTACTTACATTTTGGGTGTTTTTCAAATGATTATATATACTTAACGCCAATTTAGACATACTTAGATATATTAGCACGTTTTTAGACTTACAACCGCTATAAAGAGTGCGAGTAAAAAACCTGTAAATGGTTCCGACTGAAGCATTAAGCTCCTTGGCTAATAAATTATAATCAACACCTTTTTGCTGCATGTCTTGAAGATAACTAATTATCTCATCATGCGCCGCTTTTGCTTCCAGCCCATATTGATAGTTTACATATATAATATTGCCGTCTTTTTTAGAAATAAGGTCAATATCAATACCATTATTTTTGCAAGCCTGCAAAATCTTAGATATGCTAAACTTTACAATACCGGCTCTCTTTTCATAGTCCCTTGCATCAATCCAATCCTCAACACCACTGTATTTAAAACTTATCTTATCTATTGTCTTTGATGTTTTTATAGTCGCAAATTCTTCCTCGAGATTATACTCTTCTACAAGACTCAAGACCATCTCTATCTGCCATGTGGTAAGTTGTGAAGAGGCATAAAGCTTCTTTTGTTGTAAGAGCCAACGCCCAGCGCTTGCTTCGGTCTTGTCGTCTGATGTAGTTAGTGGGATTTTTTGTTTTTCTTTTAAGAATGTTTCTGATTTTAAATATTGCTCCTTCCATAATCGTTCTTTGCCCGTCAATAGCCAATCGGGATAGACTGCACTAAGTCTTTGTGTGTATTCAGATTTAAGATTACCAGACTCAAAGGTCACTTTCTGTTTGTTAACCCATCTATAAATCCATCTTTCTTCGCCTTCTTTGTCTGTAGGGAAGCGTTTATTTTCTTCTAAAAATGCTTGAAACTTTTTAAAATTCTCTTCCCATATAACATCGTTTCTTAAATCCCAATTCTCTACCAAAGGCTTTAGTAACTCATATCGATCCTCCCTTAACGTGCCGTTTCTATACGCTATTTTTTGATGACTCAGCCATTTGGCAGTTTTACATTCTTCTTTTGAAATCTCTTTGCCGGTACCGTCACCTTTAGGATCACAGCCGTTTATATTTCTAAAATCCACTAAATTGTTAAAATTCTCTTCCCACGCATCCTCAAATCTATTCCATGAGAAGGAGATGTCATCCAAGAGATTCTTTCTTTCTTCGGCTATTGTCCCGTTTCTCTTTTTGTCTCTTTGGGTGCTGCACCATTCAGATAAGGCCATCTCCTCTTTTATTCTCTTCGGCATTCTGCCGCGTTCTTTCATAAAGGCTTTTAATTCGTTATACCTACTACTCCAATTAGTATTTAGTTCCTCGTGGTAGGATACCTTAACACTGCTTGCCAGTTTTTCTATGATAAGGTCATTATATTCTATCTTTTTGTTTTCATCATCAAATATAACTTCAACAATATCATTAGGAAAGATGCCGTCCTTTTTAAAATTGTCTATGCCTGCTTTTACCTTGCCATCAACTTCCCTTAATACGGATAAAATATCTATTATGTATCTCCAGTTTTCCATATCTCCCGAGTCTGTATCATCAAAATCGGTATCGGAACCTATAAACAGAGGTAAAAACAAGTACCCTTTTCTGTTGTCTTCAGAGTCTTTTTTTCTTTGAGCTCTTCCAAGCCTCTGAATTATATCAACCATAGATTTTGTTGGGTTCATGAAACCTACCATATCCAGCGACGGTGTGTCAATACCTTCACTTAAAAGTTTGGAATTAGAAAGGATAGCTGGTTCTTTGCTCGACAAAAGATGTATATGTCTTTTTCTCTCGCTCGTCTTCATTGTACCGTCCACATGCTTTATTTTGAATGTGGGCAGATGCCCGGAGTCTATCGCAAAATCTACAAAGGATTTTGAATCTTGTATTGTCTTTTGAAACAGTATCCCGTTTTTTATGTTTTTTTCTTGTATTACTTTTGCCAACGAAGCCACAATAAGATGCTGCCTATATTCGTTTTTATTTCTATCCTCGGCATCCATTAAATCTTTATCGACGGTCACTATTACTATCTGATAGTCTCTGATAATCCCATCTTCTATCGCTTTTCTCATCGACAGCCTATGCGCTACTTTTCCATAGACAAGCTCGTTATCCATAGTTAGTGTGTTTGAGCTATATGGATTTATCTTCTGAGATGCGGTCATGAAGAGTCTCTTTGATATTCTAATATTATGGTCGTATAGAGCATAAGAGAAAGATTTATTAAACTCCCCTGTGGTTTTATGTGCTTCATCAAATATGCCTATGTCTATAACAATACCAAGTTCATTCGTAACTTCGCTTAATAGATGTACCGACTGATATGTTGAGAAAATCAACTTGTGGTCTATATCCCCATGCACTATATAGTTTTTAAGATCCTCTGTAAAACAACCTTTTTTTATAGAAGAATAGTTGCTTTTATTGCTGATCCCGTCACCGTTGATTATCTCATCATCACTGCACAAGACAAACGGGCTTAGATGTGCTCGTATGCTTGTGGTCAAATACCATGAACGGTGAAATTGTGATAGAAGATCTAACGATGGAAGAATGACTACAGTGATAGAACTTAGCATGTCTGAAAGCATCTTTTCTGTGACTTTTTGAGAGACTAATGTTTTCCCTGTACCGCATGGAGAAATGTATTGACATTTGCTTGTAGTTATTAACTCGCTATATATATCATCGACGGCGGTGTCTTGATGAGGCCTGCATGTGATTTTTTGGCTGTTAGCTTCAATCTGCTGTTTTTCAACTCTTCTTTTTTTTGAAAGATCCGCTATATTCTCCCTCTCTTTTACATCATTCTCAGCAATAGAATAATCTTCGTCACTAATAACACATCCTTTGATTATGTTTGTGGAAGCGAGATAGGACAAGAAAAGTTTTACTTCTGCCGGTGAGAAAGATTCCTGATTTATGCTTTTGTCAAAGAGCTTAATCATGTTGTTAAAAACATCTTTTTTGATGTTTAGCTTTTGCAATAATTTTGATTTGGAAATCTCCATGCTATTACCTTTTAATCATTTATATCGTTATCGTATAACAAAATAATCACTAAGTCAAGATAAAAGGATTAAATTGTTACTAAGTTTGTTAATTTGTTAACAAAATCTTACATATTAGTCATAAAATATGTATTAATGGATATAAATAGAAATAAGCACGGTGGCTTTCAAACAGCAATATGAAAAAATCTACCCCGTTTCTTCATCGTCCAAAACGGATAATATTAGTACGAAAATAATCCAAAATTACTATTGTTTTACTAATTAATTGTATAAATTGGCAATATTTCTTGACTTAATATCCAAAATGGTTTATGATATGGAAATTTAAAAGTAATTTTGGATAAAGGTTTTAATATGTCAATCATACCCGTTCAATCAACAATAGCTGATTTTTTAGACACGAAGCAACTTACGGTTCTCTCGTATGGCGGGGGGCAGGATAGCACAACTATTTTGTTTAAAATCATTTATGATAAAGAGTTTAGAGCTAAATTCGCGCCAAATGATTTATTGGTGTTAATGGCAGATACGGGTAATGAGCATGATTTTACATATCAATACATAAATGATGTAATAATTCCTTTATGCAAGGAGCATAAAATCGACTTTGAGTTTATCACTAATGATATGGGGTATCATCTGGAAGGATGGAAAAGTTTAACTCACAAATGGAAAGTTGGGAATAGACCTACTATCGGCTCTTTAGCATATCCAAAGAGCTGCACCCATCAATTAAAACTTCAACCTCAATATAAATATGTTG
>NZ_JAQVKA010000159.1 GCF_028694895.1 Sulfurimonas sp. | reverse complement strand
ATTTGAACTATAAGCTTTTCGCAGATTCGGTAGCCGTGCTTCTTTGCTTGAGTTAAAAATAGCTCAACTTCATCTTTTGTGGTATGTTTTTTCTTCATATTTAGATACAACACACCCAAAAGTCCCAATATCTTTACATCTAAGTTCAAAGCTATCTTTCGACCTTTTTTTTCATCTATGATAAGTGGTAAATTCTTTTTTATTGCTAAAGATATCGCTTCACTTTCCCCTTCATCTAAAAGCATCATAAGCTCTAAAAGTTGTTCATTTTGCTCTGCTTTTACAACTTCTATAAACGCAGGAAGTACAAACTCTTTTTTGTGGCTTATCTCTTCATAGACTACTTGAGGAATATATACTTTTTCAAAAATATTTTCAAGATAATGCAGGCTTTGCAAATCACTTAGTATGATAAGCGTAGTGCTATCACTCACAACAACCATTAAAGAAATTTTTCCACTGTTTTTAAATCATCTTCAAAATCATATGCAACCACATCAATCCCCATCATCGACAAAAGATGCATCGCTTTTTGTTTGGAAATATCGAGTGATTTAGCAAGTTGTCCTAAACTTATGTTGCCATCTTTATACCCATCTATCAATAGTGATGTTTTAAGACCATTTGAGACAATAGCATCATCAAAAGAGATAGCAATTCCTATAGGATTACTTCTTTTGGTAATCATCGTATAGTGTTTTGCTTCTAAAGCTTTTGTTAAAATTGCAGGATTAGTTTGCAAGTCTTTTATACCTATCGTTTGCATGAGACATCCTTATACTTACTTTTGATAGTATTATACTCTATTTTTCTTTATAATCTCTTCCATATCGTTGATAAATTCCTCTTTTGCATCTGCATCCATAGGATTTTCTCTAGCTCTTTGGATTTTGTCTTCTATCCAAACAGCCACTCTATGTGTCACATTTTCAAGCACTCTTTGCTTTACAAATGGTGGATAATCATCTAGTAAAAGAACAAAACGCTCCATTTCAATTGTTTTAAGAAACTCTTGTATCTGTTCATCACTGCTGTTTTTAAAAAATGCTTCTACGATGCTGTTCTCTTCTATTTTATCTTGCGTTGATTCATAATACAAATCTTCCATATCTATTTTATAATTTAAAACTATGAGTCTGTTTTTTACACCCTTTTGCTTGAAGATTTTATTATCTAGCGGTTTATATGTAGCTAGGGTATGATTGATAAGCTCTTTTAGATTCATAATCTTCTCATAGCTTAGCACTTTGTAAAATCGTGGTAAATCCTCAAAAAACTCCAAAAATCTATTGGCACTCTCTACACTTACATTTTTAAGTGCAACTGATTTCATCATCTCTTTCAAAGCATATTCACAAGCATCGCTGTTTGCTGGATACCACTCAAAAAGGGTATAAACTACCTCTATAAGATTTGAGATATAGTGTTCCTCATTTTCTTCACAAATACCTGCATACATAAGTGTCAAAAAGTTGATAAGTTTTTTATTGTTTTCAAGCTTTTTGGTTTGGCTCACTGAAATCTCTAAAGGTGGCACCAAGTCATTTTTTATCATCTCACCTGTAAACCAGTTGATAGAGTCTTGTTTGGTTTGTGTTAGACTTGCTATTCTATTGAGTGTCGCTATCAAAGCACCAAATCTAGTAGCTAAATGCTTAAATATCTTTTGATGATATTCACTCTTTTCATCATAAAAATCACGAAATAATGTTAACACTTGCTCAAAATACTCTGGAATATACTTCATCTCATCCCAAATGATATTTGAAAGTGTCACTTCAAATCGTGCATCTTTTTCATCTTGATACTCTTTGAAATAATCATAAGTTCTAAACATCCTAAAAGTGATAGTTTTGATATAAAACTCTTTTGCATAGTTTATAGCTAGTGGCATCTGCAAAGTGGCTCTTGCTCTTTGGGTGTCCGTTATCTCATCCTTATTTATACTTTCCATAGCCTTTTCAAACTGCTCTTTGGAAGATGCTTCCGCCCCATTTTCAAGCTTTACCACTTTGTCATTATAGTCATAAAATCTTTGCAGTTCTACATCGCTTAAGGTACTCAGCCATGTAAAAAGTAAGCCGTTATCAGTTTGTGATACAAGTTCATTGAACTCTTCGCTATCAAGCTTTATAAGCTCATCCACGGTGTTGTTTAAAAAGTCCACATCATCATATTGGGCATTTTTTATCTTGAGATAGTTTGGCACTACTCTTGGGTCATCAGGAAGATTTCCACGCACTAGCAAATCTTCAAAACAATTTATTTTCTCTTTTGAAAACATGACATTATTTAAAGCTTTACCTACCACTTCATCCAGTATTCTACTTGCATTTTGCTCCACATACTCCCAACTACTAAAACTAAGCGAACCTTTTATAAAATAGTCTGTTCCAGCAAAACGATAAGACTCTTTGAGTGTTTCAACATTTTTGGTATTTTTTGCTATCTCTTTAAGTTCTTCATGAAGGTTTGATTGTATATACTCTATCGCTTCATCAAAAGTATTAAAGCTTTTATCAAAATG
>NZ_JAQVKA010000158.1 GCF_028694895.1 Sulfurimonas sp. | reverse complement strand
AAATAACATTGCTATAAAGCTCTCTCGTGGAAAGTTTATCATGAGACTCGATGCAGATGACTATCTCAATGAAAATGCACTAACAGTCCTTTCTCAAAAAATATTGTCGGATGAATCTTTAGCTTTGGTATTTCCCGATTATTATCTAGTTGATACATATGGTAAAATTATTGCTGAGGAAAAAAGACACAATTTTGAAAATGTAACAATGTTTGATCAGCCAGCTCATGGTGCTTGTACAATGATACGAAAAGAGATTTTAGTAGAGCTTGGTGGATACTCTGAAGAGTTTACACGACAAGATGGCTATGAGCTTTGGGTGAAAATCATAAAAAATAAAAAAGTTGCCAATATAGATTTGCCTCTTTTTTACTACAGACAGCATGGTAATAGTCTTACAAAAAATAAAGAAAAACTTTATGAAACAAGACATGAAATAGTCAAAAAACATTCACTAGAATATGATATAACTACAAAAAACCATATAGCTATTATCCCTATAAGAGATGATTCTAGCACTCCACTTTGTCTTAAGAAATTTGCTGAGTCAACACTGCTTGATATTGCTATTTCTAGTATAAAAAGTACGGAAAATATAAAGCAAATAATTGTCACAACACCAAATGAAATTATTACAAACTATATAAAAAAGAATTATCAAGATGTTGTAGCAGATCTAAGACCGATGGAGCTAGCAAGACTAAACACTCACATAGACGATACCGTAAAGTATGTGATAAAAAAATATAGTTTGAATGCTGACACTATTAGTGTGATAAACTATGAGTATCCTCTTAGAAAGAGTTTTTATATCGACAAGGCTATCAATACACTATATCTTTTTGAAGCAGATAGTGTTCTTTCAGTATCTCAAGAAAATGCAAATTTTTATCTTCATCAAGGGAATGGACTTCAACCATTCAATACAAATAGTGATCTAAGACTAGAAAGAGACTTTATATATAAAGAGACAGGAGGAATTCATACAGTTAAAGGTGCTTTTTTTGAACAAAATAGTAAAATAGTGTCCCAAAAAAGTACACATATAACTATAGATGAAAAGAGTTCTAAAACCATCAAATCTGAAGAAGATTTTGAGTATTTGGAATATTTGTATAAAAAGAGTAAAAATGAATCACTTTAAAAGTAAAAATGATATTTATCTTATAGCAGAAATTGGTGGAAATCATGAAGGTGATTTTGAGTATGCAAAAAAGCTTACAAAATTAGCTGCCCAGTCTGGAGCAGATGCTGTTAAATTTCAGATTTATACTGGAGATAGTCTTGTAAACCCAAAATATGACCCAGATAGAAATAAACACTTCAAAAAGTTTCAACTTACACAAGAGCAATATGTGGAATTAGCTGAGTTATGCCAAGAGCTAGATATTACATTTATGGCTTCTGTTTGGGATGTAGATGCTTTCGGGTATATAGATAAGTATATGCCTATTTATAAAGTAGGCTCTGGAGATATGACCGCTTATAATCTTATAAAGAAAATGGTACATACTGGTAAGCCAATTATACTTTCATCTGGTCTTGCAACTTTTGAAGAGGTAAAAAATGTAGTCTCTTTTATAGAGTCTATAGATAGCTCATATATCGCTGAAAAAAAGCTAGCTCTTCTTCAATGTACTTCAATGTACCCTATCCCTTTTGAAGATGCAAATCTAAATGTAATGATGACATACAAAGAAAACTTTGATATACCTATAGGATATTCTGATCATACAACTGATATGGATGCTATAGAAATAGCTGTAGCTATGGGAGCGGAGATTATCGAAGTACATTTTACAGATAGTAGAGAAGGCAAAGAGTTTCGTGATCATAAAGTATCTGCTACAAAAGATGAGATACAGGCACTTATAAAAAAGATAAAAAAGATAAAAACACTTCAAGGTAGTTTTGAGAAGAAACCTACCAAATCAGAGATTGAAAGTGGTCATACTAACTCTTTTAGAAGAGGTATTTATGCGAAACGAGAATTACAAGCTGGGGAAACAATACAAGAAGAAGATTTAATAACACTTAGACCTTTGGTTGGTATTGGGGCTGATAAGTTTTATGATATGGTTGGGAAAAAAATTAGTGATAATATAGAGGCTTTAGAGAGTCTTAAAAGTAAGTTTGAGATATAAATTTATGAGAAAAGTGTAATGATTAATGTATTGAGAAAAATTAAACAAAAGTTTTTTCCTAAAAAGCTTCCAGCTTATGTGAAATTGGGAAATAATGCCTATGTTAATCCTTATTCTCAAATAGGTTGTTCTACTGAAGTTGGGGAGTGGACTACTATTGCATCACCTATAATAATAAAGGGCGGAAAAGAAGTTCAAATCGGTAAATATTGTGCATTTGGTTGGGGAGTAAGACTTCAAACAAGTACACACGATATGAACTTTGCAAATATGAATAATAAATTTCAAAAATATTTAGGTTTTAAATCTGTTATAAAAGAAGTTGAGAAAGGTATTTCTATAGGAAATAATGTTTGGATTGCTGATGATGTGATAATTTTACCTGGTGTTACTGTTGGAGATGGTGCAGTG
>NZ_JAQVKA010000053.1 GCF_028694895.1 Sulfurimonas sp. | reverse complement strand
TTTAATTGATATTTTGCTGTTACATTTTTTGATGTAATTTTCTCTAGATCACTATTATAATGCAAAGCTTTGCCGATAACTCTGTTTGCGCCTCTGTATAGAAGGTAAGGTCCATCAGCAATAGCTATGCTTGTTTTTTTGTTATAAGTTGCCTTTTGTGTCTCAAACGTCAGGCCATCTTCTCGTACATAAATAATATCTCCATCAAGATATACTATATCATCTTTATAGATTCCGTTATTTGATTTCATATTTGCAACATACTCTTTTGAGTTGTCTGTATAGTCTATATCATCGACTCTATATCTATCACTATATCTAATTGCTTTTGTCCCGTTCATAAGCGTTATAAGACCTTTTGAGTCAAACTCATACATAGTAAAAGTTGAGATACTAAAGAGTTCAACATCCCCAAAAGAGTTCTCTTTTATATCAATGGGTTTAAATAAAAAAAGTATCATTAACAACGCAAAAGAGATAAAGAAAAAGAAATAGTTCATATTCACAATATTATAACCAAAGAGCCATAAATTGATCTCTTAAATCGCTCTCATCTATAAGCGTATCTATCATCTCTCTAACAGCTCCATCGCCACCATTACATGTAAGAGTGGTATCAACCATCTCTCTAATCTCTTTTACACCATCTTTTGGAGTGAAGCTTCTACCAACGCTACGCAACATTTTAAAATCATTCAAATCATCGCCAATTGCGCCAACTTCATAATACTTCAATCCAAGTGAAGAGATAAGCTCTTTTAAAACACTCTCTTTATCTTTAACACCTTGAAAAAGGTGCTTAATTCCAAGTTCTTTGGCTCTTCTCTTTACAATAGGAGATTCTCTTCCAGTTATGATCGCTGCTTCAAATCCCATCTTTATCCATGAGCTAATTGCTAAACCATCTTTGACATTAAAATTTTTTGTCTCAGAACCATCAGAGTGATAGATTATTTTTCCATCACTCATACACCCATCAACATCTAGTACAATTAATTTAATCAAAGCATATCTTTCGTACTTGGAATTCCAACTCTATCATTTTTTTGCATTGCACGGCGAAGTGCTACCGCGAGAGCTTTAAAAGCCGCCTCGATGATATGATGTTTGTTTTTGCCCCTAAGAAGTACTATATGCGTGCTTATTCTTGCGTTTAATACAAATGCTCTAAAAAATTCTTCAACAAGCTCTGTATCAAATTGTCCTACTTTTCCAGTAACATCAACCTCATAAACTAGATATGGTCTGTTGCTCAAATCCAAATCACAACTAACACAAGCTTCATCCATAACTATATTAGCACTTCCAAAGCGCTCCATATTAGAAACAGGGTAGATTGCTTCTGCAAGCAAAGAGCCAATAACTATCCCTATATCTTCTACGCTGTGGTGATCATCTATATGAGTATCACCCTTACATTTAACTTCTAAATCAATTAATGAGTGTTTTGAGAAGCTATCAAGCATATGATCTAAAAATCCAACGCCTGTATCTATTTTGCTCTTGCCACTACCATTTATATTTAATGAAACAGTGATGTCTGTCTCTTTTGTTTTTCTACTTTTACTAATCATTTTAATCCTCTCTCACTATAAATGAGCCTTTAAAATTACCAAGAGCTAGGTAGTCTCTTGCTTCTTGCTCACTTCTAAAGCCTTTTAGCCAAACTTTGAACATTCTACCACTTTGTGTCTGTATATCTTTTATAATTGTCTCGTATCCATCAGTCTTATTATACTTTTGTTGTGTCTCAATTGCACCCTCAATTCTTGAAAAAGATGCAATTTGTAGTGCAAATCCATCTATAACCTGATCTTGAGGAGATGATTGCAGATCCTTTTCTAAAGGAGTATGCCTTTTATCTTTAGAGTGAAAGCCAAGAACTTCAACTTTTACAGGAGCTGTTCCAGCACCTAACATATCTATTTTTTTTGCTGCCGTATTTGAGAGGTCAATGATTCTTCTCTCAATAAATGGGCCTCTATCGTTTATCCTTACAACTACACTTTTTCTATTTCTTAAGTTTGTAACTTTTACAATTGTGTTCATAGGCAGTGTTTTATGAGCAGCTGTCATATCATACATATTGTAAGTTTCACCATTTGAGGTTAATTTACCATGAAAATCAGGACCATACCAACTTGCAAAACCATCAAATTCATCTCCAACATTTACAACTGTAGGATAGTACTTTATCCCTCTTATAACATAAGGTCTCATAGTTGGATGAGAATAGTCTTTTTTATTTATGTATGAGTTATGAGCGCCTCTATCTGAGGAGTAGCTACTTGGAGCGCTTGCAGAGGTATAAGCTCTTGTTCCTCTTGTGCTACAACCAGTAATAAAAACAATAACTAAAGCAGTTAAAAGTATATGCTGTCTATCCATGACGTCACAGTTCCTATAGTTATTTTAAATATTTACTTTATTTGATTCAAGAATAGATTTTATACTCTTGGTTATTTTTATCGTAGTAGAGAAATTACTACTAATTCTTTGTCCGCTCGCCTTACCATCTATAGGAATAATAAGTTTTTGATTCAAACTTAACATATCTCCCTTTAAAGAGTTAAAATCTTTAATCATTGTATGACTAACGTTGTACTTTTTACCTATACTATAAAGGCTATCACCCTTAGCTACTATATGAATTTTGTAAAATTTATTTAGCTTTTCTTCAAAATATTTTTGTTTAAACTCAGAAAGCTTTATGTATGGAATGTAAATATTATAATTTTTTAAATACGGTGGTGCAAAATCATGTTTAAGGTGTCTATTTAACTTTTGCAACTCTGCTAGAGGGATATTTATAAGCGATGATACTCTTCTTAAAGACTCACCACTAGGTACATTTACAGCAGAAATTGAGTAAGCGTTTGCTCTATTTAGAAGATATTCATACTCACTATTTAATAAAAACTGCTCATCATTTCCAATCATTGCAAGAGAGACGATCTTTCTTATATAAAATCTGCTCTCTTTAGGAATATATTGTTTTTTAGGGTCTAGTAAAACTGTAAGCTCGTCACTATTTGCATTTTTTATTGCTCTTGAGAGTCTTCCATCACCGCAGTTATAAGCGATTGCCGCTAAATACCACTTACCAAACTTTTCATAAAGTTTACTAAGGTACTTTGCGGCTGCTTCAGTTGATTTTATTACATCTCTTCTCTCATCAACATATTGATCTATCCTAAGTCCATATAACTTCGCAGTATTAGGCATAAACTGCCACAAGCCAGACGCTCTTTTTACGGAATATGCTTTCGTTGAAAAGCTAGATTCAGCCATTGCCAAAAAAAGAAATTCTGGAGGTATGCCATATTTACTCAATATATTTTTGATAGTTGGAATAAAAAGATACGCTTCATCCATAGCTTTAAAAAATTGTTGCTCCGAGTAGACATCTCTTTGAGAGTTTCTCATTTGATTCATTATTGGGTCATACAAAAAAGAAGCTTCTATGTCAAAGGACTCTAATATTGCGATTTCATTAGTTTGATTTGTAAGGTAAGAAAGGTTTGCGCTGAGCAAAAGCGGAATAAAAAACATAATAATATATTTCAAATTGAGTGCTCCTCTTTAATTAATTTAAAGATAGATTTTATCTAAAAAACATTAATAATATAATAAGAATCACTAATACTAAGAAATATGAAAAAGTTTAAAGGCGTTTTTTGTGCTTATTTCTTCGACTTTTTGCTCCGAAATTTCTAAAAGTTCTGCTATTTTTTTAAGAACAAATTGCGTATAAAGAGGCTCGTTTCTCTTGCCTCTATGGGGAGTTGGAGTCAAATATGGGGCATCAGTTTCTATGAGTAGTTTATCTAATGGGATTTTAGGTAACACATTGATTAGCTTTTTTGCATTACTAAAGGTTAAAACACCACCAATTCCAAAATAAAAGCCCTCTTTTGCCAAACTAAGAAGCTCTTCATCAGCATTATAACAGTGCAAAACACCTCCAACTTCTGCAGCATTATGTTTTAAAAGTATCTCTTTTGAGTCTCTTGAAGCATCTCTTATATGAACAATAAGAGGTTTTTTATACTTCTTTGCAAGCTCGATTTGAGCAATAAAAATCTCTTTTTGTTTGGCTTTCTCAGCTTCTTTTTCTTCTTCGCTGCCCTCAAGCCTAAAATAATCAAGTCCACACTCTCCAACTGCTACACATTTTTCATCTTCTAAGAAATCTTTAAAATCATCTTCATTAAAAGAGTCCATATCGTATGGATGTACACCAACTGTAAAATAGACATCACTATTACTCTTAGCTATTGACATTGCTCTCTTTAGACTCGCTGGATCCGCACCTGGAATGATAAAACGCTCTACACCGCCCTCTCTCGCACGATTTAAAACTTCATCCAAATCATCTATAAACTTATCATTATCAAGATGCACATGTGTATCTACAATCATTTTTTACTCTCTTACTTGTAGGTTTAAAAGCTCTTTTGCAAAACCTCTAGCTTCTTGAGTGATGCTCTCTCCACTAATAATCCTAGCTATCTCTTCAACTCTACTATCAAAATCAAGCTCTATTACATGTGATTCATCGCCATCTTTATAGACTAAGAAGTGTTGATCTCCCATAGATGTAAGCTGTGGTTGATGAGAGATTACAAATATCTGAAAATGTTTTGAGAGCTGCTTTAGTACTTTAGCAACGCTCATAGACTCTTCACCACTAAGATTGGCATCAATCTCATCAAGCATTAAAACACCGCCATCTTTGCTCATAATCTCAGACTTTAGAGCCAAAATAGCGAGTCTTAGTCTATTGAACTCTCCTGTACTTATCTTCTGTAAATCAGTACCATTTAGTTTTATAGTTATCTCATCTTTTCCATAAACACTTAACTCGCTCTCTTTTATCTCAACAATAGCGTCTCTTAGATAAAGCTCTTTTAGGTATCTGTTTAAGTCTTTGCTAAAAGAGTCTAGTTCTGCGTAGCGAGCAAGGCTTAATTTTGAAGCTAAATCAAGAACTTTTTTATCCAACTCTTTTACTCTTGCTTCAAGATCACCTTTTGTAAACTCAATGTTTTCATACTTTTGAAGTTCTAGTATCTTCTCTTGTTTATATGCAAGAGCCTCTTCTATACTGCCGTATCTTCTTTTTAACTCTCCAAGCTCTTCTATGCGGTTTAAAACCTCTTCTACATCAACCTCTTCAAGCATACTAAATCTCTCTTGTGCGCTCTCTAAAAATGCTCTTAACTCATTCATAGCATCACTAAAAAAAGAGCCATCAATATCTAGTAAATCCAGAGCGCTAAATACAGCATGTTCATGCTCAAAAATAGCATCTGCTTGTAAGAGGCTCTTTAAAACTTTCTCTTTTTTTGAGAGCTCTTTTTTTATCTCTAAGAGTTCTATATCTTCTGAGATTTTAGGATTTATTGTCTCTATTTTTTTTATCTCATAAGAGGCAAACTCTTTTAACTCTACTACTTTTTTTTGCTCATCTTCTATAACTGAGAGCTCTTTTTTTATCCTTTTATACTCTAAAAATGCCTCTTTGTACTCGCTCTTTACTTTGTGTAACTCTTGGTTTTTCACGCTTGCTCTAGCATCTAAAATCAGTAGTAACTTCTCATTTTCAAAATCACTAAAATCTCTGAGAGATAGATGTCTTAAATAGTTTAAAGAGAGTTCGTTTATCGCTTTTTTTGAGATACTTTGGTTGTTTATAAAATATCTTGATTTATCTTTTTTTATATGTTTAAATACATTTATATCATCACTATCAATACCGTATTCTTCAGTGTCAAGCTCCCATGCAACAGTAGATTCGCAGAGTGAGGCATCACAAGAGGAGTGCCCAAATGAAGATAAAATAGATTCCATTAAAATAGACTTACCACTTCCGCTTGGACCAGTAAATACCACAAGCCCGCCACTAAGTTCAAGCTCTACTTCTTTAAAGCTAAGATAATCTTTTAAATAAAATCTCTCTATCATTTAACCGCCTCACGTAAATATTAGAGAGATTATACTTCTTTAATGTTAAAATTCTAAAAAATATACTTTAGAAGTGGAATAATTATGAATTGGGCAATATTAATAGTCGCAGGATTATTTGAAATTGGATGGGCTATAGGGCTTAAATATAGTGAAGGGTTTACTCGTATTTTACCAACAATTGCCACTTTCGTATCCATGGCTATTAGTATTTGGTTACTTGGGATTGCGCTAAAGACGCTTCCTGTAGGTACGGCTTATGCTGTGTGGGTTGGCGTTGGTGCTATTGGAACTGCTATATTTGGGATTATACTCTTTAGTGAACCTATGAATTTTGGTAGAATTTTTAGTCTTTTTCTCATTTTTGCAGGTATTATTGGGCTTAAGCTCTCTGCTTCAGCCTAATTACTCGCCCCATCTTAACTTCTCTTTTAGTACATCAAAATAGTTGTACTCCTCTTTGTGCATCAGTTTAACTGTTTTTGTTGCTAGTTTCATATGGATGCTCTCGCCGAGTTCTAGTTCATGAACATCTTGCCCATCTATGATTATAAGAGCTCTCTCTTCTGATGTTTTCATCTCTATTTCAAATTTTCCAGGAAGCACAACTGGTCTTTGGGTGAGTGAGTGAGGACAGATTGGAGTTAGTGCAAAAACGTTACTCATAGGAAAGAGAACTGGTCCTCCAGCTGAGAGATTGTACGCTGTTGAGCCTGTTGGAGTTGAAACTACTACCCCATCGCCATAGTATGTGTTGAATGCGCGAGAGTTTATGAGTGTCTCTATGTGTATCATATTTGAAACTCTTGTGCGAGTTAAAACTACGTCGTTAAAAGCGTACATTTTTGTCTCTTTTTCATTTTTTATAACTGTAGCTTCAAGAACTGATCTCTCATCTATTCTATATCTATTTTGAGTTATTTTTTCTACAAAAGAGTCAAGTTCATCCAAAGACAAGTCAGCTAAAAAACCAAGACTTCCTGCGTGTATGCCAAGTATTGGGATATCATAATCAAAAGATCTTCTAACAGTAGAAATAAGTGTGCCATCGCCTCCAAAGCTTATTAAAACATCGCACTCTGTGCAAATCTTTTTAAAACTGCTTCCAGACGCACCTATCATCTTAGCACTTTTATCTTCTATCAAAACTTCTATATCGTAGCTTTTAAAGATACTTTCTAGCTTTTCATAGCTACTCTTTAACTGCGGAGACGATGGTCTTAAAATAACACCAACTTTTTTTATAGTTTTATTATCCAAAATTGCTCTTTAATTTTTTTTCTCCATTATACACTCTTTGGTGCTAAAAAATAAATGCCTATCTCTAATTGTACGATAAGAGTAGTTTAGGTATAATCCGCGAAAATTATTTAATAGGACTCTATATTTATGAGAAGTCATTATTGTACAGAATTAAGTGAAGCAAACGTAGGACAAGAGGTCACTCTAGCTGGTTGGGCAAATAGCTACAGAGATCATGGTGGGATTATTTTTATCGATTTAAGAGACAAAAGCGGTTTGATGCAGCTTACATGTGATCCTGAAGATAGCGCTTCTTCTCACAAAGTAGCAAGCGTTGTTCGTGATGAGTTTGTTCTTGTTGCAAAGGGTAAAGTTCGTCTTCGTGGAGAGGGGCTCACAAATCCTCGTTTAAAAACTGGCGCAGTTGAGATTGTTGTTACTGAGCTTATTATTGAGAACCGCTCAGCAGCTGTTCCTTTTGTTATTGGCGATAAAAACGTAGGTGAAGAGACAAGACTTAAGTATCGTTATCTTGAGCTTAGAGATCCTTCTATGTATGAGACTTTCCGCCTTCGCTCAAAAGCGGCGATTGCAGCTAGAAATGTGCTTGATGAGAACGGTTTCTTAGAGGTTGAAACTCCTATACTTACAAAATCAACTCCAGAGGGTGCAAGAGATTATCTAGTTCCTTCTCGTGTTCACAGTGGTGAATTTTACGCACTTCCACAATCTCCACAACTCTTTAAACAACTTTTAATGGTTGGCGGATTTGATAGATACTTTCAGATAGCAAAGTGTTTTAGAGATGAGGATTTAAGAGCAGACAGACAGCCTGAATTTACTCAGATAGATGTCGAGATGAGCTTTTGTAATCAAGAAGATGTTATAAAAGTTGCAGAGAAGCTTCTTGTAGCAATGTTTGGCGCATGTGGCATTGATATCAAGCCTCCATTTAATCGTATAGCTTACAGAGACGCTATGGAGTGGTACGGCTCTGATAAACCAGACCTTAGATATGACCTAAAAATGGTTGATGTTATCGATATATTTGAGCGATGTGATAATGAAATATTTACAAACATAGCGAAGCAACCACATAAAAACCGTATAAAAGCTCTTAGAGTTCCGGGTGCTGATTTGGTATTTTCTAAGCGTGAGATGAAAACTTTTGAAGATTATGTTCGTGAATTTGGCGCGCAAGGTCTTGGATACTTCCAGATGAAAGAGGACGGTCTTAAAGGCCCACTTATCAAGTTTTTCTCAGATGCGGATATCGCACTTTTAGTTGAGAGACTTGGCATGGAAGTTGGAGACGTTGTTTTCTTTGGTGCAGGTGATAAAAAGACTGTTTGGGATTATATGGGTCGCCTTAGAATATTCATAGCTGAACATGAAAAGATGAATCTTGTAGATAAAGACGCTTACGAGTTTGTTTGGGTTGTTGATTTTCCTATGTTTGAAGTTGAAGAAGGCCGTGTAAAAGCACTTCACCATCCGTTTACTCAACCAAAAGATACAGATAAAGAAGATATAGAAGAGATAGACTCTATCGCTTACGACATCGTTTTAAACGGTACTGAGCTTGGTGGTGGAAGTATCCGTATCCATAAAGAAGAGATGCAACAAGAGATATTTAAACTTCTTGGAATTGATGAAGAGGAAGCTAGAGAGAAGTTTGGCTTCTTACTTGATGCTCTAAAGTTTGGCGCTCCTCCACATGGCGGCTTTGCTATTGGATTTGACAGACTTATGATGTTGATTTCAAAGAAATCAAGTATTCGTGATGTTATTGCATTTCCTAAAACACAAAAAGCTTCTTGTATCCTTACAAAAGCGCCAAGTGCAGTTGATGCAAATCAACTTAGAGATCTGCATATAAAACTTAGATAAACCCTCAAATAGGTAGCGGCATTTTGTCGCTATCAAAAAAAACTATTAAAAAAGCACTAAAAAATGAAAAAACTATTTTTAATTATTGGCGCACCTGGATCTGGAAAAACAACAGATGCTGAGTTAATCGCTAAACAAATCGATAAAGTAACTCACTACTCAACAGGCGATATGCTCAGAGCTGAAGTAGCAAGTGGCTCAAAGCTTGGCTTAGAGATAGATAGTTATATCTCTAAAGGTCTTATCGTTCCTATAAAAATAGCGATAGAAACCATTGTAAATGCTATCAAAAATGCCCCTACTCCGATAATTATCATAGATGGATATCCAAGAAGTATGGAGCAGTTAAACGCACTAGATGAGTATCTAAATGAGGATTCCTCTTTAGAGCTTTGCAATGTTATAGAAGTTTTTGTAAGCGAAGAAACAGCAAAAGATAGAGTTTTAGGTCGTGCTCGTGGAGCTGATGACAACACAGAGGTCTTCGATAATCGTATGAAAATATATACTGAACCCTTAGCTAATATACAAGATTTTTACAGAGCTAAAAATATTTTACATGTTATTAATGGCGAAGGAACGATAGAAGAGATAGTTTATGAGATGGAAGATTTTATAAAGTCTAAAATATAACTTCTTATTTTGGTAGCTTTTAAAATACTATAAAAACCAACCAATAAGGCCTAATGTAGATACTATAACTGATAAGTATAAGACATTTACGAGCCTTGCATCTCTAATTTTATCAGCAACATTTATATAATAAAAAATATATCCAAGACCAATAAACAAAACAATATCAAATATACTATGCGTAATCCAATGGTGGCCACTAAGTGTAGTCATCGCTTCTTCAAGAGGCTTATAAGACTCTTTAGCCCATACTAGAAACGTGTTTAATACTATAGTTATAATAGCTGATAAACCAAAAGCGGCTGATTTCATATCTAGTTTTTGATTATCCATGCTTATTGCTTATCTCCTAGAGAATCTTTTTGAACAAAACTAACTTTTGAACCTTGATTTATAACAGCCCCTGCCACTTCAATAGAGAGTGATAATATAATAATGTTGATACAAATAGCTACAACCATTATACGTGCAGTGCGATTAGCATGCAATCTATTGCGAGTAACAACTACCGGTAAGTATAGAGCAAGAATAAGAGGTATAAAAAACAGATGCTCTTTTACTTCCATATAAAAGCTATGTGCAAATGCCCACGGCCCATTTAATATCATTGCTTTTTCCATTGGATAGTACTCGACATACCACACTCCGCCAAATATCCAAGCTAAGAGCATAAAGATAGTTACGCCATAAGCAGCTTTAGTAATGCGAGCTTGATTGAGGCCATTAGCATTCATGGTCTCAACTAACAACCATACAGCTGCAAGAACACTCAAAATGCCAAAAGCAGGATGAGTAAGTATCAAAATATTTGACAATGTATTAAACCTTATCTACCTGTTTGACTTGCAGACCACGCAGGTTTGCCTGAACTAGCTTCTACTGCACCCTCATGGCCACCAAACTCCCACAATAATCCTAAATATCCGATTGCATGGCTTTTGCCGTTAATGCTATGACCCGCAGAAAACAGAAGCTCTAAGTCATGATCTAGTTTATAAAAACCACCAAAGTTAAGAAGAGTAGTTCCCTGCTCTTCTTCAGAGTCTTTGCCTTTTGCAAAAACTTCTCCGCCTAGTGTCCATTTTTCATTTATATCTTTTTGGATTTGCCAGCCACCAAATGAGTAATCTTTTTTGTCTGGTGCATCATTGAGAACATAACCACCACCCCAAAACGACGTCCACTCATCCCAGCTCTTTTGCATCCATACAGGAAGGCGATACCACGTTTTTCCATTGCCAAGTCTTTTGTCTTCATCCCCTGTATCTAGGATTACCATAGGGAAGATAGC
>NZ_JAQVKA010000052.1 GCF_028694895.1 Sulfurimonas sp. | reverse complement strand
CACTCTCAAAGATACCTCTTCTTGGGCATATAATACTTGGCGATAAGAGCGTTTCTACAACGCTAACACTTACTGGCGCACTTGATGATCCAGATGTAAATACACAACTAGCAAAAGATATAGCAGTGGCGCCTTATAACATTATCAAGAGAACACTGATGTATCCTCTTGGTTTATTTAAAGATAGTGAAGATAAAGAGTAACCCTACTCATTTCTAAGAACAGTTAAGATATCTACTTCGCTTGCCTTTTTTGCAGGGTAAAATGATGAGATAATTACAATAACAAATGCTCCAACAACAATAGAAAGAAAATCTTTTATACTTAAATCAAGTGGCAGTGTTGATGTCGGATATACATCTTTTGGAAGATGTACAATATCAAAAGTACTAAGAACCCATAAACCACTCATACCAAAAATAACACCAGCAAAAATTCCGCTAGTTCCTATAACAATCCCGAGATATAAAAACACTTTTTTAATCTCAGCAGGAGTTGCACCCAATGATAGAAGCAGTGCTATCTCGCTTCTTCTATTCATCACAGTCATAAGAAGCGACGAGATGATGTTTATAGCAGCTATAAGTATAATAAGCATTAAAACTATAAATAGTGAAGCCTTTTCTAACTCAAGGGCTGCAAAAAAGTTTACGTTATCTTCCCACCACCCTTTTATACTTACACTTGTAGAAAGATGCTCTTTAATTTTTACAATATCCTCTTGTGGATTTTGTGAAAATATATGGATACCGCTATACTGATTACTTGGCAAGTTTAGCATAGCTTGAAGAGAGGCTATAGTAGTGTAGTTATACGCTTTATCATAAGCAGATAACCCAGAATCAAAAAAACCTTTTACACTAAATCTTTTAATCTTTGGTGTAATATTCATCCCACCTGGTTCTACATGTGTAAATATATACATCAATTTATCATCATTTGAGAGCCCAAACTCATCTTTTAATGTTTTACCAATTAGCACATCAAATTTATCAAAACTTTGATCTTTAATAGCCTCTTTTAAAACACTATTTACTTTCACTTCACTCTTAAAGTCAACACCAAAAAGATAACCACCTTCAAGTCTTGAGCCACTTCTAGCCATAATTGCTGATTGAACATATGGACTAAAACTCAAATTTGGGAATTTTGTCTGAAGATTTAGAAGTAACTCTTCATTAACAGCGCCATAAAACTTAGGAGTTATTGTTAGTGGATAGTTCATAATGGTTAGCTTCTTCTTAAACTCATTATCAAACCCATTCATAAGGGCCATAGCGATTAAAAGAACCATTACGCCGAGTGATATTCCTAAAAACGCTAAAAGCGCTGAGAGAAATATAAAAGGCTGTTCGTTATCAAAGCGTAAAAATCTTTTTACTAAATATGTAACAATTGATGTTTTCAAGAAGCAAAAACACCTTTTTTAGGACCACTTTTACCGCAACAAAGTTTGTATTTCTTTCCGCTTCCACAAGGACAAAGATCATTTCTAGATATTTTTTTACTCTCGTTTTGCATCTCATTTTCATAATGATTAAATTGGATTGAAGCTTCGTTTATTTTTCTTTGTAGCTCTAGCTTCTGGGCAACTTTTTTTGCTTCTTCTTCTGGGTCTTCAACTCTAAATCTAATAATTTGAAGAGTTTTGATAGTATTAAACTTAATATCTTCAACAAGCTCTGTAAATAGATTGAAGCTCTCTTTTTTATACTCAACAAGTGGATCTTTTTGATTGTAAGCACGAAGTCTAATACCAGTTTTCATATTGTCCATAGCATAAAGATGCTCTCTCCATGCGTTGTCTAGCTCTTTTAAGTATAACTCTCTCTCTATTTCATTGCAAACTGAAGCATCAAGTACACCCATTTTTTCATCATATACACTTTTGACTTTTTGCGTTAGGGCATCTAAGAGTTCTTCATACTCATAAGCCTTAAAATCAGATGACTTCAGCTCTAAGTCTATCTCTTCATGAAGAAGTTTAAAGAGTTTTTCTAAATTAAAATCTTCTTTCATTCCGCCATTATAGATAGAGGCATTAGCTAATAAATGCTCAATATAAGCTGCTCTGATTTCATTTACTTTTGCAGATATATCAAACTCTGGGTCTAGGAGTTGGTTTCTAAATCTATATACTATTTTTCTCTGCTCATTTGCAACATCATCATACTCTACAATATGCTTTCTGCCCTCATAATGCATGTTTTCAACTTTTTTCTGAGCTTTCTCAACTGCACGAGTAACCATTTTTGACTCTATATACTCGCCATCTTCAACGCCAAGTCTCTCCATGATGCTCTTAATCTTATCGCTTCCAAAAATACGCAAAAGAGAGTCTTCTAAAGATAGATAAAACTGAGTTGTTCCATTGTCTCCTTGACGACCACTTCTTCCTCTTAACTGATTATCAATTCTTCTGTTTTCATGTCTCTCTGTTCCTATAATATATAGACCGCCAAGAGCTTTTACTTCATCACTTACTTTGATGTCAACACCACGCCCTGCCATATTTGTAGCGATAGTTACAGCGCCTTTTGCACCAGCATTTTTAATGATTTCACCCTCTTGTGCGTGGTTCTTTGCATTTAAAACAGTATGAGCTATTTTCTCTTTTTTCAGTACTTCATGTAGTATTTCTGATTTTTCTATAGAAGCTGTTCCAATAAGTACAGGCTGACCAGTAGATGAGAGTTTTTTAATGGTATTTATAACCGCTTCAAACTTCTCTCTTTCTGTTTTATAGATTAGGTCGTTTAAATCTTTTCTTGATATAGGGATATTTGTAGGTATAGAGATAACATCTAAAGAGTAGATCTGAGCAAACTCCGATGCCTCTGTTTGTGCTGTTCCCGTCATTCCTGCAAGTTTGTTATACATTCTAAAGTAGTTTTGAAATGTAATATCAGCTAGAGTTTGTGTCTCTTCTTTTATCTCAACACTCTCTTTTGCTTCAAGTGCTTGATGAAGCCCTTCTGAGAAGCGACGACCTTCGCTTAGGCGTCCTGTAAACTCATCTACTATTACAACTTCACCATCATTTACAACATAATCAACATCTTTTTCAAAAAGATAGTTTGCTTTTAGTGCTTGATCTAGTATATGCGAGAGTGAAGCGTTCTCTGGGCTGTATAGGTTCTCAACTTTAAAAAGTTCTTCTGCTCTTGTAATGCCCTCTTCTGTTAAAAGGACTGTTTTATCTTTTTCATCTACACTAAAATGCTCATCTTTAAGGAGCTTAAGAGCAATATCATTAGCATCTTTAAAGTCTCTAAGTGTTCTGTTTGTTGGCCCTGAAATGATTAGAGGAGTTCTAGCCTCATCAATCAAGATACTATCAACTTCATCAACGATAACAAAGTTGTGCCCACGTTGGACCATATTCTCACGAGAATAGCTCATATTATCTCTTAGATAATCAAATCCAAACTCATTATTTGTTCCATAAGTGATGTCTGCATTATAAACTTCTCGCTTTAGAGCGGGATCATTCATGTTTTCTAAGATTACGCCAACACTAAAACCTAAAAACTCATAGAGTGGTCGCATCTCATTACCATCTCTTGAAGCAAGATAGTCATTAACTGTAACAAGGTGCACACCTTTGCCACTTATTGCATTAAGAACTATAGGAAGGGTAGCTACTAGCGTTTTACCCTCTCCTGTTTTCATCTCTGCAATCTTGCCCTCATGTAAGACTATTCCTCCCATGAGCTGCACATCAAAGTGCCTCATATTAAGCACTCTTGAGCTTGCTTCTCTTGTTATCGCAAAAGATTCAACTAAAACGTCATCTAAACTTTTAGCACCAGATAAAACACTCTGTTTTATCTCATTAAACGCATTTTTTAGTGCGTCATCACTAAGAGCTTTATATTTACTCTCCAAGTTATTTATTTTACTTACTATTTGATTGTATCTTTTTAGTTCTCTATCATTTGTAGTACCAAAAATCTTACCCATTAATGCTTGTAGCATCCGCAACCTTATTATAGATAAGTGCGTAAAATAGGCACCTACCACTGAAATTATTTTTATTTTATCATACATATAATTAGAAATCGCATAAACGTAAGAATCATTTTCTATTTGCTATATATTAAATAATATGTAAACAGTTGCTAAGATATAATTTTTATAAATTAAGGATAAAAATGAAATTATTTTTTATAGCACTTTTCATCGTTTCTGAGCTCTTTGCCTCTTTAGATTCTATAACCTCATTTGATGCTGATTTTGTGCAAAGCATCACAGATGAGAAAAATAAAACAATCAGTTACACAGGACATATAATAGCTACTAAGCCGCAGAATGCGAGATGGAGTTACTTCAAACCTGTAAAAAAAGAGGTTTATATAAACGACTATGATGTAACTATTGTAGAACCTGAGATTGAGCAGGTTATTATCAGAAGGATTGAGTCAAACTTTGACTTTTTTAAGATGATAGCAAATGCAAAAGAGGACTCAAAAGATAGCTATACAGCTAAATATGGGGATACGCTCTTTAACATAAAGAAAAGTGGCAATTTGATAGAATCTATCTCATACTTAGATGAATTTGAAAATAGAGTCACTATTGTTTTTAAAAATCAAAAACAAAATCAAAGCATAAATAAGATTTTATTTATGCCCTCGTACCCTTTAGAATTCGATATTATTAGAGATTAATAGTAGCTTCAACTACTCTATTTCTACCACTATTCTTAGCGCTGTATAGCGCTTTGTCAGTTATTTTATATATTTCATCTACTTCCATAGCGCACTCTTTAGGTATAAATGTCACGCCGATAGATATAGAAAGATAGTTTGAGATTGCACTAGATAGATGCTCTATTTTTAAATCCTCAATACTTTTACGTAGGGATTCCGCTCTATTTAAGGCACTCTCTTTATCATTTGTATAAAAAGAGACTGCAAACTCCTCTCCTCCTAACCTATACACATAATCACTTGCTCGCTTAAATAACGATTTCATGGCTAATGCAACTGACTTTAGTATCTCATCACCTCTTTGATGGCCATAAGTGTCATTGTACTGCTTGAAGTAATCAATATCCACAATCAACAGAGCTAAGCTTTTATTATCTCTTTTTGATATTTTACGTTCTTTGTTAAAGTTTATATCAAAAAAGCGTCTATTGTAAAGCCCACTTAGGGCATCAGTAATTGAGTACTCCTCAATCCTTTTTTTATCTGTAATATCTCTTATTATCGCTGAGAAGCCTAGGATATTTTCATATTTATCTTTTGTTGGAGTTATCGTAGTCTCTATCCAATACTCTGCACCACTCTTGTTTAGGTTTTTTATCTCACCTTCGTATATTTTACCTTGAAGGATTGTTTCCCACATCTCTTCATAAAGCTCTTTTGGTGTATCTGGATGCGCAACTATAGAGTGTGCTTTTCCTATAATCTCTTCTTTTGTATATCCAGATATTTTTGTAAAGGCATCACTTACATCAGTAATGATCCCTTTTTTATTTGTTTTTGATGTTATTACATATTTATCTATTAGCTCTAGATATTGTCTATTTGTATCAGAATATTTTGCATTACGTAAAAAACCTATAATCATATCTATAAAATATGTAAAATCTTCATTATTTACAATCTCATGTTTTTGCATAAAACCTAGTTGTAAAACACCAAATATTTTCTCATAACTTATAAGCGGGACAGTACATATATTTGATGGCTCAATACTAATATCTTCTATACGAAAGTTTATTTTTTTATTATCTTTTAAATCTGTCTGTATTCCTTTTTTTTGAACAGCAACCTCTCCAACTAGCCCTTCTCCAAGCTCTACAATAGGCTTCATCTTATTTGTAGCATAAGATGAAGCTAAGTAAAGTTTGTTATTTTCTTCATTATATATATAAATAGCCCCTTGAACAACACCAAATTTATTTGCAAAAAAGTAAAGAGATGATGAAGCAATCTCTTCAATAGTATTACACTTTTCTAAATCATTTTTAAGATTTATTATTGATGTTAAATTATTCTTTATCTTCTTTTCACTCTTAACATATAAGATATAACTTCTTAACATAGAGGCTATGGTTAGAAAAATCAAAAGGACAACAAAGGCTCCTATTACGATTCCATATAGTTTTGTTTTTTTTAATTTTTCTAGTTTTTGATTTAATTTTTGACTTAAAAACTCAGCATCAGTGGTGTAGAGAATAAACATCTTATCGATAACATTCGTTGATATTTTAAAAAACTCTAACGCTTCAATCTTAGCATCATGTAAAAGAACAGTATTTTTAACATACTGCTGCATGTTTTGAGTTTCACTGTTTATATTTTCAAGTAAAGAGAAGAGTCTTGTTTTTTCATTATCATCATATATCTCATCTACTGCTTTATATATCTGTTTTATATGCTCTTCGCATAAAAGACAGTTGTTTTTAATAGAGTACAAAAGCTCATTATCCGTAGAGTTATCCAAAATAGCTTTGGTTGTTTTTGCTCTGATTTTACCAACTACTTCTATTAGATTTGGTAGATGTTTTAGCATAACCTCTACAAAAAAATACTTATCTCCATCAGATTCTAAAAGTAATTTTGATTTAAAACCCAAATAGTAGGCACGCTCTTTTAGCTCTTCTATAGCATGTGTATATTTTTGATATAGAACGATTTTATCATCAATTGAGCCATCTATTATGATTATAATATTATCCATAACGTAGTCATAACTATTATCATAAAGCTCTGGATATAGACTTTTTAAAGCTCTTATCTCTTTCATCTCTTTTTTAACATCTGTCTTGATTAACTCAACACTGTTTAATATATTGCTATATTCTGATTCATCTACCAAAAATTTATCAAACTGGCTATAGCCTCTTAGCTTTTGAATCTTAAGTATAAACTTTTGAATCTTTTGTGCAAATTCTATACCATTTATTTTATATTCTGTTTTTTCTATCTCATTGTTATAGTTACTTATAAAGTTGTTAAATAAAAATAGTGTTCCACCAATTAAAAAGAGGACTAGAATAACAATTTTATATATTTTTTGCATTTTGTATTAAATCCAAGATATTAAATTTTTAAGGCATTTTAACAAAATAAGATAAAAAATTGTTGTTATTTTTTGGTTGAGTGATTATTATTATATGTAGGTAGCGCAGAAAGAGTTCTGCGCTATAGTTTAGGGTTTAGAGTTTGTAGTCTTTAATAAGGTTAAAGTTAAGATATTTGTATATCTCGCTCTCTTTACCTTCTATCTTTTTAGTCTTCTCTAAGTATTCAGCTTGAGTTGGGATACGTCCAAGCATAGAGCATACTGCAGCGAGTTCTGCAGAGCCAAGATAAACTTGAGCGCCCTTTCCTAGGCGGTTATCAAAGTTACGAGTTGAAGTTGAAAATACTACTGCATTATCTGCAACTCTAGCTTGATTACCCATACATAGTGAACATCCAGGGATTTCAGTTCTAGCACCAGCTGCTCCAAAGATTGTATAGTAACCATCTTCAGTTAACTGTTTCTCATCCATTTTTGTTGGAGGGCAAACCCAAAGAGTTGTTGGAACTGGACCTTCGCCTTTTAAAACTTCACCTAAAGCACGGTAGTGACCAATGTTTGTCATACATGAACCAACAAACACTTCATCAATTTTTGTAGGACGAGAAGATGCAAGAACTTCACTAAGAGTTGCAACATCATCTGGATCGTTAGGACAAGCTAAAATAGGCTCTGTGATACTGTTTAAATCTATATCGATTACCGCAGCGTACTCAGCGTCAGCATCTGGCTTCATAAGTGATGGAGACGCTAACCACTCTTTCATCTTGTCTATACGACGTTGAATTGTACGCTTATCTTCATATCCAGCTTTAATCATAGACTCTAAAAGAGTTACGTTTGATTTTAGATACTCGATTACTGGCTCTTCATTTAGTAAAACTGTACATGCAGCTGCACTTCTCTCAGCAGAAGCATCAGAGAGCTCAAAAGCTTGCTCACACTTCATATTAGGCATGCCCTCAATTTCCATGATACGACCAGCAAAGATGTTTTTCTTGCCTTTTTTCTCAACAGTTAAAAGTCCCTCTTTTATAGCTTGATGAGGAATAGCGTTTACAAGGTCACGAAGAGTGATACCTGGTTGTAATTCACCTTTGAAGCGAACAAGAACAGACTCTGGCATAGTTAGTGGCATAGAACCAGTTACACCAGCAAATGCAACGATACCAGAACCACCTGGGAATGAGATACCAATAGGAAAACGTGTATGACTATCAGCACCAGTTCCTACTGTGTCTGGAAGAACCATTCTGTTTAACCATGAGTGGATAACACCATCACCTGGGCGAAGTGCAACACCTGAGCGTTTAGAGATAAAGTCTGGCAATGTGTGATGCATCACGATATCTGAAGGCTTTGGATATGCAGCTGTATGACAAAATGATTGCATAACCAAATCAGCTGAGAAGCCAAGAGCTGCAAGTTCTACTATCTCATCTCTTGTCATTGGACCTGTTGTATCTTGAGAACCTACAGTAGATGTCTCAGGCTCTACATACATTCCAGGGCGAACACCCTTCATACCACATGCACGACCAACCATTTTTTGAGCTAGTGTGTATCCTTTACCGCTATCTGTTGGTTGTTCAGCTGTTAAAAATACATCAGATACACCAAGCCCTAAAACACCACGAGCTTTAGAAGTAAGTCCACGTCCAATAATCAAAGGAATACGTCCACCAGCGCGTACTTCATCAGTAATTGTGTTTGGGTTTAGTTTAAAAGTAGCAATACACTTGCCATCTTTATGAGCTTCACCTTTATATGGATAGATAGTGATAACGTCACCTGTCTCCATTTCAGATACATCAAGTTCAAGTGGCAATGCACCTGAGTCTTCACATGTAGCAAAGAAGATAGGAGCGATAATACTACCAAGAACAACACCACCTGTACGCTTGTTTGGAACACCTGGGATATCTTCACCCATATGCCACTGAACAGAGTTTACACCAGATTTTCTTGAGCTTCCAGTTCCAACAACATCACCAACGTATGCGATTGGGTGACCTTTTTCTTTTAGTTTTTTGATAGTCTCAATAGGGTTATCCATCTTAGCAACAAGCATAGAGTTTGCATGAAGTGGAATATCTGAACGAGTAAATGCTTCTGAAGCTGGCGAGAGATCATCTGTATTTGTCTCTCCTGCTACTTTAAATACAGTTAGAGTCATCTTATCTGCTAATGCTGGCTTTGAAGTAAACCACTCAGCATCTGCCCATGATTTGATAACTTCAGTAGCATGAGTGTTTCCAGCTTTATAAATCTCTTCTACATCATTAAATGAATCATAAACAAGAAGGGTATGTTTTAGTGCCTCTTTAGCAGCATTTATTACATCACTATTTTTAGAAGTAAGTGCATCAACCAAAGGCTTAACGTTGTATCCACCAAGCATCATACCCATCATCTCTACAGCGCGAGGAGCAGATATCTCTTTGATAGTTATTTTTTCTAGCGCAATGTCATTTAAAAATGCAGCTTTTACATATGCAGCGTCATCAACGCCAGGTGAAACACGATTTGTAAGAAGATCGATATTTTGAGCCATATCGCCTTTGTTGTCTTTTATCATCTCTACTAATGCAACAGTCTGCTCAGCATTTAAAGGTAGTGGTGGAACCCCAAGAGCTTCTCTTTCTATTATATGTGCTTTATAATCTTGTATAAATGACATTATTATTCCTATGTTTTAAAATTTAGAGAGATTGTAACTAAATAAAGAAACACAAAAAGCATAGTGTTACCATAGTAAACAAGTTATATATATTTTATTTAAAATATGTTTCTTATAGTAACGCTATAGAGCTCTTGATTTTAATTCAGAGTCAATTATCTCTCTATCTTTTCCTTTATAGTTACTTTTTAGCCATAAAAGATATACATCAGGTAGATCACAATAGAGCATTCCTTTATATTTTCCATACTCTACTTTGTGTGCTTGTGTGGTTTTTAAAACTTTTTCCTCGCAAAGTGTATCAATGAAAATAGCTTCTATTAGAGTTTTAAATTCTTCAAATTCAACTCTCTTTGGAATTAAAAAAGTGTATGTGTCAAAATAAAAAAAGCCTCTTCTTTGTTCAACAAAGGCTTCTATGCTCTTAATCTGCTCAATTGATAGTTGTTCTAAATTTTTAACATATACGCTAAAAGAGTTTTGGAGTTTTGTAAAGACAAAGTGTATTTTTGTCATTACAAAATATCACGCAAACCTTTTGAGTTTGGTGCAGATAAGATGCCCTCATTTTCGAGCTGTTCAATTAACCTTGCAGATTTGTTATAGCCGATTTGAAGTTTCCTTTGTAGATATGAAATAGATGTTTTTTTATCAGTTAAAACCACATTTCTAGCCTCATCAAACATCGGATCGAGCTCTTCATAACTCTCACTTGATGAGTAGTTATTTTCACTATCTTCTACTAAAAAGCTTTTATCATAGTTTGGTGCTCTTTGCGATTTTATAAAATCAACTATTTTTTCTATCTCTTCTTCAGTGCTCCAAGGTGCGTGAAGGCGTACTAAGCCTGTGGAGCCTGGAGGAGTAAAGAGCATATCACCCTTACCTAAGAGTGACTCTGCCCCTTGCTGATCTAGTATGATTTTACTATCAACTTTCTGCCCTACTCTATATGAGATACGAGATGGAAGATTTGCCTTAATTAAGCCAGTTACAACATCAACTGAAGGTCTTTGCGTTGCTACAACTAGGTGAATGCCTGAAGCTCTTGCCATCTGTGCTAATCTTGCTATTGAGATCTCAACATCCTTACCGCTTGTCATCATTAAATCTGCTAATTCGTCTATGATTACTACTATATATGGAAGATGTTCTCCACCTTCGCGCTTAACCTTTTCGTTATAACTCTCTATACTCTTTGTTCTGTTCTCGCTCATCAAAGCGTAGCGTCTCTCCATCTCTAATACCATGTTATTAAGAGCTACTATCGCCTGTTTTGCTTTTGTGATAACTGGGGTTAATAGATGCGGTATATCGTTGTAGATAGAAAACTCTAACA
>NZ_JAQVKA010000051.1 GCF_028694895.1 Sulfurimonas sp. | reverse complement strand
CGTTTTGACATAGAGCAGAGTGTTTATATATTTGGCGTTACTGATTATGATTCACTTCTACAAGAGAAGATATTTCAAAAATACAAAAGTGTAGATTCGCCATATAAAAACCATCTTATAGCTTGTGCAGGTTCACAGCACTGCTCATTTGGGGTTATAGAGAACAAGAGCGATGCGCTAAATATGGCGGAGTATCTCCAGAGGACAGTACCGCTAAGTGATGCAAGAGTGAGAATGTACTGGTCTGGATGTGTAAAAGGATGCGGTCTACATGGGCTTGGAGATATAGGATTTGAGGGGTGTAAAGTAAAAATAGATAACGAGATGGAGGGCGGTGTTCACATCTCTTTGGGTGGAAAAATAACAAGCGAAGGGCTTGAGGGATACAGCGTCATAAAATCCGCTCCGCTTAAATATGCAAACTTTTATGTAGAGACTCTTATGCTTGAGTATAAAAGATTAAAAAATAGAGATGAGAGTTTTGAGCTATTTAACGAGAGAGTTCTAAAACTCTACACACCCTCTGCAATAGGCTTTTTGATGAAACTCGGCGCTTATTTAAGAGAGCGAAAAATAGATATAGAGATAGGTTTTAGCGAGAGAGTAAGCAGTGGAAAAAATGAGGAGTTTGAACTCTTTGAGATAGGCAGAAAACTCTACTATAAACTCTCACAACAAGAGGCATATTCGGCATATGATAGATTTACAAACACTCTTAAAAATGAGAAGTTGCAAAATATTCGCTCTTTAGTGCCAAATGTAGATGAAAATCTTGCTCTGCTTTGTGAGAGAATCTTAGACACAAAAGAGTCAAACAGAGCGGTGGTTTTCTCAGAGGTCTCAGAGCTTATAGCACTTTAATAGAGAAGAGATTTTATAGCCAGTTATGAACTAAAATATGTTCATAAAATGGTTAAAAAAATAGAATGAAATTTTTAAAAACTATAAGTAAACTGAGCAACTAGACCAAAAGCGTTTTCATCGCTTATGTCGTTTCTTGTTTTCATCGCCTCTTTTATGTAGCCTCCGCTCATAAAGTAACCTACACCAAGAAGAAGGTCTATATTTTGGGAATATTTATATGTTCCAAAAATATCTATCTCATCTCCATAATGGTCATCTTGCATTGTAGAGATTGTATAACTTAACCACTTGTTTGTTGGCTCGTCTGCATAAAATTTATGGTATTCAAACTTTATACTTGTTTTTTTGTTTGGTTCATATATAGCAAATAGTTCATAATCTTTTATGTTTACCCACTGCATGATGTTTAATCTACCATAGTACTTATCACTTGCTCCAAAGACAGAGTCAAATGTTTCATCATCTTTAGTATTTGGATCATCTCCACTTGCATACGTATAGCCTAAACCAAGCTTTGTATCAATTGACTTAAAGTTATATCCACCATCTGCGTGAATACCAATACCATCTATAGAAACCTTCTCATAGTCTAACTTTGTTTTATCTCCAAAAGATTTTATATAAGTCATATCATAAAACCAGTTGTATAAATCTGTATCATAGGCTCTAGCACCAGCATAATAACTCTCTAGTGAATCATAGAGTCCTCCTCTTTTGTCATTTAGCTTATATGCAAGTATTGGCTCAATTGCAGCATTTTTTTTGTAAGCATAGTGTCCATACATGCCAGCGCCATAGTACCCATGGCGGTGATTTAAGCTAAACTGATCAGGATCATGAAGCATCATCGCTCCATAGAAAAAATCTACAAAGTTATCCCCATCTCTAAGAGATACTTTAATGGCATCCCATATCCACTTTCCTGAGTTCTTCCACTCACCTGGCCCAAAAACTCTTAAATCTCCGTAGGTGATTTTTTGTCTTCCAGCAGTTACTACTACATTTTTGTCTTTGTATTGTAAAAATGTTTCATGCAACTCAAAAAAGTCGCTCTGTGTACTATGAACTTGCTCAAACTCTTTGTTATACCAATCATCACTAGAAAATCCCCAGTCAAAAACTCTAGCATCTTGCATAGATATTTTTGCATTCCAGTTGTCGTTGAAGTTGTAGATCAGTCCAAGTTGAATTCTTGACATAAGATAGCTATCATGAGCCTCGCCAAGAGCGGGTTTTGTTCCATAATATTTTTCGTTCATATTATCAAAACTCTCATAACGAAGTCTTACTTGTCCATCATAATCAAATTCTGCATATAAAGAAGATGCTAAAAGAAGAAGAGGAAGAAATTTTTTAATTACTTTTTTCATTCTGTTTTTCCAAAATTTAAATTTTTAGGAGCGAAGTATACTAAAATATATAACGAGTGTCAAACCAAGTAATAATTTATAAGACAAAGCAATATCAAAGACAAACTTAAGTACAATTCGCACAATTTTAACAAAGGAATTGCATGGCTAACAAACGGGTATTGGTTAAGTTTTCAGGCGAAGCTTTAGCAGGTGAAGCTGGTTATGGAATTGACACTAAAATTTTAAACTTCATCTCTCAAGAGATTAAGTCTTTGGTTGAAGCTAATATTGAAGTTGGCATAGTTATAGGGGGCGGAAATATCATTCGCGGTGTAACAGCAGCACAAGATGGAATTATAAAAAGAACTTCTGGCGATTATATGGGAATGTTAGCAACTGTAATCAACGGAATTGCGATGCAAGAAGCGTGTGAGCATGTTGGACTTCAAGTTCGTATGCAAACAGCTATTAAGATGGAACAAATTGCAGAAGCATATATAAACCGTCGCGCAGTTCGTCATTTAGAAAAGGGTCGTGTTGTTATATTTGCAGCAGGAACTGGAAACCCATTTTTTACAACAGATACAGCTGCAACTCTTAGAGCAGTTGAGATTGGCGCAGAAGTAATCATCAAAGCTACTAAAGTAGATGGTGTTTATGATAAAGACCCAAATAAATTTAGCGATGCAGTTAAACTTCAAGAGCTAACGTATGAACAAGCTCTAAGTGATAATATAAAAGTTATGGATGATACATCAATAGCACTTGCAAAAGACAATTCACTTCCTATTTTAGTATGTGATATGTTTGTAAAAGGCAATCTCCTTGATATTTTACAAAATGGAAATATGAAGAACTGCTCAATAGTAAGATAAGTTAAACTACACAAAACCAAAAGGAAATAAAAATGAAAATCGAAGAATTAACAGCAAAGATATTAGACAATAACCCAAATATGGATAGTTACCAGTTAGCAATAGCAGTAGCGAAGAGAACAGATGAGCTTCTAAATGGCGCTGTTAGTAAATTAAATGTTTCTAAAAAGATTAAAACAGCTGATTTAGCTCTTATGGAAATTGCTGAGGGCCTTATTACAATCAAAGGCTTTGTTGATATAAAAAAATAGTGAGTTAACCTTGAGTCAAGTTGATATCGAACAAATAAAAAAAATAGATACTGTTGACTCAGCCACTGAGTATCTATTTACTCAAATTCCTCCAAGCGAAGCTCTTCAAAAAGCGCTAGATTACTCTACTGCTGCGCATATAAGCCAGTTTAGAAAAAGTGGCGAGCCTTATATCATCCATCCAATTTTAGTAGCAAGTATTGTCTCATCTATTACTAATGATGAGGCTATGGCAATAGCTGCACTTCTTCATGACGTTGTTGAAGATACAGAAGTTGATATTGAAGAGATAAAAGATGTGTTTGGCTCAGATGTAGCTCATCTTGTTGAAGGTCTTACAAAGATTGACTCTATCAGAGATGCAGAGCTTATATCTTCAAATTCAAATGAAAAGCTTGTTGTCTCAGCACTCTCATTTCGTAAAATGCTCTTAGCTAGTATTGAAGATGTAAGGGTGTTGGTTGTTAAGCTCTGCGACAGACTTCATAACATGCTTACCCTTGAATCTCTAACACCACAAAAGCAAGAGAGAATCGCAGAAGAGACACTCGTTGTTTATGCCCCTATTGCCCATCGTTTAGGTATCTCTTTTTTAAAAAATTTATTAGAAGATTTAAGTTTCTCAACTCTTTTCAAAGAGGAAAAAGCTCAGATAGATAGCTACCTTGATGTTCACTATCATGCTATTGAGATGAAGCTTATTGAGTTTAAAGAGGCTATTGAGAAGGTTTTGGTACAAAATGGTTTTTGTGAGGATGACTTTGAGGTATTTTCTCGTGTAAAGCATAGATACTCGATATATCTTAAAATGCAAAGAAAAGGCGTTGGAATAGAAGAGATTTTAGATCTCCTTGCCCTTAGAATCTTAACAAATGACCCTGTTAAATGCTATAACATTTTAGGTCTTATCCATCTTCATTTTAAACCGCTCTCTTCAAGATTTAAAGACTATATCGCTGTTCCAAAAGATAATGGTTATAGAACTATCCATACCACTGTTTTTTATAAGGCTGCTATTTTTGAAGTACAAATTAGAACTTATGCTATGCATGAAACAGCAGAACTTGGAGTTGCAGCGCATTGGAAATATAAAAGCGGTGGCGATGATGCAATCAAGTTAGATTGGCTCAATAACCTTGGCTATCAAAATGAGTCAGTAGAAGAGTTCTATGATTTGATCAAAAATGACCTCTACAGTGAAGATATATCAGTTTTTTCTCCAAAAGGAGAAGCTTTTACACTTCCAAGAGGTGCAGTAGTTCTTGATTTTGCTTATGCTGTTCACTCACATGTAGGAAATCATGCAAAAGCAGCACTTGTAAATAAAGTAAAAACATCACTTATCAATGAGCTTCATAATGGAGATATAGTTAGAATAGATGTTGATGAAAATGTTATTACGAGATGTAGTTGGATTGACGCGGTTAAGACTTCAAGAGCTAAAACAAATATGAGATATAACTGCAATGCAAGAGTGAGAGAAGTTGATTCAAAGTCAAGTGTTAACATTGTTGCAACTGCTATGAACTTGAGTAATTCAGTTGTTGAAGCGTGGTTTGAAAAAAATAATTGTGATAAAAAAGCCACTATCTCTACGGATATAGAACATCTTAGAGATGTGATTCATAGATACTTAGCAGAAGTAGATAAAAATAGCCGTATTAAGGGCTTTATATCAAGACGTAGATTTAAGTTAAAGCAGTATAGTTTTAGAGGTTTAGAGTTATATAGCACATCAAATGTAAGTGATGTCGTATTTGATTATTGTTGTCATCCAAAACATGGTAATGAAATAATGGCCTTTTTAGAAAAAGGTAAAGCACATGTTCATCACAAGATGTGCTCAACTGCGGCAAAAAAACTTTATGAGAAAGAGCCTATGCTCTTTGTTAGATGGGAGAAGTTAAGCATCTATAACTATAACATGATAGTTTCTCTTCATAGCGGAGTCGGAACGTTGGCTGAATTTTTAAACTTTTTAGCAAAATTAAAGATAGATATAAATCAGATTGAGCTTGGAAAAAATAGAAGTGAATCTGCTAGATATTGTGAGATAGGATTTGAGTCAAAAGAAGCCGATATTAATGCACTACGTGCTAAAATCGAGCAAAAAATAAAAGTTATACATTTCATCCGTACAGATGATGCATATAGATAAATAATGACTATTAAAGTCAAAAATAACTAAATTAAATAGGGATATATAGTATGTTAAAAGAGGCTCTAAGCGAGATACAAAGAGGAAGTGCTGAAATCATAGATGAGCAAAGAATTGAGAAATTATTAAAAGCTTATTTTGAAAAAGGTGAAACATATACAGTAAAGGCTGGGTTTGATCCAACTGCTCCAGATTTACATCTAGGGCATACTGTTCTTCTTCAAAAATTAGCTCTTTTTCAAAAATATGGCGCAAGAGTGCAGTTTTTAATAGGTGATTTTACAGCTCAAATCGGTGATCCATCAGGTAAAAGTGCTACTAGAAAAACATTGAGCGCATTAGATATTTTAGAAAATGCAAAAAGTTATAAAGAGCAAGTTTTTAAAATACTCGATGAGTCTAAAACAGATGTAGTATTTAACTCTGAGTGGATAAATGCTCTTGGAGCTGCTGGAATGTTAACACTTACTACTACTTTTAATGTCGCTAGAATGCTTGAGCGCGATGATTTTGATAAGAGATATAAAAACGGTACATCTATTTCGATAAGTGAGTTTATCTACCCACTTCTTCAAGGATACGATAGTGTTCATCTTATGAGTGATATAGAGATAGGTGGAACGGATCAGAAGTTTAATCTTCTTATGGGAAGACACCTGCAACGTGCTTATGAGGTAGGAAAAGAGCAGGCTGTTTTAATGATGCCTATTCTAGAGGGCTTAGATGGTGTGCACAAGATGAGTAAATCTTTAGGTAATTATATAGGTGTTACAGAAGAGCCATATGAGATGTTTGGAAAAATCCTTAGCGTTTGTGATGAGTTGATGTGGAGATACTATGAGCTTCTAAGTGCAAAAACATTAACAGATATTGAAGCACTAAAAAGCGGTGTTAAAGATGGTACGCTTCATCCAAAGAAGGTTAAAGAAGAGTTGGCTTTAGAGATAACTGCTAGATTTCACTCATCCTCTGCCGCACAAGCTGCAAAAGATGAGTTTGATAGAGTTCACTCAAATAACCAGATACCAACAGAGATAGATGAATTTTCTTCTCACGAGGCTGTATCTATAACAAAAGCGCTTGTAGATTGCCATTTAACTCCATCTACTTCACAAGCTAGAAGAGATATTAAGCAAGGTGCTGTTAGAATAAATCAAGAAAAAATAGATAACGAGGCGCTACAATTGGAAAGTGGAGAGTATATACTTCAAGTTGGAAAAAGAAAATTTGCAAAGTTAAAGGTGAACTAATGGGCTACAAATCATTAAAAATTGGTAAGCATATAATAGAAAAACCAATAGTTCAAGGTGGAATGGGCGTTGGTATAAGTTGGGATAGGCTTGCAGGAGCTGTCTCAAAAGAGGGTGGCCTTGGAGTGATTAGCTCTGTTGGAACAGGTTATTATGAGGATAAGAAATATGCTTCAAAACTCGTAGCTGGAAGACCTCTTGATGTTCTTGGCTTCTACTCTAAAGAGGGTTTTGATGCAATTATAAAAAATGCTAGAAAGGTTTGTGGCAATAAACCTCTTGCAGCAAATGTCTTGTATGCTATCAACGATTATGGGCGTGTTGTAAGAGATGCTTGTGAGAGTGGAATTGATATTATTATAACGGGAGCTGGACTTCCTACTAATATGCCAGAGTTTACAGAAGGTTACCCTGATGTTGCTCTTGTTCCAATAGTCTCTTCAGCAAAAGCTCTAAAGATTATCTGTAAAAGATGGCAGATGAGATATAACAGACTTCCAGATGCAGTAATTCTTGAGGGTCCAAAAAGTGGAGGGCACCAAGGCTTTACTTATGAGCAGTGCTCAATGCCAGAGAACCAGCTAGAAAATCTAGTTAGACCAGTTGTAGAAGAGGCAGCTCTTTGGGGAAATATTCCAGTTATTGCAGCTGGTGGTATTTGGGATAAAAATGATATAGATGAGATGATCTCCCTTGGTGCATCAGGTGTGCAGATGGGAACTCGTTTTATAGCAACTCATGAGTGTGATGCACATGATAATTTTAAAAAGGTACTTATTGATGCAAAAAAGGAGGATATTCAACTATTTTCATCTCCTGTAGGATATCCTGCTCAAGGGATTAGAACAAACTTAACACTACTTGTTGAAAAAAGAGAAGGTCCTGCAATAAAATGTATCTCTAATTGTGTTGCTCCTTGTAACCGTGGTGAAGAGGCGAAAGAGGTTGGTTACTGTATTGCAGATAGATTAAGCGATGCGTACAATGGGAACCTAGAGACTGGGCTATTTTTCTCAGGCACAAATGGATATAGAATTGATAAAATCATCTCTGTAAAAGAGTTAATGGATAAGTTAGTAAATGGTGAATAGTTTTAAAATATGATTAGACTATTTTTACTACTTCTATCTTTTTTTATAGCTTCTGGGTTGTACGCCAATAGTGAAATACTAAAACGTGCACAAAAGCAGATGCAAAGTGGCTCTGCTAGTGAGATATTTAGGGCGTATAATGACTATAAAAGTCTTTATCTTCATTCTGTTGTAGAAGATGATAGCGAGTTAAAAGCTCAGTGTTTAGATGGTATAGTAAAGAGCGGAAAGAAGCTTCATATAGATGTGACAAAATATGAAGCAGAGTTAAAGAGCCTTCCTAAGATAAGTTACATTCAACCAGAACCAAAAGCAAATAAAGTAACAAAACGCCTTGAAGATATCCATGTTGAGGTACTTGCAAAATTAAAATCAACCTCATGGCGTGGTGAAACACTTCTTATCGAATTTGATAAAAGTATAAGCAGTGATCAAGTTAACTATTTTACCCTTCATGATAGTAAAAAAAAGAAGTTCAGATATGTTTTTGATATCAAAACATCAATGCTCACTAGCTCTCAAAATATAAATAATAACCAAATAGAGAAGATTAAAATTGCGCAATTTAATCCAAATACTCTGCGTTTAGTTATAGAAAATAACTCACTAATTAAGGTTGCATATAATGTAGATAATTCTACACTTGAGATAGCCCTTAACGATGATGGCGCCAGCCGAATTGTAGAAAAAAAGAGAGAAGAAAAAGTCACTAGGTCAAATAAAAGTAAAGTAGTTGTTATAGATCCTGGACATGGCGGGACAGACCCAGGAGCTATTGGACACAAGGGATATAGAGAAAAAATCGTAGTTTTTAATATCTCTAAAGAGCTAGAGAACATATTAAAATCACGTGGTCATACAGTTTTAATGACAAGAAAAGATGATACGTTTGTTAAATTAAGTAGAAGGACGCAGTTCGCAAACGATAAAAAGGCTGATATCTTTGTAAGTATCCATGCAAATGCAGTGCCAGCAGCAAAGGCTGGAAATGTACATGGAATTGAGTGCTATTTCTTATCTCCATCTCGTTCTGAGAGAGCAAAAAGAGCAGCTGCTCAAGAGAACTCTGCTGATATGAGTGATATGAATATGTATGGCAAGGATAGTTATTTAAACCTCTTAAATCATCACAATATTTTAGCCTCAAATAAACTAGCAATTGATTTGCAGCGAGGAATGCTTGGAATACTAAATAAAAAGTATAGTGGTATAAAAGATGGTGGAGTAAGAGAGGGTCCTTTTTGGGTTTTAGTTGGAGCGCAGATGCCTTCTGTTTTAGTAGAAGTAGGCTTTATTTCACATCCTAAAGAGGCAGAGCGCCTTGTCAATAGTGATTATGTAAAGATGATGGCAAGAGGTCTGGCTGATGGAATTGAGAGATATTTTGTGAATAACTAAAAGAGTAAAAAAAGATTTAACTCTCTTTTTTATACTCTAAGTCTCCAGCAATAGACTCTTTTTCATTGATAATTTTTTCTATCTGTTTCTTTACTAAGTCATATCTGTATTGCTCTTTAAAGCCTATTATACGCCCACCAGCAGCATTTGGATGACCGCCTCCGCCACACCACTCTTTTGAAATCTGTGAGACACTTACATTGTTATTTGCTCTAAAGCTCATTGTGCCTCTAAAACTTACATCAACAATGAAGTCATACTCTGGGTAAGCAAGTAAAAAACCGTTTCCTATGATTGAAGTATTTCCAACTCCATAGCTAAGAAAGCCTCTGTACCCTTTGTAGTAGATAGTTTTTTCATCTTTTGCAGCACCTAATAACTTTACGACATAAGCTGTTGCTAAATTATCTAGAGTGTCATTTTTATCAATTTTAAAAAAATTCTTCTTTAACATGTGAATCTTCTCATCTAAAACAACAGGAGCATCTATCTCATCAATATATTTTACAGCTTCATGCAAAAGCGATATTTTATAGTTGTTATCTTGCTCAGGGAACATGATTTTATTTAGCTCTCTCATCTCACTAAGAAGACGCATACAAACCTTACCATATTCGAAGTTTTCTACTTCATTCATTTTCCATAAATCAACAGCATTGATGATATTTACAAACTTCTCCATCCATGAAGGAGCATCTAGAATAAAGTTCTCTTTTGCGTAATCATAAGTTATTTTTGTAGCTGATCTGTTAGTGTCAAGAAAGTACCAGTTATATTTTTGCGCACTATCTTCTCCTGTCCCATGATGATCAAGAAGTTGAAGTTTTATTTCTAGTTTTGAATTATTAAGCTTTTCAACTTCGTTATTTAGCCATTTTGACTCATCTGGTGTTAAATTTAGATCAGTTATTAGTATAGTTGCATCTTTATCATTGTTTTTAATATTTTGCAAGATTAGCTCTAGTGTCTGCTTTACCTCTGCGCCATAGTTAGCGTTATAGTTAAAGAGTTTATATGGTGTGTACTTCATAACTAGTTGGCAACTATAACCATCTAGGTCAGTATGCGATAGATGGTGGATTATTTTATCGTTCATTTTTTTCCTTGAATTTACTTATTTATAGAGATAGAACCCATAACTTCAAAAGTAGCACTAGAGTCTATCTCTGCATGGGAGAGGGTTACAACGTCAAGAGAAAATCTCTCAAATATCTCAGCTACGCCTCTTCTGAGTTGTGGATCTACTATAACTACAACAGGGGAGATTCCTTTTTGAAGCAACTCTGCAGCTTTAGCACTTGTTGCTTGAATTAGTGCGTTTATCTCACTGACATTTAAGAGAAGATTACGCATTCCATCTCTCTCTTGAGACTTTTCTAAAAGGAGTTGCTCAGAAGCTGTATCAAATGTTAATAGTCTGATAACCCCATCATCAGAAGAGTACATTTGAGTAATCACGCGAGAGAGTTTTGCTCTTACTTGCTCTGTAATGATTTCAACATTTTTTGAGTACTCTGCAATATCAGCAATAGTTTCTAAGATTGTTAGCATATCTTTAAGAGGAATTTTTTCATGTAGAAGTGCTTTAAGAACTCTTTGAATAAGCCCAATAGAAGCGACTTTTTGAACATCGTCAATAATAACTGGAAAGTCATTTTTGATTTTAGTGATAAGAGCTTGTACCTCTTGGCGAGTTAATAGATCTTCAGCATTTTTCTTAACAAGTTCGCTCATATGTGTCGAGATAACAGTAGCAGGGTCCACAACTGTATAACCATTTATGATGGCATCTTCTTTTTGTTCTGGTGTAATCCAAATTGCATCAAGCCCAAATGCAGGCTCTTTTGTTGGCTCTCCTGTTATCTCACCAGTTGCCATTCCGCTATCCATTGCTAGAAATTTATCTGGAACTATCTTACCCTCACCAATAGAGATTCCCTTTAAGAGGATTTGATATTGCTGAGGTTGAAGATGAAGGTTGTCTCTTATGCGAACTTGAGGCATTAAAAAACCA
>NZ_JAQVKA010000157.1 GCF_028694895.1 Sulfurimonas sp. | reverse complement strand
CCTTGATGTCTTTTACGTCCAAGTAGGATTTTCTAAGACATCCTGTTGCCGCACTTGCCCCTACGTATTTTGTACGATCACCGAGATGATGTACTGCAATTTTAGGTATTTGGGCAAGTGCGTTTTTTAGTCCCCATGCTATATGCTGCATGAATAAACATGTTGATGAATTTTTGTTATATTGAAATTTATCAGCATGCGCAGCATATGCATGGTGTTGTGGTACCTTGCTCATACATTCTCCTTTGTTTAAAGGGGAATACACCAATCCCTTTGGGGATTTTTGTGTATCCCCTATGGGTTGGCTCTTTCAAGCAACTTAAATCTAACCATCTGGATAGTTAGATTTTTGACAACAAAAATCCCTCCGAACTGAATTGGCTTTAAAGAGTTGTTATGCTGCTTTAATTGGGGATTTTATTACTAAGAGTACACAGATACCCAAGGAGGGTACTTGTGTACCCGCCGGGCATCTGTTTCATCTGTTTGGAGCTCAACGAGATGTTGAGTCCTTCTACGCTTTAGGCGTATGGCGTACATAGACGCTCAAGGGTTAAACTAGATCAGTTAAAGCCCCTACATTACAATCATGGCGATTGTAATAATATCTTACCTCATCGTATCATACTAGATATGCTAAAATAAGAAATACAAAAATATCTCTTATTTTAGCACATCTTTTATTAAGTTGGTAATTTTATGGAAAGTTTTTGTTATCTCTTTTTCATATCCGCGATGCAGAACTATAACGGAGTCTCAACTAACACGAAAATCTTCATCTTTCATGATCCTCCGATTCAAAGTTGAAGGCCTCTTTGCTTAAGCTTTCTTTAAGATGTTTTACCAAGCAAGGCATTGTTCCTATCTATAATTGATGCAATCTCAGCTTCTGTTATAGGCTCAATCCCCATATCATTAATCATCCCCTTAAACCCAAAATAAGCCACATATCTTACGGCCTCGTCATCTGTAACTAGAAGATTCTTTATACCTTTTTCAACATCAGTCACAGCGTGATAATCCTGCTCTTCCAACCCTAAAAATTTGGATACTTCATAGCCGATCTCATCTATTTTAAATATATCACCTACATATATCGGAGCGTGGATTTGGATTTTAAATGCTACAGCGGAAAGATATTTTGCAGTGGACTCTTGATATACCAAATCATGCGCCAATCTTGCATGAAGCTCTCCAAAATTACTTATGAAGTCACTAAGCATCCATTCCTTGCTGGTAATCAGTTCGATATCATCATAGTAGTTTGATGGAAAACTCACGGTAAATTTCTCTTTTACCGTTGCATCTTTTATCTGCACTACTGCATTCCCATCATTAACAGATACAGAAAGATTCATTAATGCTAAGTTCTCTTTTACATCGCGTGAAGACATTTTTCTTCCTTTACATTTATAGGGTGGTATTCTCTTTAGAATACTTTTCTTGCCTCTTTATCTCAAAAAGCAATAAATGGGTGTCGCTTAAGCCGATTTATTAATCGTAGCTGTTTGGACATTCAGCTGTTCATCAAGCACAACAATGATAGATTTACCTAGAAGCTCATCATTAAAATTAAATTGAAAATCACTTGCACTGCTAAAAGGGATCTTAAGTTTTTCAGCTATTAACTCATAGCCTTTTTCATATAGGAAATGGTTGGTTTCCATCCAGACTGAATCACTTTTATGATCCTCTATTTGTGTTGTACTGTCTTTGCCTTTCCACATTGAATTTTCAAAAAATAAAATTTTAAATTCTTTCGCAACTTGTTTTTGATTAACCATAATTATTCTCCTTGTTTTGAAGTAGACGTAAACGTCAGTCATTGTTGATTTTCTTTCTTTGTTTTCCGTGTCTATCATAATAAAAGCTTCCACCTAGTTTGCCTATCTGCTCTTGAGTTCGTGCGGTTCTTTTATTGCTCATTCATAATCCTCATATCATCTTCTATGTCTGTGTCATCCAGAATAATCAAAAGAGCTTCTTGTCTTGAGACAGTTTTTGACTCTCCTAAATTTATCTCTTTTATATTTATGATATCTGCAAAATAATCAGGCTCTTTAATATCTCTAAGTAGACTATCGTTTTTTTTGGGGGAGAAGCTAGTGCACTCCCCATCATCTGAGATTAAATTGAAAGATAACCCTTGCTTGAATAGCGAATCTACTTCTGATATCAATGAATAATCATATTCTTCATCAGACTCAAAGGTTACTTTAGTGTCGTTGTTGGGGAAATATTCTGGGCATCAACCAAAGCAGCACGAAGTTTATGAAGTAAAACAAAGCTGGTTTTATACTGAACTCCAAGTGCTCTACTCATTTGAGAAGCCGATATACCTTTAACGGCATTTACAAATATGATAATAGCCATCAGATAAGTTCTAAGCTCTAGCTTATGACTTGCAAAGATAGTTCCTGATGTAACGGTGTATTGTTTTCTGCAAGCTGAACATTTATATCTTCTTATATTTTTACCACTTTTTGAAGTAGTATTAATAATATAGCTCTCTGTGCATCCACATACAGAACAAACAGGCTTGCCGTCCGTATCACTCCATCTTAGTTTTTCAAAAGTCTCTCTTGCTTCATCTTCACTCATACGAGCTACTTCTAATTCAGAGATTGCTCTTGATTTAGCAGTTAGTAAAAAGTGTT
>NZ_JAQVKA010000156.1 GCF_028694895.1 Sulfurimonas sp. | reverse complement strand
GTGCAACCGCTTTTATGTTTTTTTCATTTAGCGTTGAGTCTGTAGTCTTTATATTTAAATCCACTAAAAGTGGCATAAGGTAGAGGCCTTTTGCATCAGTTGTCTCATCGCCTTTTATATCTATGCCGATCTCTGCAATGACCCCATTTTCCACTCTTAAATCACACTCTCTCTCACCATTAACATCACATACAATTGCACTCTTAAAAATCATAAACACTGCCCTCTTTAAAAAATGAATTTGGTATAATGCTAAAATTATAGACAATAAAGGCTTAGAATTGCGTTTTTTATTTTTTATTTTCCTCCTTATCTCGTTTGCTAAATCTTCTGAGTCGCCATACGAATTAGGAAAAAGTTTATATATGAAAAATGGATGTTATAGTTGCCATGGAAGAGATTTAGAAGGTATGCATAACTATCCATATTTAGCCAACCGTGCTAAAGGTTATATGTCATACAAACTAAAGAGGTTTCGCTCAAAGATATCAGAAAACCAACAGCAAGATTTGATGATACCTTTTGCTCTTAATTTAAGTGATGAAGATATAGAAAACCTTACAACTTTTATGTATGAGTTTGTTAAAGAAGAGAGTAAAAAAAAGTATGATGACAAGTTCTATAGAGAGGGGGATGGTGGTTCATGAAAATTTTAGTAAGTGCGCTTGAACACTCTGCAAATATTCATCTAAAATCATTAAAACAAGAGTTAAGTGATGATGTTGAATTTATCGGTATTTTTGATAGAGACTTAGGTAATAGCATAGTTGATTTAAGAGCTCTCTCCATCATGGGCTTTGTAGATGCGCTAAAGAAACTCTTTTTTTTTATAAAACTAAATAATCAAATGCTTGAGCTTGCTAAAGAAGCTGATAAAGTTCTACTCATAGACTCATCAGGGTTCAACCTCCCACTCGCTAAAAAAATCAAGAAAAAATATCCTCATAAAGAGATAATCTACTATATATTGCCTCAAGCTTGGGCATGGAAAAAGAAACGTATCCCTATCTTAGAGCAAACCATAGACCATTTAGCTTCTATTTTGCCATTTGAAAAAGAGTACTACTCACCAAGCGCTCCTATTTCGTATGTTGGGCATCCGTTACTTGATCAGATAAGCGAATTTAAAGAGAGTGTAGAGAGTGAAGTAAAAAAAGTTGTCTTTATGCCAGGAAGTAGAAAAGGCGAGATAAAAAAACTTCTTCCCATCTTTAGGGAGATTCAAAAAGAGCTTAACGCTGAGTCGATTATTATCATTCCAAAACACTTCTCTAAAGAAGATATAAAAGAAGTTTATGGTAATCTTGCGGGTTTTAAAATAGCCCACGATACGCACAAGACGCTTCTTGAGGCGGATTTTGCTTTTATATGTAGTGGAACGGCAACGCTAGAGGCTTCACTGATTGGTACACCTTTTATTTTGACATATATTGCTAAGGGATTTGATTATTTCATAGCAAGCAGACTTGTTAAGTTAGAGTATATCGGACTTGCAAATATTATGTTCTCAAAATTCAATGGCAGAGCCCTTCATCCTGAGTTTATACAAGAGGATGTTACGTCTAAGAATCTCTTAAGGGCATACCATGAGTATAACAGAGAGAAGTTTTTAAATGACTCAAAAGCACTCAGGGGTTATTTAGAGCATGGCAGTTCAAAAACAGTTGCAAAAATACTCGAAAAATCTTAAACAGATTTAATTACTAGGATAAAAACTAAATGAAAATAAACTTAATAGATCTACAAGCACAATACAAAAAATATGAATCTGAGATAAATAGCGAAGTTATGGAAGTCTTTAACTCTGCACAATTTATTGGCGGAGAGAAGCTAAATACGCTAGAGAAAGGCTTAGAAGCTTATACAGGTGCAAAACATGCAATCGGTTGTAGTAGTGGAACTGACGCACTTCTTTTAGCTTTAATGGCTCTTGATATTGGCGAAGGCGATGAAGTTATTACAACACCATTTACATTTATTGCAACTGCTGAAGTTATTGCTCTTTTGGGTGCAAAGAGTATTTTTGTTGATATTGATGAAGAGAGTTACAACATAGACCCATCAAAGATTGAAGCAGTTATCACTGATAGAACTAAAGCTATTATCCCAGTTTCACTTTATGGTCAATGTGCTGATATGGACGCTATAAACGATATAGCAAAAAGACACAATCTCATGGTAATCGAAGATGCATGTCAAAGTTTTGGTGCATCATATAATGATAAAAAATCATGTAACCTCTCAACTATCGCATGTACAAGCTTTTTCCCATCTAAGCCACTTGGCGCTTATGGTGATGGTGGAGCTATCTTTACAAGTGATGATGAACTTGCAACAAAAATGAGAATGCTCTTAAATCATGGTCAAAATGAGAGATATAAACATAAATATATTGGAATTAACGGTCGTCTTGATGCACTCCAAGCAGCAATACTTAATGTTAAACTAAAACACTTTGAAGAAGAAGCAAGACTTAGAGATGAGATTGGCTCAAGATATAGTGATTTACTTGAAGATGCAGATGTTATCACTCCTAAAATTGCAGAGGGCAACATAAGTGTATATGCACAGTACTCAATCAGAGTAAAAGATAGAGAAGCAATGGTTGCAAAACTATCTGAGCTTGGAGTTCCAACTGCTGTTCACTATCCTGTACCTCTTCACATGCAAGAAGCTTTTAAATATCTAGGTTACAGTG
>NZ_JAQVKA010000155.1 GCF_028694895.1 Sulfurimonas sp. | reverse complement strand
TTGGTCTGTAACTTCAGGATCAAATATACTTCAAGGTTATATCGCTCCATACAATGCAACAGTTATAGAGAAGATGCTTGGCGCTGGTCTATCTGCGTTTGGGCGAACAAACATGGATGAGTTTGCTATGGGAAGCACTACTGAGTCAAGCTTTTATGGCAAAACCCTAAATCCTCACAACAAAGATTGTGTTCCAGGGGGAAGTTCAGGCGGAAGTGCTGCTGCTGTTGGAGCTGGTCTTGCTATCGCTGCACTTGGAAGTGATACAGGTGGAAGTATCCGCCAACCTGCTTCATTTTGTGGGATTGTTGGGATGAAACCAACTTATGGACGAGTTAGCCGTTATGGCTTAGGTGCTTATGCTTCAAGCCTTGATCAGATAGGTCCGATGACTCAAAACGTAGAAGACGCTGCTATCTTATATGACATTATCAGCGGACATGATGAAAAAGACTCAACAAGTGCAAATAAAAATGACAAAGTAAGTGATAAACTAAACCCAGAGCGTAAGCTCCGCATAGCAGTACTTCCAAAACATATCCAAAATGCTAGTGAAGATGTAAAAAAGGCTTACGCTCTCGCTATAGAAGCCCTAAAGAGCGCTGGTCATGAGATTGTTGAGCGTGAACTTATGGATGCAAAGTTTGATATCTCAGCTTATTATATAACAGCAACTGCAGAAGCTACAACAAACTTAGCTAGATATGATGGTATCCGTTATGGAAATAGAGTTGTTGGAAAAGATTTGAATGACACTTATATCCAAACTAGAAGTCAAGGTTTTGGCGATGAAGTAAAACGCCGAATACTTCTTGGAAACTTCGTGCTCTCAAGCGGATATTATGAAGCTTACTATGTAAAAGCACAAAAAACAAGACACCTTATAAAAGATCAATACTCTAAGATATTTGAAGAGGTTGATTTGATTTTATCTCCAGTTGCACCTACAACTGCAAACAAGTTTGGAGAACTCTCAACTCCGATGGAGATGTATTTGAGCGATTTATATACCATAAGTGTGAACCTTGCCGGTCTTCCTGCTATCTCTGTTCCTGTATCAAAGAGTTCTGATGGTATGCCCATAGGTCTTCAGTTGATTGCAAATGCGTATGAAGAACAAGTGTTGTTTGATGGTGCAATTAGTCTTGAGAGAGAGATAAGTTATAAAAAGTAGAAGTGTTTAAAGTGAAGATATAAAAAAATCTCCGCCAGAGTGGCGAAGATTTAGAAAAGATCTTTTAATATAGATCTTGTGTTGGATGGTTAGTCCCAATAGTCTCTGTAGCAACTGTTTTTGTATCATATGTTACAACGTTGTCTGCTTGAAGAGCACCTAGTGTTAATCCGATTAATAAAATCAATGTTTTCATTGTGTATCCTTTGTTAAGAGAGCATTACCCTCTAGTATTTTTAAATCAGAGTAATTTTATCCGATTTAACTTTTAACCTTCTACTGCTTCTATATCTAGCCACTATTTTTAAGATTATATTTATATTTTATCATTGATATTACGCATCTTTTTTAAAAAATGTATAGGGTAATAATAGTTAAATTTAAAAGAGGTTATAGTACCACTATGAAAAGAAAAAATAAGATTTATTTGACTATGTTTTTACTCTCTGGCGTTGCTCTTTGGGCTGAGGGAATAGATGTTTTGTCTAAAGAGAAACAGGATTTTTTGTTTCAAGAACAAAAGCGTTATGAGGGCGAGCACCAGAAGTTAAGATACAACTGGATTGCACCGCTAAACCTTAATGCCTCTTATGGATATGATAAGAGTGCTACTGATATACACTCAGATATAAAGACACTCAAAGCTTCTATCGCTCAGGATATCTTCCGCTCTGGAGGAATCACCTATGCTATAAACTATGCAGATGCAAAAAAAAGAGCTGATGAGATAGGGCTTTATAAAGATATATCCGCACTTAATGAAAATCTTTTTCTCTCTCTTTTAAATTATAAAAAAAACAGTTATGAGTTAGAACAAAGCACAAAGAGACTTGCTAATTATGATATTGAAATATTTATAAAGCGTCAACTATATAATGCTGGAAAAGTTGATATTACAGAGCTAAACAATGCTCTTATGAATAAAAGCACTGAGCAGAAAAACTATGCCCTACTTGAGGCTAACAGGGCTAAATATAGACTAGAAATCTCAAAAGTGAGTGATATAGACCCAGAGAGTTACCCGCTCTACTCTTTTGAACTAATTGAGGAGCAAAATTATCTTAAAAATAGTTTTGATCTCCAATACGCCGACGCACAGAGGAAAACTTATAAACAGCTCTACAATATAACAAAAAGTAGCTACCTTCCATCCCTTAACATAAATGGATCCACAGGATATCAGAGTTACGATGCAAGAGAGAATGCAATGGGATATGATGGAAACTTTTACAATGCTGGTTTGTCCCTAAATATACCACTTACATATAATTCAAGTGCAGCCAAAGATGAGGCACAAGCGATATTTTTAAAATCATCTGCAGAGATACAAGATAAAGAGCGCTCAACTAGAGCCTCTTATGCACAAGCCATTGAGCTTATAAAGAGCTATAAAAGCTATATAGAGATTACATCAAAAAATCTCTCTTTGTATGATGAACTTATAGTCGCTATCAGTGCAGGTGTAGATATTGGTTATAAGACAGGATATGATTTACAAACGTTAAAAAACTCTAAAGAGATAGAGAAGTACAACATAAAGAT
>NZ_JAQVKA010000050.1 GCF_028694895.1 Sulfurimonas sp. | reverse complement strand
GCATTTCGACAGTCTATTGGTAGATTAATAAGAGATCCAGAAGATCGAGGAGATATTTACATTTTAGATAGTAAACTTAAAACACGGCCAGAAAATGTAGAAAAAAAAGTTAGATTTTTTCTCGAAAAAATATCTACAAAAGGAGATGAAGAATGAGATATGCGATTGTAATTTTTCTATTACTTACAAACATTGTTTATGCAACAAGCATTAAAGATTTTATAGACTTAAAAAACTGTGATCAAGTTGTGGATAAACAAGTGTATCAAATATGTTACTTGTATAAGTACAAAGGTGCTTTAGCCGTATGGTATGATTTAGACGGCCAGCTGGTGAACAAAGGCAATATCAAAGAGCGACCAAAGTTTTATAGTGAGAAAAATATCCCAATCCAGTATAGAGCAAAACATCAAGATTACTCTCATAGTGGATTTGATAGAGGACACTTGGCGAACGATGCAAGTTTTGACTGGAGTGAAAAATCTCAAGTGAAAACCTACTCTATGGCGAACATTTCCCCTCAATATCCACAACTTAATCGCAAGGCTTGGATAGCTGCCGAAAAGCTTGAGCGTAAAGTAGCTTATGATCTTGGCTCTGCATCCGTAATAAATTTAGTTGATTATAGAGGTAGTACGCAAACTATTGGTAAAAATAGAGTTGCCGTTCCGAGTGGATTTTATAAGATTATTTATAACGATGAGAAAAATTACAAGAAATGTTTTTATTACAAAAACGAACCCGATCCAATTCTCTCTTTGAAAGCTCATCAAATTCCTTGTAGCAACTAAGCTGCAAGGATTTAATTTTTCCCTTTTAAAACCCTCTATTAACTACATAAAGAACTTTAAAAGAAAAAAAGAGGGTTAAACCCTCTCTAACCATTTTATATAAACTATCATAGTGCCGTAACGGCACTTGAGTAATAGTCATAAATTGAATGTTTTTTAATAACCGCAGCTAGAGCACCCTGCTCATTTGTTGCATAAACACTATCTATAACTAATCCTCTTGATATTTCAATAACCACATTAAATATTTGCATCTTTCTTGTCTCCTTTTGTTTGATGTGAGGTTACTTGAACATTCAAAACCGAACACTCAAGTGGCCTCACATCGGGAAACAAAAAAATATAAAAACTTATAGGCTTGAAGCTATAAAATAGCCTTGGAGTATTCGCCTATGAGTATAAAAGTAGCCCCCTACCAAGAGGGGCATTAATAATTCAAAATCATTTCACATTTTATTTGATTTTAAAGCCTACCAAACAACTCCTGCCACTTCAAAAGAAAGTCTCTTTTGACTTCCATTTCAGTAGCTCCAAGTTTGTAGAGTTTTCCAACTGGAGAGCCGTATTGTTCCTCCCAACTAAAGGATGGATTTTTTGGCATAAGTGCTCTCGCTTCCATAACCATAAGTCCTTTATCAGCACTTTTAATTATTTCAGTATGAAACTTGTTGTGATCCAGATTGTACAACTTCGCAAACATTTCGAGTGCTTGGTTTTCTGCATTTTTAACCTGCGGCAACATTTTCTTTACTGGAGTAGGAATATCTCCTAAGCCCATTGCCTCGTAAATCTCGTGAGAGATAGCGATTGCCTGCAACTCTTTATCTCCGTCAAAGTATTCAACTAAAGATAAACAGTGTTGAGCTACCGTGTAAGGTTCTCTAAGTTGCCCCCAAAAGCGTTGCACTCGTGAAAGTGTAACTGCTGCTTGCATACCTGCGTTTTCAAAATCCTCTTCTTTGAGGTTGAACGGATCAATAAGATTGCCCGCCCAATTCATTATTTGGCTCATTTTCATTTCCTCCATTTACATATATTTTTTTAACTTAACCAAGTAGCCAAACTCTAAACTGGATGTCATAATAAACACCTCTGCGACCGCCTGAGTCTCCACCACTAAACATCCAACAATGACCTTTCATCGTTTTTGATGTAGGTGTGAGATTATCAAATAACAATCTCTCTCGTTCGATGTCATCAAGTTCATAATCCCAAGTGCATCCACTAGCTTGTGCGTATCCGCCCTCTGAAACATACACTCCAATCTTATTAGAAAGTTGAAAAGTTCCATTACGATGGTTTACTGAAATCCTTGCAAACTTACCGTCCGCATATTCAACAAAATCACCCTCTTGTGGTTCGTTTCTTTTTAAAAGTGCCGCTTCAATAGAGCTAAACAATTCCAGATCTTTGGCAACTAAATTATCAAAGATTTTTTCACCGTTATTTCTATAACAACATACATCTTGAAGAAAACTAATATCATAACCTTTGGCTATTCCAGTTTTCTCACTATCGATTTTTCCGATTAAGTTTTCATAAGTCATTTTACATTTCTCCATTTTTAATATTCATAATTTTTATAATCAACGATAACTATCGAGTTTTTTAAATCCTCTCCAGTAAAGCCATTCTTTAAAAGGTAAGAGAGATAGTTAGAATAACTACCATCTCTTAATTCACCATTCATATTAGTACCATAAAGGCAATGTTCTCCTATTATCCAGTTGTACTTAATATTTAGTTTTTCTTTTCTAGCCACATCAAACACAACATCATAAAAAAACTGCTTGCAAGACTCATATATATCCCATTCATCAAGATTTTTCTCAATAAGTAGTTCTATGAGAGGAGCCAAAGGAGTCTGTCTATTTTCTGGATTATGAAACCCAAAATCTGAGTTAGCATAATGTTGTTCAAACAATGAAACTGCGGTAACTAGGTTGCCGTGTGTTCCTTTGTTTTTTAATATCAATCTTCCTGCGACCTTTCCTGCCCAAAAAAATAAGTCTTGGTACTTTTTAAGCTTTTCATCGTTTATTTTTACTAAATTTTTCATTTCTTCATTCTCCCCATTAGTGTTTTACAACTTGAATTTCTGGCATTGTTTTAAAGCAAGCCTGCTCAAACTTTTTAAGAAGCATAGCCTCTAGTTTTTGCTCCAATCTCTCATCAACTTCAATTTCAAAAGTTGCCGTAACGGTGTATCTTCTAATGTTTCCAGTAGTCGAACCGCTATTGCTATTTTGAGTTGTAGTAGCTTGAGTTTGGTTTTGAATTGAAATAGGTTGAACCTCGATCATCGGTTGGCCATCTTGAGCTAATTTTGGTTGCTCTTTTGGTTCTTCCTTGATAACTGGTTGAGGTTCACTTACCATCTCTTTTCTAGCTTTTTCTTCAATAGCTTTTCTCATTATCTCTTGACGAGACAATTCTTTTTCTATCAAAGTATTTAGTTTTTTCTCATACTCTTCATCGCTACCTACCATTAAAAAATGATTGATATGCTCTGGAGTAAAAGCGGCCGCTAAACCACTTTTTAAACAATAACCCTCAAGAGATAAAAGCCTTTGCTCTATCTTCTCCTGAAACCTTTTAACATCTAATACTCTCTCCTCAACTGCATCGACCGCTTTTTTAGCAAGGCCAGTTTTGTTGAGGTGTGATAAAATTGCTAAATCCTCAACTGTAACAGTTTGGAACTCAGCTTTAACGCCAAAACGATTGTATTGATATGAAAGTTCCGATTGAAGTAGTTTTGAGCACTCTTCTCTTTGCTTATCTTCAAAAACTTTTACTTGATCTAACAAGTTGGTTCTTGATTGTTGGCAAATTGAAACAAGCTCTTTAGCTTTTTCCTCAAAGTCTTTGATAGGAGCCGATAGCTCTCTAACTTTGTCTTTTCTAAGGGTATCAATTTGTTTGCTTAACGCATTGATCTCAGTTGCCATTGATTTAGCAGCTTTAACACCACTTTCATCGACAGTCAAGTCATATTTTTTCAATCCATCAGTTAATTGCTTTTTGATTGTCTCAAAATTTGAGGCAATAACTGGTAAAGTTGTTTTTACATCTAACACTAATTGTACATCTTGTACATCTTTTTCTGGGTTCATTATCTTTGTCATTTTCATTTCCTCATTTCATCATTTAATTTTTTTGCGTTTTTCTAAGCTTCTTCATCGTCTTGATAAAGCTCAACATCTACCTCAATACCACTACTATCTGGATAAGTCCATTTGAATAAAGATCCACTTCGTAAATCCTCAATGTCCTCCTCCGAGAAGCTTACAGATATGCTTAATTTTTTACCTTTTCTTTTAAGAAAAGCCAACATCGCATCGTCTGCATCATCAAGATAGTTGCCGTTCTCCAGAACCCATTTATCTAATCCTTTGTACACATTGTGAACGATATACTCGTTTTTTCTTATGTGATACCAAAGAACTAAAGCACTCTTTTGATCAAAATGTATCAATCTTCCAGAGTTAAATTTAATAAGCTCTTCAACAATTTCAAAAGCTTGTGAACTTTCAACATCTTGTATTCCTATGATTTGTTTATCTCCCTCATCACTACTATCCTCTTTCTGCTCCAATAATTCACTTATAAAGGCTTCAAGTTCCTCGGCTACGGATGCAGCTTCGCAATATCTACCAGTCCAAGTGTCATCTATCTCGTCCTCGTTCTCATCTTCAATATGAGCCTCATACATAGGCATCATATAATAAGGATCGTCCTCATCTACTTCATCATCATCTTCACCGTAAAGTTCCGATGTTTCAACAAAGCAAGCTGTATATCCAGTTCCCTCAAGCATCTTGTTAAAATGCTTATTGTAAACCTCTTCTACATCGTGATTTGAAAGCGGACAATTTAGACAATTATCATTTACAGGGCATATAGAGCACGGTAATATAATGGTATTGCAAGACGGACAAACCTGAGCCTCAAATTGAGACTTTAGCTCTATCTCATCTTCACAATGCGGACAAACTTCAAAAGTTGTCTCTGTCATTTCGACTTCTTCTACTCCCCACTCTTCAATGTCATCATCATAGGTAGTTCCATCCTCGTCTTTTAAAACAACTCTGTTGTACCCAAACTCTTTTTTGATGTCATCTTCTTTGTATGAAAGTATCAGATCAACAACTGTTAAAATCTTATCTACATAAGGTCTGTCATAGTAATATTCTCTAGCAAACTCTTCTGTGAGTTTTACTTTTTTTCCGATTAGCTCATTTTCCATTACGCACATTTCACACCTCCATCAGCTTTACCATAATCTTTAATGTGTAAGTAGATTTCAATAGCCGAAGCTTTTGTATCGCCTCTTGACCATAACCACTCATAAGTGATTTCACCTTGAATGTAATCTACTTCCTCGATAATGTCTATCCATTTACCCTCACCAGATCTATAACCGCCTACTACCATTTTGATTGGTTCTTTAAAATTCATAGTACAATTATCTTCGTACCACGCTTCCCTTTCAACTTGACAATAACCGATGTCACCTTTTAGCTTTTTAGAGCCTCCAAGCATCTTAGATAAGATATATGAAGCACCATCTGCATCAACTGAGTTGGCATATTTAGTCCAGCTTGATTTTGTAGGAAAAACTCCGTCATAATCGCTCTCAAGATAGTCAATTTGCATATAGCCATAACCACCACAATCACAACTCTGAGGATGTGTTCTTTCTAACGGTTTTAACGCCGCACCAAAATCTACCAGTTCAAATAACTGACTTGATGTTTCTATTGTTTCATTTACTACATTTTTCATTTTCATTTCTCCATTTTTACATTTATTTTTTTAGACTAATTGGATCGTTTGCAATTTTGCATTTTTTAACAAGTCGTTTAGATCCTCACCATTTTTGGCATCCCAACTCGCTATTTTGTAATTTACTCCAGCTTTTTGTAATCGTTCAATAAGAACCGTTTGAGCCTCTTGGCCTGCTTTATCCTTATCGTATGCAACGACTACCGTTTTCCCTCTCAATAAACCGAGCATCTCCTCTTTATAAGAGTAAGTACCTGCAAAAGATACGAAACACTCGCTTTGAGTAGCAATTGATAAACCATCTATATGCCCCTCAGTAAGCCAAAGAGTTTTACACTGTTGAAGTGTTTTTCTCCCAAGCCCAAAAGGTACTGGAAAAGCTATATCTGTGCAAGACACATTTACTTCTTTTCCTTTAGGACGATTATCTGTGTATCTGAGCATAAAGCCCTCTACCATATCGCTATATAAATCAAAGGAAGGCACTACAACTACATTGTAGCCATACTTCCACCCACCTACGAGGTCAAGCAATTTCAATCTTTGTAACTCTTCTAATGAAAAGTATTTTAATAGCTGCTCCACCAAACTATCGATGTCGCTTTTTGAGAGAAACCCAAGATACTCTAAAAACTTGCTACCACTTAATCCCCTTGAGCTATACCAAGACAACTTACCTCTCTGATCAGTAGTTAAACTGAACCGATATACAAAAGTATAAATAAGCTTTAATCTTTGTAATTCACTCATATTAGGGTATTTAGGGAGAAAATCCTTAATAAGTACCTTTGAAAATCTCTTTTTGCTATCAAAGCTCCAATATTGCTTTTCTTTTGGTTTTCGTGGTTGTATTCGCTTGTGTGACTGGTGAGATACTTCGCCGCTAAGATATGGTATCCCAAAAGTTTCGTGTAGAAACTCACAAGCTTTTTTGAAATCATTAAAGTGCTTAGTTGCAACGGTTACTGGATTACCACTTAAATCGCACACAAAACACTTGCATATATTTTTCCCTTTTTCAAAACCCATAGACGGATGTTTATCTCCGTTTGAATGAGCATCGGTATTAGGACAATGCAATAGCTTATTTGATTTTGATGGTCTAGCACCCATCGCCTCAAGCACCTCGACAATATCTAATTCATTTAATTTGTCTAAATCATATTTTTCCATTTCCATTTCTCCATTTTTTATTTTTTATGCCGCCCATACTCCTCTCTCAACACTGGTAAAGTGATATTGCAATTGCTGTCTCACTTTTGCTTGCCAGTTGTTATTGTTTTTGATCAGATTTTGAGCAATTTGTTCAACTTCGGCATAAATTTCTTTGAGAGCTGCTCTTCCACCAAGTTTCATCAGTGCAATACGAATAGCGGAACGCCAAGTCGCTGCAATTTGTCTCTTGATTTCTTTAGCTTTATCCCAAGTCACTGCAAAGAGTGATTTAGCCGTCTTTTTCCAAATTAAAAGGTACTCGTGTGTAATAGGTATAAACCTAGCTCCACTATACTGAGTTTTGCTACTCATCATATTGTGTTGTACCTTTATCACAACATTTAAAAGTTCGCTCTTTGGCATCATTTGAATAAAATCTGCTTGAAACGATCTATAATCTCCATTTTTACGCATATCACCGATTAGCGTTGTATAAATACCGCCCTCTCGTGTAGCTTCTCGTTGGTTCAAAAGCATCACTTGTGATTTCTCTAAGAACTCATCGACTCCACATAAGGAAGTATCACCGTCTATTGGATTACTACCCCATACTGCTCCAGAATACTGGATCATATTTGCATAAGGTGGATGAGAAAAACATATATCAGCAGGACGAGGCAACTGAGAGAGAACAAAGTCTCTCGTAAAGTCGTTACCCTTATGTAAGTCAAGACCTACATATTGGATACCCATATCGTGACACACCTCACCGCTAGTACCGCTCCCCTCACAAACATCTACAAAAAGTTGAGGTTTGAAGTGATCGATAAGATCAACGATGATATGGCCAGATGTATTACCACGCCAATTTGATTTTCCCCATTTTCCTCTATCTGGATAAGATACTACGCTTTGCATAATGCACCTCCAGTAGATAGCGTTTCATTTTTATCATTTATTTTATGTTCAAAGAAATCGATTGTGTAGTCTAATTCTGACTCGTTGTTTCTAAACCACTCCAAAGCTTTTGATACATCATCAAAAACTAAGTTTTCCGTATTGTTATTATTAGCCCAATCGAAAAAGTATTTATACGCATCTGTTTCAGAACTAAAGCTCTCTACATTATCAATTCCTCCAAAAACTGCATAAACGATTACCGTGTATATTTGACTTGGTTGGTAATGATAAATCTCCCAATCATATTTCGTACCAAAAGACTCAAAATCACCTGCATCCTCACCATCGAGAATTGATTGATTAATACGCTCGATAATATCGTCATATTTAGCACCACTCAAATTCTCTATTGATGGATTTATGCTAACCTCGTGTCCTAACAGTGTAAAAGTTTCTACATTTTTCATTTTCATTTTCTCCATTTTATTTTAATTACAGTTTTTTAAGATTTTTATAATCTTCTTCAACACCTGCTCGAAAATCCCATATCCTAGAAGTTACATTTTCTAATGCGACTCTAGTTATTGCTCTTCGCAATTCGTATGCTCTTTCCCATTCAATATCAGTCTCTATCATTTCACTTTCAATCAACTTCTTTATCTCGTTGTTTAAAAGCTTTGTATAGCACTCTGCGTATTCTTTAGTGATTGTTTTTAACTGTTTCTTATCCATTTCATTTCTCCATTTCATCATTTTTTTAATTAAGATTAAAAACCCCAACGGTTATATTCCGCTAAAGCTTCATCATAAGTTTTATAATCCATATCCGTACTTGGAGCACCATCAGTCCATTCTATGCTAACTTGCCATTCATAAGTTCCATCTTTAAATGAAACATAGTCAAGAGCAACATTGAACTGTCCGCACTCTTTATACCTTTGATTTTCTCTTTCACTTTCCATATCAATCCTCCTCTGGCAACATAATAGTAATAACTGGCTCGCCAGTATCACCACCGTGTACCAAAGCTTTAAGAGTAATCTCTTTAGGCTTGAAATTTTGATAATTAACATTACTGTCATTGAGTATTAGCTTGAAATAAATCAAACTCTCGCCGACTTTTTTTGATGGAATTGCTCCAGTGATAGCACATTTGAGCATCCATATCACATCCCAAGTTCGTCCGTCAATATCTTCAATGTCTGGCTTATTCTCAATCTTTGCATAAACTGCCTCAGTTAAAGCGACTGGATACTTGATCTTAGCCTCTTTTGCCATTTCAGTCACATCGATTAAAACACCATCCTCTATTGCATCCGCTCTTGTATATGTGTCAATTACATCCCATTCCATTTTTATTTCTCCATTCCCATTTTATTTTTTCTATTTCCGATCCAACCAGTGATCAACTTAACTACTCCATTGTCTTTAATCTCAGCTACAATCGTTGCATTTCCAGTAGATACCTCAAGTATTCTGGCATTAGGCTGTTTTGCTAACTCCATATGAAGTTTTGCAATAACTGATAAATCAAACGCTCTTTCACCAAGTCTCTCAATAAAGTGCTTAGTCGGTAATATTTTTATTCCATTCATTTCACACCTCTCTTATGCAACTGCTATCTGAACATCATCATAACCATCTGTGATATAGCTTTGAGCTATCTCTTCGGCTTTTGATTTATCCAAATATTGATCAGTAACTTCCGTACCTCCAACCCAAACAGTATATTTTGAGTTATCCTCAACTGCATTAACTATAAAGTCGAACGCTGCTTGAGCTTTTGATGCTGCTTTCCAAAGTATTTGAGGATCTTCTCTTAATGATCTAACCCAACTTTGTAAATACTCTGGATGTCTGTTCTTCTCGATACTAATACCAAGGTGAGAACATAAGAAAACTGCACCAAGCTCCGCAATAAGTTCTTCAAAAGCATAAGTATTATCTCCCCACTTACTGTGTTTATCACGCTCCAGTCTTGTTTCGTGGCCAGTCCAGTGAGTAAGCTCGTGTAAGAGCGTTGCATAATAATTATCGCTGTCAGTAAAGAATTGGATTTCTGGCACTTGTACAAAGTCTTGAGATGGTTTGTAAAAAGCTCTATCTCCACCGTATCTTATGTCCGCTTGAGTACATTGGATAAAATCCTCTGTATTTTGATAGCGTACATTATCATTGATTTCTGTTTCTGGAAGTACATACTCTATGCCCTCAGTCTGCTCGATGTTAAACACCTTGTACATTCTAAGAAGCGGTATATGCTTGAGATTAACAAGCTCTTCTCCAGTCTCTTCATCTTTGATTTTTTCAGATTTATCAAGGAACTTATAAAAAAAGATGTCCGTAGCTTTTTCTCCCTTTTTAACCATACCTCCTAAATCTTTTACTTGATTGAAAGTAAGCCAATAAGGTGCTACATAACCTTTTCTTGAAGCAACCATTGATAAGTGGAACGAATTAAATCCTCTATAATGTTTTTTAGACACCATATTTTGAGGGAACCCATTAGGAGCCGACCAACTTTTAACCCATTCACCAGTACCATTTTCCATTTCATCGATCATAAGTTGTACAAGATCGTGAAGTGTGTCTTTAATTTTATTTCCATTGTTATTTTTTTTATATTTTGCCATTTTCATTTCTCCATTTTGTCATTTAATTTTGATTTTTGTAAAAAGAAAGCCAAGCCCCAAGGAGCTGGCTAAGAGTAAGGGGGTGGAAGATTTAAGATAACTTTTTAACCCAAATTTGTTTACTTGAGTGATAAGTATATCCAAGTGTTTTAAGCTGCTCAGTTTTACCGTAAGTTTTTCCAACAACTTTTACAAAGCCATCTTTGAACTCACAAGTAAGCCCTAATTGAGTAAGTGCTGCCATCTCATTCTCTACGAGTTTTTGATTTTCAGCTTTTACATCAATTGAAGCATCAACTGTTTCAACATCAATAGCAACATTGCCTCTATCATCAATACCAACGCCAACCTCTTCTGGAGAGTATAATCCTGATATATTAAAGGCTTTTCGTAGAGCTTGTGACTCTGCAACCTTTTTGATCATAGTATCTGGCTTATCCATCCAAAATTTTGTAGGGTCGCCGTTTCTTTTGGTTTGTACATACTCACCGTATGCAACTTCAACAACAAAAGGCATTTCACTATCTGTTCGCCAAACCTTGCAAATTCCTACAAGATCCTTTTTCATCTTCCATTGGCCTTTATCAAGCGTAGGAACTTCTTTAAGTGTTGATGTTGTCTCAATACCGCCAAAAGCTCCAGTTCTGTGAGCAATTGCTAAAAACCCATCTCTACCAACTAGAGGCTCTATCTTTTCGTGCCATACATTGTTTTCATCTTGAGCCTTTCTTGGAACAAAGTAAATCTGTTTCGTGATTGGATTTAGATTAAACTGTTTAGCAACTTCAAGACAATACTGAACTTCCATATTATCCGTAGTGTTAGGTGGGAAAAACTGTTTTTTAACAAATTCAATTTCTTGATCGTTCAACCATCTTTCACCTACAACTGCCACATTCCCACTACTATTTTTTACTGTCATTTCATTTTTCATTTTCATTTCCTCATTTATTTTTTGATTAGAATTTTTTAAGATTAAGATAATCTTTTTTTGTTTCACTGCTAAAGTGAGACACCTTATCCGCTACATTTTCCATTGCTGCTTTGCATATGGCTTTAACCATTCCGAATGATCTTGGATCTTCTAAATCGAAATCTATCGCTCCACTATCAATCAATCTTACAATTTCTTGATCAAGGTCTTTTTTAAGAGACACCATATACTTTTTAGCGTTGGCTTGCATCTGTTTTCTAGTCATTTTCATTTCCTCATTTCATTATTTTTCAAAGCTTTTAGCGTAAGCCATTTTTACATCAGAGCAAGCGTGCATAGGATATTTTTTAAATCCCTCTTGAGTAACCGAATAGTGGCATCCACACTTCGTACAATCAAATAAATCGTGTCCGTGCTTTAAACCAT
>NZ_JAQVKA010000154.1 GCF_028694895.1 Sulfurimonas sp. | reverse complement strand
AGAGTTATACTAATAAGTGTGATAATTCCGATTATCCAAAAGAGAGTTAGTAGTGCTAACTTATAAAAAATAGTGTTTAGTTCGCCATCTATTGCTCTATTTACATGTGCAAAAAGATTTTTCTCTACCTTATTCAAAAGATTTATAGTTTGAGAAGATTGCTCAAACCAATAATCTGAGTCTGTTTTAAAGCCTTGCTTGCTATCAACATCAGCAATTGCAAGCTTGATAATAGCAAATGTATTATCTATATAACTGCCTTTAAAAACCTCTTTAAACTGTTTTAAAAACTCATCAGATACACTATTTTTAAATATATTGAGATTGTGATTGTAGTTTTTAAAAGCTCCTTTCATGGTTGCATAATCGTTTGTAGAGAGTTTATTCTCTATAAAAACTCTAGTCAAAGTAGCTCGAATAATCCCAAGAGACTCTTTGGCGCTGGATAGATAGACTAAAGCTTGCACAAAATTTCTGTTTTCTCTATCATTCATAAAAGTTGGAATAGTTGCAATATAATAGAGAAGTGACTCAATCTTTTGTGAGTAGTAGTTTTGCATGTTAGTTGTATTTTGATTATGTAAATCAATATTTTTTCTATCTATTTCTATCTCATTTAGCAGCTTTAATAAATTTTCATCTTTAGAAAAGTGATTTTTTTTGTATATATCTCTTGCTTCATTTATGGCTTCATTTAAATTTTTTTTTGCTAAGAGTAGTTTTGAATCTACTTTATCTAAGCTCTCTTTTGCTAAAAAACCACTACTTAAACCTCTCTCTATCTGCATATAGTGGATAACTTTTGATATAACACTTGATTCCAAGATATAGCGTTTTGTAAGCTCATAATTCCTTTTCTCATTTAGGTTCTGTGAGAGAATCATAAGGGAGATTATTATTGTTAAGAATATTAGTGCAATGGAAAGAGATAGAAGTTTATATTTAATATTTAAAAAATTCATAATTTAGACTAAAAGAGATATTTCTAATATTTTATGCAATTCCATCATATCTATTGGCTTAGATATATAGCCATTAAATCCAGCCATCAGCAATTTTTCTTTGTCGCCTTGTATGGCAAAAGCAGTTACTGCAATAGTTGGTGTTTGTAACTGTAGTTCATCTTTTATCTTCTTTATGAATGTATAACCATCCATAATTGGCATATTTATATCGCTTAAAATTAAATCAAAAGAGTTTGTTTGTAGCATTTCATAGGCTTCTTGCCCATTGTTTGCTGTTACTATCTCTACATCTGGATATGATATTTTTATCATCTCTTCAAGTACGATGAGGTTAAACTCTTCATCTTCAACTAGTAAAAATTTCATCTATACTCCTCTATTAGGTTGATTAAATGTGGTGTTTCATCGACATCTGTAAAACTATCTCTTATCTCTAAAAATTTATCTAAGTTATCAATAAAAAGATTTAGCAATATTGGGTCAAAATGGGTTCGAGCTCCATCTTTCATAATCTCTATGGTCTTCTCTAGTGGGAAAGCATCTTTATAAATTCTTTTTGATGATAAAGCATCAAATACATCAACAATTGATACTATTCTTGCGTATATATGTATCTCCTCACCCTTAAGACCTAATGGATAACCAGAACCATCATATTTTTCATGATGCTGTTGTGCAATAATTTGCCCAGCTTTTATAATAGGGTATCTCTCTCCATCTTTAAGCATTAATCCGCCGATAGTAGTATGCTCTTTCATTAGCTTAAACTCTTTGTCATCGAGCTTTCCATGCTTTAGTAAAATTGCATCAGGAATCCCTATTTTACCAATATCATGCAGTGGAGAAGAGTATAGAAGTAGTCTCTCCTGCTCCTCGTCCATGCCAGAGAGTTTTCCTAACAGTGCAGAGTAGTGGCTGATTCGCTTGATGTGCATACCTGTTTCTAAATCTCTATACTCACTAGCCATACCAAGCCTTAGAGATACTTCATACTCCGTCTCTTGAGCAAGTTGGAGTGCTACATGTAGTTGAGCTGTTCTCTGAATAACCAATTTATCTAAATTTTTGTTCAACTCCTCAAGCGCTACTTGACTCTTATGAAGTTTTGTATAGTTTAATGTTCGCAGTTTTAACTCTACTGTATCGACTGGTTTTGCTAAAAAATCATTTGCGCCAAGCGCTAAGGCTCTGTTTTTCTCTTCAGAGTTTGCAGTCACAATAATTACTGGAATTTTTGAGTAAATGGGGTCTTTTTTTACTTTTTCTAGCATTGCAAAGCCATCCATTACAGGCATTCTAAGGTCTAGGAGTATAACATTTGCATTTATATGTTGAAGTTTGTCTAAAGCATCTTGCCCGTTTATAGCCTTAATTAGGTTCATATTTTCTATATCCATAAACGCTAGTTCTATTAAATCTAAGTTAAATGGCTCATCATCAACAGCAAGAACAGTAATAGTATTCATACTTCTAACCCCACATATAATCTTTTTGAAATTGTAATCAAATCTATATTAATTCTGAATTACTCAATTTAACAAAACCTGTTAGATTTATCTTTAGCTACTACATGTAACGCTGAGAGATTTTAAAAACTTCTAGCTATAATTTTAAAAATTGTTTATACAAATATATGGAACTAATATGAATTATGATGTAATTATTATCGGTGGCGGTCATGCGGGGGTTGAGGCTTCTTTGGCATCTGCTAGAATGGGAAATAAAACTCTGCTTATCTCAATGCTCGCTGAAAATGTTGGAGCTACAAG
>NZ_JAQVKA010000153.1 GCF_028694895.1 Sulfurimonas sp. | reverse complement strand
AGATGGTGGAGTACGGTTTATTGAGGTTGATGGTTTTGGATAATCTGGTGTTTTTTTAAGAAGATGTTGAAGATGTTATTTATGAAAGAAATTTCTTTCATAAATTGACAACCCCGAGGGGTTGTTATGGTATAATTTCCGAAATGCATCTAGGCTATTAATGAATTATAACTTTATTGCAATCTTTGTGATTGTTTTTTGCTTTGTTGTGCTTATGCTTTATAAAGCATATGCAATGCTCGTTGGCACCATTCTTCTTATGGGGTTTTATTCCATTGTCGTGCAAAGCGGAAAATTTCCAAAATTACAACGATTTATTAATGATGCTTTTTAAGACATAATCAACAATAGAACAACCATTAAAAGCGCACTCACCACACCCAGAGTTCTAAAAAATATCATTTTGCTAATATCTTTATTTTCTGATTTGTAGTATACGAAGCTAACAAGCGCAACATAAGCAAATGGAGATAAAAACCCCCATAAACTTTCAGTTGTATAGAGCATTACAAACATTACTATTACCGGCATTATTGCTGCATGGGAAAAGCCTTTTATTATCGCAGTCTCAACGACTCTGTGTGCTGAATTCATTGGTTAAGCCTCTTTAACTCTGTCGAGAGCGTAGCGTTCTTCAAATGTGAATTTACAATTTTTACACTCATGAATGCGATAAATAAATAAACCGTCAGGTTCTGGATCTCCATATTTAATTTCTTGCGACCCGCACATTGGGCATTCAAACATATCTGCCTCTGCTGCGTTTATTCTCTCTTCATAGCCATAGATATTAGCTTCAACTTTTTCTGTTAAGCTGATAATTTTTTTAAAATTTTGAAGCGTTGTCGAAAACTCTGCTTCTACAAGTTCTTGAATTTCTTCTAATCCCCTGTATTCAAATGGCTCCCATATATCGATATCACTGTCTTCTAGTGTGTCTAAAACCATAAAGTTATCATATTGAGATGCTTCAGACACATCTGATGAAACATATGTTGCAAGAGCAGAAATTTTAGCCATGTCTTCAATCTCTTGGTTGAGAGGCTTTGCCTCATTCATCTTGAACACTTGATGTGTGCTGAGAACACCTTTAATACCAATATAGATTTCGAAAGTGCCGCTTCCGTGAAGCAACACTGAAAGGTTTTTACTAAGAGCTAGTTTTTTATCAAACTGCTTTGTTTTTTTAGCCTCAGCTAAAGTTTCTGTGAGAACTCCCATTACAGTTGCAATGCGAAGCCCCTCAATTCCTGCTTTTTGGTACTCACTTGTTAACCAATTTCGTGCTTTTGTCATAACATCTCCTTTTTGAGAAAAAAAGAGCATACCTACCCTTGAGGGCAGTGACTATGTATGCCCCCGTGGTAGGCTTCTTATGAAGCAACTCTAAACATTCGGCATAGGCATCAATGGCAATTTTATTGATTTTTTGCTCTTGACACATATCAATTAGATCTAAAACAACTTTCCTGCCGACACCTTGGTTTTGGTATCTTTTTTTAGCCCCAAGATAGTTTATTTTTAGTTCTGGTTGTTTTTTTGAACTAGGAGTCTCCTTACGGAGTCCTATGCCACGCGCATAACGCATGGTTGAACTCCATTTGGAGTAAACTTATCGGGTTGCTTCAATACTCAAATTCAAAACAAGGTCTACTTAGCCTTGTTTTTCTCTTTGAGCCGGGTGCAATAGTTGGTACAGGGGTGGATACAATTTGTTCTTTTCTTTCATCTTTTGCTTGTTTTTTTGTTTTCTCTAGCAAAGTGATATCAAAGTATTCTATCCCTCCCTTTATTATTGAGGCTGGTTCACCATTCTCTAAAGCTCTTTTTTTATAAAAAGAGACCTCTGATGTGGTTCTTAGATGCATAATTTCAACTACAGCCTCTTCCGTGTGAAGATAGTAAGCCATTTTGCCCTCCTATTTTTTTAGACATAGGAGTCCCTTTTGGGAGTTCCTATATCACACAATTGTGCATTGTGTAAGAAACTCCCTAGTGGGAGAAGCACATATAACTATTATTATTTACATAAAGTATTTAGTGCTTTTTAAAACGGAATTTCATCTTCATCAATGTCGATTACGGGGATAGAGCTGTTATCAGGCATCTGCTGAGTGCTTGGCTTTTGATAGCTTTGCGGTTGCCCATAGCTATGCTGCTGATAACTCTGCTGCGCCGGCTGGTTCTGTTGAGCAGGATACTCGTCAGCTCCGCTTTGAGCGCTGCCTTTTGAGTCCAGCATCTGCATAGTTTCCACTACAACAGAGTGCTTAGAGCGCTTCTGCCCGTTTTGATCTACCCACTGATCAAAGTTAAGTCTGCCCTCAACGAGAATTTTACTCCCCTTTCTGAGGTATTGGTTGGCAATTTCTGCACTTCTGGCAAAGAACGTGATATCTATGAAGCAGACTTCCTCTTTTTTTTCACCGTTGCTGGTGAATTTGCGGCTTGTTGCAAGACCAGTGCTTGCTATACCCATTCCGCCTTGAGAGTATCTGAGTTCAATATCTCTAGTTAGATTTCCAACCAAAATAACTTTGTTATACATCGTCAATCCTTTTTTATTAGAAGCAATAAAATGTTAATTTAGTGCAAGCTACCCCCTTCTAATGGGGCTGCTTGCAGCATCTTATGGCTTACAAGTAAACCTCCATACGAGGCAACTAATTTTTAACAATAAAAATCCCTCTGAACTTAATCAGTGTTTTAAAGAGTTGTTATGCTGTTTAAATTGGGAGAGTTATTGTTAAAGAGAACATAAATACCCTAGGCGGGTAATTATGTAC
>NZ_JAQVKA010000152.1 GCF_028694895.1 Sulfurimonas sp. | reverse complement strand
AAAATATCTTTTGCCTCTTTAGACGTACATAAAGGCACGTGTACCATCATTTCATTGTAGATAAAATCTCTCATTTTTATAATTTCCTAAGTTGTTTTGTGCGATTTTAACATATTAGAATTAAAATCTCTAACTTAATTTTACACTCACGACTTTTCTCTATGCTTAAAATAAGCTATCAGTAAGTCATAAAATGATAATATTATCACAATTTTCAAACCAAAGGGAGTTTCATGGCTATATCTAGAAGAGATGCTTTAGCGTTAGGTGGCTTAACGGTCGCATCTTCGGCTCTTAATGCAAACACAAATGCTTCAAGCCAAAAAACAGGCAAAAAAAGCAATTCTAAAACAGATTATAAAGCAGCACTGCCAGAGACAAAAAATCCAAGGGTTGTAGTAGTTGGCGGTGGATGGTCTGGACTCTCTATTGCAAAATATACAAAAGTGTTTGCTCCAAATGCAGATGTTATTTTAGTTGAGCAAAGACATGAATTTATCTCTTGTCCAGTTAGCAATCTATGGGTTGTTGATAAAGTTAAACTGGAGTATTTAACTCATGATTACCTTCAAGCAGCACGAAAAAACAACTACACATACTTCCACGCAACTGCTATTGATTTAGATAAAGAAAATCAGGTACTAAAAACGAGTGAAGGCGACATAAGCTACGACTATTTGGTATTTGCACCGGGAATTGAGTATGACTACTCTCGTTGGACAAATGATATAGCTTTTGAAAATAGATTAAGACAAGAGTATCCAGCTGGGTTTATCCCTGGTTCTGAGCATATGACACTTAAGAGTAAAGTAATAAACTTTAAAGGCGGCAACTTTATATTAACTGTTCCTGCTGGAAACTACAGATGTCTTCCTGCTCCGTATGAGAGAGCATGTGTTATAGCTGACTACTTTAAACAAAAGAAACTAGATGCAAAAGTCATTATTCTTGATGCAAACAACGCTATAACTATAAAAGAAAAAGGCTTCCACTCGGCATTTACAGAGCTTTATGCTGATTATATAGAGTATGTACCAAGCGGTGTAATTACAAAGATAGACTTAGACAACAAAGTTGTTTATACAGAGTTTGATGAGTATGAGTTTGAAGATGCTGCATTTTATCCTCAAGTTAGAGGGGCTAAGATTTTAGAGAGAGTTGGCCTTGCAAAAGATGCTAAAAACAAACTAGAAGCTAATATAAATGAACTCACATATGAGGCTATTGGTGCTAAAAACGTCTATATTACTGGCGATGCTCGCCCAATGGGGTTTTCAAAGTCTGGAAACACTTCTAACTCAGAGGGAAAATACGTAGCTTCTTTAATAGCACAAAAAATAAATAAGACAAAAAAAATAAAGTGGGAGTCTCCAACAACAACCTGTTTCTCCGCTATCTCGATAGCTCCAGAAAAAGCGATTTATATCTATACACAATACGCTTACGACAAAGACACGGTATTTAGCTTTGCAAATACTATAAGTGGCGAGGAGTGGAAAAAAGATGGCGTGCAAAATGCAACATCTCTCTATAACTGGGCCGATGCAATGTATGAAGATATGTTTAACTAATGTTTTATTTATCTCTTTGGCTACTCCCTCTTGATAAGCCAATCTCTGATATAATCTAGATGTTAAAATAAAAATGTATAAAATGGAGTCAAAATGAATTATGACAAAATTAGAAAGAATTGTAGAGTTATAAGAATAGTTGGCGGTATTGCACTTATCGTTACTGGATTTATCACAGGTAATGCTTGGTTTTACCTTGGTATTCTTCCTCTAATAGCTGGCATAGCGAACTTTTGCCCACTTTGTTTGATCACTAAAAAGTGCTCTATAAAGTAAATTAACTCTAGCTTTAACTCTCATTAGATATAATTTCCCACTTTAATTATGGGAGCCATACATGAGCCAAATCAGCTACAAAGATGCCGGCGTCGACATAGACGCTGGCAATAGTTTCGTAGAAAACATCAAACCTTTAGTAAAATCAACAAAAATTCCAGGTGTTTTAGGTGGCATAGGCTCTTTTGCTGGTGCATTTGAACTCCCACGCGGCTTCAAAGAACCTGTAATGTTAGCTGCTACTGATGGTGTTGGAACAAAACTAAAACTAGCAATTGACTCAGGCATACACAACACTGTAGGTATCGACCTTGTGGCTATGTGTGTAAATGACCTTCTTTGTAACTTCGGTACTCCCTCTTTTTTCTTAGACTACTATGCAACTGGTAAACTTGATGTTAAAGTTGCAACAGATGTTGTAGCTGGTATCGCTGAGGGTTGTATCCGCGCTGAGTGTGCTCTTATTGGTGGAGAGACTGCTGAGATGCCGGGAATGTATTCACATAATGATTATGATTTGGCTGGTTTTGCAGTTGGTGTTGCTGAGAAGAGTGAGATGGATAGAGTATCAATGGTTAGAGCTGGGCATAAGCTAATAGCGCTTCCTAGCTCAGGACTTCACTCAAATGGCTTCTCGCTAGCTAGAAAAGTTCTCTTTGAAAAGATGAACTTAAATTTCAATGATGACTTCAACGGAAAAACTCTTATACAAACACTTCTTGAGCCTACAAAAATTTATGTTAAAACCTTTAAAGCTCTAAAAGAGCACATTGTTGCCCTTGCCCACATTACTGGAGGCGGTATAGTAGAAAACCTTCCACGCGTTCTCCCAGAGGGCTTAATGGCAGAGATAAAGAAAGATGCCATAAAAGTGCTTCCTATCTTTGAGCTAATCTCAAAACATGTAGATAAAGAAGAGATGTATAGAGCGTTTAATATGGGTGT
>NZ_JAQVKA010000151.1 GCF_028694895.1 Sulfurimonas sp. | reverse complement strand
CAAGAACAAGAGTTAAATCAACTCCTGCACTATGCTCTCCTTGATGTTCGCCATTTTTCCATAATGGACTCTGGGTCACATCATAGACTACGCCTTTATAAGCAATATATGCTTTTGCACCATTCTTGCCATCATATAATTTTAATTCATTTAGCGTCATTACAATATCCTTTTAGAACATTATTTTACTATTACATTAGTCTTTGTCCAAAGTACCAACCGCTGGGTATCTCTTAAAGACTTCTTCACCATGCGGTGCATCTGCAAGAATCAAAGTCAAATCAGCTCCTGCACTATGTCTTTTTTGATGTTCACCATTCTTCCATAATGGACTCTGGGTCACATCATAGACAACACCTTTGTAAGCAATATATGCTTTTGCACCATTCTTACCATCATATAATTTTAATTCATCTAGTGTCATTATAATATCCTTTAAAATATCATTTCACTGTTATGAGTGTATGTCACACTCGACATTATCATCCGCCAAAAAGAGCTCTTATTTAGCTACATTTGCGTTTTATTATATCAGATAACTACATAGAAACTTTAGATACTTTTGGTGGTTGGTGGTTAAGTGTTGGAGGTTTAAGGTTGTAGAAAATATCTCTAGCGCTATTTTAGCGCCAGAAACTATTTTATAATTTACAAGATTGAACTTCTGTAGCTATTATTGCTACTATTGAAGGATCTTCAAGAGTTGAGATATCTTGAGTAATCTCTTCTGATTTTGCGATTGAGCGCAGGATTCTTCTCATGATTTTTCCTGAGCGAGTTTTTGGAAGTCCTGGAACAAACACAACGTCATCACAAAGAGCAATATTTCCTATCTCTTGTTGAATGATTTTATTGATAATTTTTATCTCTTCAATTTGATCAGCTACACCGCAGTCTGATTTTAAAACGATATAAGCAAAGATGCCCTCGCCTTTTATCTCGTGTGGTTTTCCTACAACCGCAACTTCAGCAACATTTGGATGTTTTTTGATAGCTGCTTCAACTTCAGCTGTTCCCATTCTATGGCCTGAAACGTTGATAACATCATCAGTTCTACCAGTGATTGTTATATACCCATCTTCATCGTAGATAGCACCATCACCTGTAAAATAAACTGGTTTTCCATCTTTTTTTACATCACTAAAGTATGATTTTACAAATCTTTGCTCATCGCCCCAAACACCTCTAATCATAGCAGGCCAAGCACGAGTTACGCATAGAAGACCTTTTTCGCCTACTTTAGACTTATTTCCCTCTTCATCTAATACCTCAGCCATGATTCCTGGAAGTGGGAATGTTGCACAACCTGGCTTTATTGGAGTTGCTCCTGGAAGTGGAGATACGATATGTCCACCTGTTTCAGTCTGCCAGTATGTATCAACGATAGCGCATTTGCTACCACCGATTGCCTCGTAGTACCATTTCCATGCAGGAGGGTCGATTGGCTCACCAACTGTTCCAAGCACTTTTAGGCTCGATAAATCATACTTAGCTGGTTCATGTTCACCAGTTTTATGAAGCACGCGGATAGCAGTTGGAGCAGTATAGAACTGATTTACTTTATACTCTTCTACCATTTTCCATGGACGTCCAGCATCAGGATAAGTTGGAACACCTTCAAACATAATTGTTGTAGCACCCATTGCAAGTGGTCCATAAACTATGTAAGTATGTCCTGTAATCCAGCCTACATCGGCTGTACACCAGTAAGTGTCATTCTCTTTTACATCAAACACCCACTCCATAGTCATCTGCGCCCAGAGAATATATCCAGCTGAGTTATGTTGAACACCCTTTGGCTGACCTGTACTTCCTGAAGTATAGAGTAAGAAAAGAGGATCTTCAGAGTCCATAACTTCTGGCTCACACTTTACGTCTTGATATTTTATAAGTTCATTATAAGAGTAGTCACGCCCTGCAACCCAAGTAATCTCTTCGTTATTTCTCTCAACAACTAAAACCTTCTTTACAGGAGTCTCGCCACTTAGAGCCTCATCAACTACAGGCTTTAGCATATATGGCTTATCTTTTCTAAATGCGCCATCAGCTGTAATTACAATTTTTGCCTCTGCATCCATGATTCTATCTTTTAACGCTGAAGCAGAAAAACCACCAAATACGATAGAGTGAATAGCGCCTATTCTTGCACAAGCTAACATCGCATATGCAGCTTCAGGAATCATTGGCATATAGATGATAACTCTATCGCCTTTTTTTACTTCAAACTCATTTTTAAGAAGGTTTGCAAACTTATTTACATTGTAGTAAAGCTCTAAATATGTAACTATCTGCTTATCGCCTCTATCACCTTCAAAAATAATTGCAGCTTTATTTTTACGATATTTTAAGTGACGATCTATACATTGAACTGAAACGTTTAGTTTTCCACCCTCAAACCACTTTACAAATGGAAATTTGCTCTCATCTACAACTTTTGTAAAAGGCTTCATCCACTCTAGTTTCTCTTTTGCATAACTACCCCAAAAACCTTCATAATCCTCAGTTGCATAATCTTGCAACTCTTGGTATTCACACATATTTTTAATTCTAGCATTCTTGCTAAACTCTTTATTTGGTTTAAAAACTTCTTTTTTCATTGTCTTTCCTTTGTTAATTTTAGATATATCATTGCCGTCATGATTGCGTCATTTACGGCATTATGTGCCCCCATATTAGGTATGGAGCAATTTTTTAGGATTGTATCAAATCGTAAATCAATATTTCCTTGTGGAATTAAAGAAATTGTTTTATCAAAATATATTTCAGATACTTCAATCATTTTATTTGGCAAAGTAATCCCTAAAAGTGGCTTTATGTATCTGTTTATCATGCTTACAT
>NZ_JAQVKA010000049.1:3287-12213 GCF_028694895.1 Sulfurimonas sp. | reverse complement strand
TCTGAAGCGCATCGATAGTCTCATGCCACTTATTGTTTACATCATTTGGCTTAGGCCATATTTTTATAAGAGCTCCTGAGAATACTGCGTAAGATATATTTACACGCTCATCAACTTCTAAAACAGCTTTATCAAAAAGATCTCTTTGTTTTGGCTCTTTTCTTATAGCATTATCTACAGCCTCTGCTATTTTATACCCTTCTAAAGTTTCAGGGCTTGAGAAAAATTGTGAGAAAGATGCATACTTTGCATCATTTTCTACACCTATCATTTTATTTATTACTTCATTTTTTGTAACAATTGTTTTTAAGTTTTTATAAATATCTGGCTTAGTTAACATTCCAAGAACAACTTGATTTGCATCCAAGTTCTCTTCACCAATATTTAAGTGAGAATTTTTATGTATCTTTGCGATTATCTCTGTTGCGAGTGTATTGAGTGGTTTCATTCTTCCACCACTATCTTGAATAATCAACTCACCAAATCTATCAGCATGTCCTTTATCAAAAGACAAAATAGTTTTTATAGCTGGATTTAACTCTTGCGCATACGAAGGCGATACACTAAATAACAGTCCCAAAGTAAACACTAAACCAAGAGCTCTACTTGAGCTTGCTTCTCTTGCTTTTTTTGAAAGTTGAGAAAATCTATTTCCTCTTGAGAGAATTGACCAAAACATACCTATTCCTAAAAGAATATAACCTAAATAAGATGGTAAGGTCCCAGGGTCGTTGTTAACCGAGAGAACTGTTCCCATCTCATCTTGATCATAAGAAGATTGAAAAAATCTATAACCACGGTGTTCTAAAATATTGTTCATAAAAATCCTATAAGGCATATGTATATTTTTCTCTTCATCAATTAACTCAACTTCACTAGCATAAGATGCTGGAGACATTGAACCAGGATATCTATCAAGTTGAAAATCAAGAAGTTTTATACCAAAAGGAAGATAGAGTCTCTTTGCTCCATATGAAATATCTACATGTACTCCATTTACATCATAATGGTTCTCTTTTGCCATTCTTCCAGCTTGAGCAAATATCATAACCTCTTGTGATACGTCTGCAACTTTTATATTAAATACAAGCGCATCTTGTGATGGTCTCATAGCAGAAGCATTAGGATTTGAGACTATTTTAGCTTTTGCGTGTTTGTAGTGTTTACGAACTACAAAGTTACCACCATCTACACCAAAAAGGGTTCTAAACTCTAGTTTAGTATCTTGAGTTGATGGTATTTCACCTTGCTCTTTAGTATCCATTTTAAGAAATTTTAGAGCCATATCGTGTTTCATATATAACTCGCCATCTTTAGAGAAAATAGAGATAGTAGGTTTTAAAAATATATTTCCTGACTCATAATCTAATGCAAATTCACTATTTTCATAAGATTCACCTTTTTTTAGTCTGATAGGCTCACTAGAATCATTTGCAGCAACCATCAAATCAAGAGCGTCAAATCCGCCTTCATCTGACTCTTCAAGAGTCTCAATTGCATCTGGAATATATCTAATCAAATCAACTTCTACTTTTTTTGAATCTATCTCTAATGTTGATGATAAAGAGTTATGACTTTTTTTTGAAAGAAAAAGAGGTTTGGATGTTGATTCTACTTTGTCTGCAACTTTTGCAGATACAGTGAAATAATTTTCTGCACTTGTCATAGTATTAGCCACTTCGCCTTCGCGAATATGCATAGTTCCTTCATAACCAGCGTATCTAGTTATTGCAGCGCCAAGAAGGATGATTAAAAAAGAGAGATGGAACATAAAAATTGGAGCTTTTTTAACACTAAACATTCTAAATTTGTACATGTTTAACATAAGATTTATAGCTAAAAGCCCCATAAGCGCTTCAAACCAACGAGAATTAAATACTTCTGCTTTTGCAGTCATTGTTCCGTAGTCGTTCTCTATAAAAGTAGCATAGCCAATCGCTGCTGCGAAAATTAGTATCATAATGACCATGCTATTCATAGAACTAAATATTGAAAGAAGTTTTTTCATATATATCCTTGATTTAAAAAGGATATTTTAGTAAAAATAAGACAATAGATGACTAAACACGTACCAAAGTAGGAGGTTATTCTTCTAGTTTAAATGTTATTCTAAAATCCCCACTATCAAGCTCTTTTGCTTCATGTGAAATGGTTAAAGGGATTCTGTCATAAAGTGGAAATGGCTCGTGAAAAAATATACCAATAAGTCTGTCATTTTTGCTCTTTAGCAGAGACAATCCTACTATTGTATTAACCATCGGTTCAGGCGGCTGACACTTTGTAGCGTTATACTCATAGATAGTTAAGCCATCCTCTTCATATTTGTAAAAATCTAGTGTCGCTTTTGGCACTGTTATTAACTCTTTTTGCATTTTGTTCTCCTTTTTTAAAACTTATTTTATCTTTTTTAAACAGATAAAAAATTGTCATACGGCAAGTTTTATCTCAAAACCTTTTCTCTCTCCTAAAAGAAGCTCAACACTACCACCATGCGCCGCTGCTATCTGACGTGAGAGCACAAGCCCTAGACCATTGCCTTTTACTTTTGTACTTTTAAAGGCTTCAAAAAGCTCTTTTGTGTTCTCTATCATTATACCGCTATCATATATATAGAACTTGTGAAACTTCTCATCTCTCTCATAAACTACTTCAACCTCTCCACTCTCTTCATCATCGAGTTCTATGGCGTCTATCGCATTTGTTAAAAAGTTAGAAAAAAGCATCTCAAGCAGATCTTTATCTGCATCTATTTCAAAATTTTTATCTGGAAAGATAAATGTTATCTCTTTCGTATAGCCATAGTATCCAACCGACATATTAAGCGCATCTTGAAGTTCACTCCACATAAATGGGGCTTTGTTTGCATATACACCTTTACTAAACATTAGTGTTGCTTTTATGATGCGCTCAATTCTGCAAACTGATTTTTGTATCTCTTCAACAATAGCTAAGTTTTCTGGCTTTACTCTTTTTATAAGAGTTGAGCTAAGTAGTGAGATAGAGCCTATTGGATTGCGTATCTCATGTGAGAGATGTGCCGCCATCTGCCCCATAGTAGCCAAGTTCTCTTTTCTTTTTTGCTCTGTCATATCTGTCGCACTTAACATGATTTTTTCTTTATATGAAGAACTTTTAATCAGATATGATTTTGCGTTAAAAGTTACCTCATAATCATCTCTCTTAGACTCTAAGAGAGAAAAAAGTTCGTTTAGTGATTTTGCTTGAGAGTTTTGTAAAAAAATATCTCCGTCTTTGTCTAAAATCCAAATAGCATTTGGCAAAAACTCTACAACCTCTTCAACAGTATCTTGAAGATGCATATAAGAAGCTTTTAGCTCACTAAACTCTTTTTCTACCTTATATGTCTGCTCTATTAAAAGGTTTAACTCTTCTGGGGAAATTGAAGACATTACTCACTAAACCCTAAGATGATTTTATAAAGACTATAAGCATCATCACTTCCACAAAGCTCACGAATAGAGTGCATAGCGTAAGTTGGAAGCCCGATATCTATGGTGTCTATTCCGAGTCTTGAAGCGGTTATCGGCCCTATAGTTGAACCACATCCTATATCACTTCTTGTTACAAAGTTTTGCATAGGCTCACCAAGTGATGAGGCAACATTCATAAATCTTGAGATAGTTTTAGAGTTTGAAGCATAACGCTGGTTTGCATTTACTTTTATCACAACTCCACTGTTTATAAGAGGTGCATGATTTGCATCATGTTTGCTCGGGAAGTTTGGATGCACCGCATGAGCGTTGTCTGCACTTATAAGCATAGAAGAGCGAATCATCTGCGTATACTCTTCAAAATCACCAAACATTCTCTTTAGTGTACTCTCTAAAAAACTCCCACCTGCCCCACTTGCAGACTCGCTTCCAACCTCTTCATGATCACTCGCAATAAAGAGCATAGGAACACTTGCATCAACACTGCAGATAGATAACATTCCAACATAACAGCTAAGAAGATTATCCAGCCTTGCACTCGCTATAAATTCGTCTTCAAGCCCAATATAGGAGGCTGCTTGAGTATCATAAAAGCTAAGTTCATTTGCATAAAGCTCTTTTATATCTTCCACGCCACTACTTACTAAAAGCTCTTTTAAAAAACTCTCAAATTCAAACTCTTTATTTGTTGAGACTATCGGGCAGATATCAGTTTGTGCATTTACACTCTTCTTCTCATTTACTTCGCGGTCAAGGTGGATAGCAAGAGATGGAATGATTGCTATAGATTTTTTTGCATCGACAACTGTATCTTTAATTATGTTATGAGAATCCAGATACGAGATACGCCCAGCTAAAGAGAGATCTCTATCAAACCAAGTGTTTAACAAAACACCACCATAAGGCTCAACTCCAAACTTTACCACACCATGCTCTTTTATAACAGGATTTGGTTTTAGCTTCAAATTTGGCGAATCGGTATGTGAGCCAACCATCACATAGTTTTTACTTTTTGGATACGTAAAAGCGATGATTGAGGAGTCATTGCGAGTAACAAAGTATTTCTCGCCTTGCTTTAAGTTCCACTTCTGCGTCTCATGAAGTCTGACAAACCCAGCATTAAGAAACATCCCAGCCATATTTTCAGTTGCATGAAACGGGGTCGGCGAAGCATCTAAAAAGCCTAAAAGTCCTTCATTAAAATCTTTTTTTATCATCTTGTAAATCCTATTTTTAGCTGTTTGTTATTTTTATTATATTTAAAATTCATCTACTTGCAAATTTTTTGGAATCTTTTTTGGCGCTTGTATGCGGAGTTGTTTATGAATACTCTCTCTGCCATAAACTACCTCTATGTTTGAGGTATTAACTCCAAACTCTTTAGCTAAAAAGGCAACCATATAGTCTGTTGCTCTGCCTCCATGAGGTTGAGCTTTTACACTTATTTTTAGTTGATTGCCTTTTGTTTTTCCTATCACGTCTCTCTTAGCTGCTGGGGTTCCGAGGATATTTAAAACTAAAACATCATCGTTCCACTCATAAAAAAGATGCTCTAGGTTTCTTGCTTTCATTAGAAAAAGAGCCAAATCAGAAGTACTATACCGATGAGGAGATTTATATAACTCATGCCATCTTCAAAGAGCATAACAAGCATCTCATAGTACTTTGTATCTAAAAAACTATGAGCAAGTAAAAGCTCTTTGTTTGCATAAGAAGTAATGTCCGCACCCCAGATATATGCGATAATCTCTGGAAGTATTAGAAATAAAACCACACCACTAATTCCCCAAAAATTACGCTCTGGTTTCATTGAAAGGAGCGCTTTTTTTGTCTTTGGACTTGAGGCAATCGCTTTTGCTTTTGCTTTAATTTTCTCTCTCATATATACCCTTAAGAAGCCAATATATCAACGCTCTCATTACCCTCTAATTCACAAAGGATTTTGCTATCAACTCCTATTGCCGAATCTATAACTATGTTTTGGAGTTTTGAAATTATCGTGATTTTTAGCTCTCTACTTCCATGATTTTGTCTAATTAGCTGATACAAATCTTCTAAAACTCTCATGTTTGAGTCTAATCTTATTGCAAGACTTATCGGCTCTTGTGAAGGAAGTGGCGTTTCTCTTACCTCTTTTTTAGTCTTTTGTGTCTCTTTTTTCGCATCTTTTAGCGTCATGATTTTACTTACACTCGTTCTTGTAAACATCTCTGTGTGTGTTATCTTTACCTTAAAGGCTATTGGCTCATCTAAGTTCATTGCTTGGAGTTCATCAACTTTATCTGAGAAGAGCATAAGTTCGATGTTTCCATGAAAGTCCATAAGGTTTACTATGCCAAATTGAGCGCCTTTTTTAGATGTTTTTTTAACTATCTCTTCGACTTTACCTATAAAAATAGCATAAGTACCATCTTTTACACTTTCTAATTCCGATGAGAGCGTGTACTCTAACTCATCTAGTTTATCTCTAAACTCATCAAGAGGATGCCCTGAGATATAAAAACCGATAGTCTCTTTTTCAAACTCTAAAATCTCTTTTAGCCCATATTCTGGCGAATTTGTAAGTTTTAACTCAACACTTGTTATCTCGGTATCATCTCCAAAAAGGCTTCCAACTGCATTTTTCTTAGCCATTGAAGCATCTTTTGCAGTGTCAACTATTTTTTCTATCTGATCAAGAAGCGCTTTTCTAGAGAAACCAAACCTATCAAAACCTCCTGCTTTGATAGTGGATTCAATAACTCTTTTGTTGACTTTTGATGGCTCGATTCTGTTTACAAAATCCTCTAATGAGACAAAATCCCCACCCTCAGCTCTTGTCTCGATGATAGAGACAACTGCCGCTTCGCCTACACCTTTTATAGCGCCCAAACCAAAGAGGACTATCTCTCTATCATCTTTTGTGATTGCTGAGAATTCAAGTTGTGAATCACAAATATCTGGAGGCGAGAGCTCGATTCCCATTCTTCTAGTCTCATCTATGTATCGCACAACTTTATCAGTATTATCTTTATCAGATGTAAGAAGTGCCGCCATAAACTCGTTTGGATAGTAAGTCTTTAGCCAAGCAGTTTGAAAAGTTACCATCGCATATGCCGCAGAGTGTGATTTGTTAAAACCGTATCCTGCAAACTTCTCAATAATATCAAAGAGTTTTGAAGCTTCAGCGTAGTCAAGTCCCTGTGTCTGCGCCCCTCTTGCAAACTCATCGTTATATACAGACATATCTTTTTTCTTACCCATGGAGCGGCGGATAATGTCAGAGTAACCAAGAGAAAAGCCACCGATTGTTTGAACTATCTGCATAACCTGCTCTTGATAAACGATGACTCCATAAGTATTTTTAAGGATTGGTTCCATAGCATCAAAGGTGTACTCTATCTTCTCTCTGCCGTGCTTTCTCTCTATAAAGCTATCAAGCATTCCAGACTCCATAGGTCCTGGACGATAGAGTGCCAAAACCGCAATCAAATCCTCGAAGTTATCCGGCTTTAGACGCTTGTTCAAGTCTTGCATACCAGAACCCTCTATCTGAAACATACCTACTGTGTTTCCGCCTCTTATGATTTCATAAACCTTTGCATCGTTTTCATCTATCTCATGCCAGATTACATCTCTATCGTAACGAAACTTTATAAGCTTGATTGCGTTATCTATCACATCAAGGGTTTTAAGTCCTAAAAAGTCAAACTTAATTAGATCTACATCTTCAAGGTAGTTAAGAGAGTACTGAGTTACAAAAACATCCTCTCCTGATGGCTTATAGATAGGTGTTTTTTTCCATAACTCCTCATTTGAGATAACAACTCCAGCTGCGTGAATCCCTGAGTTTCTCTTCAAACCTTCTAGTTTTTTAGCAAACTCCCAAACTCTAGCCGCATTTGCATCGCTGTCTATTAGTTCTTTGAGTTTTGGCTCTTTTTGAAAAGCTCCAGCGATAAACTCTCCGTTTTTCTCTCTTCCATTTAGCGTGATTCCAAGCTCATCAGGAACAAGTTTTGCCATTTTATCAGCTTGTGATAGTGGCATATCCAAAACTCTAGCAACATCACGGATAACCCCTTTTGCTAGGAGTGAGCCAAAAGTAATGATTTGAGCTACTTGATTTCGCCCGTACTTCTCAACAACATAATCAATAACTTCTCCACGGCGCGCCTGCATAAAGTCCATATCTATATCGGGCATACTTACACGTTCAGGGTTTAGAAATCTCTCAAAGAGCAAATCATACTTCATAGGATCTATATCTGTAATATCTAACGAATACGCAACTAAACTCCCAGCCGCACTACCCCGCCCAGGCCCAACTGCGATGCCCTTTTCTTTGGCAACTTTTACAAAATCCCAAACGATTAACATATATCCGGGGAATTTCATAGAGTTTATAACATTCATCTCAAAATCTAATCTATCTCTATACTCTTGATGTTTATGTTCAGGTACATGTACTAAGCGATTTTCAAGCCCTATTTTACAGCGATATATAAAGTACTGAGCATCTATCTCATTTTTATCACTGCTATTTATCTCTAGTCCATCAGTCTGTGCATACTCTGCTGAGAATTTAAAGTTTGGCGGAACTGGGTCTCCTAGTTTTAGCTCTAAATTACACTTCTCAACTATCTCTTGAGTGTGCTCTAGCGCTTCAGGTATATCTGCAAAAAGCATCGCCATCTGCGCTGGGCTCTTTAAGTAAAACTCATGAACAGAGTGACGCATACGATTTGGATCATCATAGAGTTTATTCATCCCGATACACATAAAAGCTTCGTGATACTGAGCATCGCCAGCGAATGTGTAGTGAGTGTCATTTGTTGCAACAACTTTTATATCTAACTCACGTGAGAGTTTTAAAATCTGCTCATCAATAAAGAGCTGATCTCCTATGCCATGACGCATAAGCTCTAAGTAAAAGTCATCACCAAATATCTCTTTATACTCTAGTGCAGCGGCTTTTGCACCCTCATAACCAAGCGCACCATTTTTTACATTTCTTTCATTTGATAGATTTAGATGCCAGTTTACTTCGCCTTGTAAACATGCAGAGGTACAAATAAGCCCTTCACTATGCTCTTTTAACTCTTTTTTATTTATTCGTGGAAAGTAGTAGAAGCCGTCTATAAAGGCCTTTGAAGAGAGATACATAAGATTTTCATAACCTTTTTGATCTTTTGCAAAAAGACAGATGTGGAAGCGTTGTTTTGAGCTTTTATCATCCATAGTATCCCCATTATGGATATAACCCTCCATCCCGATAATAGGTTTTATCCCAGCAGCTCGCATCTGCTGATAAAAGTCAATCGCGCCAAACATATTGCCATGATCAGTCATAGCTACACTTGTCATGCCGAGCTCTTTTACCTGCTTTACCAAATTTGTTAGTTTATTTGCACCATCAAGAAGAGAGTATTCTGTGTGAAGATGGAGATGGGTAAATGGTTGAGGACTCATTTTTATAACCTTTTGTACTTATT
>NZ_JAQVKA010000049.1:0-3187 GCF_028694895.1 Sulfurimonas sp. | reverse complement strand
TCAACTGTGTTTACTCTAATAGTATCACCCTCAAGAACATGGTAAGGTACTTGAACAACTGCGCCAGTCTCTAGTGTAGCTGGTTTTTTGCTTCCACTTGATGTGTCGCCCTTGAAGTTTGGAGGAGTATCTGTAATAAGAAGTTCCATAACTTCAGGAGCACTTACAGTAATCGCGTTTCCTTTGTAAAAAACCATATCTACGTCAATTCCATCTTTAAACCATTTAGAAGCATCATCACACTGCTCATATGTAAGACCTAACTGCTCATAAGTGTCTTTGTCCATGAACTGGTACATTTCACCATCATCATAAAGATACTGCATAGTTTTAAAAGTTATCTCAGGCACTTCAAATTTATCGCCAGCGTGAACAGTCTTCTCAAAAACTCTTCCATTAAGAAAACTCTTTGCTTTCATACGAACAAACGCAGCACCTTTACCAGGTTTTACATGTTGAAACTCTATAACTTTACAAGGAACTTCGCCAATAACAAGACGAATATTTTTTTTGATTTCACTCATTCCGACAGTTGCCATAAATACACCTTAGAAAAATTTTTTATGGATTTTATCCTAAGTGTACTTAATCTATTTTATCACTATCTTATGATACTCAGTTATAATGTCAAAAAATATAGATTATTAAGAGAATAAAATCATGGAATTCACTCTAGACGCAACAAGTAAAAATGCCAGAGCATGTACTATAAAAACTCTTCACTCAACTATCAAAACTCCTGTTTTTATGCCAGTTGGAACTCTTGGAAGTGTCAAAGCTTTAGATATGCAAGATGTGTTAGAACTCCTTGGTGCTGAGATAATTTTGGCAAATACATATCATATGTATCTTCGCCCTGGAGATGAGACAGTTAAGAAGATGGGCAAACTTCATGGTTTCACAACTTACCCTAAGAGCTTTTTAACAGATAGTGGCGGTTTTCAAGCCTTTAGCCTCAGCGATATCTCAAAAGCTTCAAAAGATGGCATCGAGTTTCGCTCACATATAGATGGAAGTAAACACCTCTTTACGCCAAAAAAAGTTATAGATATCCAGCACAACTTGGGAAGCGACATCATGATGATTTTGGATGATTTAGTCGCACTTCCAGCAACGCAGGAGCGCATAGCTTTAAGCATCGAGAGAACTACGGCGTGGGCAAGAGAGAGCATTGATTACTTTAGAGCAAAACAAAAAGAGGGAGTGGGAGAAGAACAAAATATCTTTGCAATCATTCAAGGCGGAACGGATAAAGCTTTTCGTACAAAGAGTGCGACTGAGCTTTGCGCACTTGACTTTGATGGTTTTGCGATTGGTGGATTAAGCGTTGGAGAGTTAAACAACGAGATGTATGACACAGTTGAGCATACTGTAAAGCATATGCCAACAGATAAACCACGCTATCTGATGGGTGTTGGAACTCCTGAGGATTTGATAGAAAACATTGAGCGCGGCATAGATATGTTTGACTGCGTAATGCCTACAAGAAATGCAAGAAATGGAACGCTTTTTACCTCATTTGGAAGGTTAAATATAAAAGGTGCGATTTATAAAGAAGACACACAGCCGATAGATAGCGAGTGTGAATGTCTTACATGTAAGAGATACTCAAGAGCTTATTTAAACCATCTATTTCGCTCTCGTGAGATAGCATACTTTAGACTGGCAACCATTCATAACTTACACTATTACCTAAATCTTATGAGAGAAGCTAGAGAAGCGATTTTAAATGATACTTACGCAGAATTTAAAGTGGAGTTTTATAAAAAGAGGGTCTAATCCATCAAGGAAGATGGATTAAAGGTTATGCTTTTTTTTGTAGTTTATGATAATAGCATAAGCCTCATCTTTAAGTTTTAGTTTCTCTTTTTTCATAATATCGATTTCCATCTCTGTAAGTATATGTTTAATACTCTCAGCTTGATTTATTTGTTCATCCAACTCACTATGTTTATCAAAAATTCTTGAAATAAGCGCGCTTTGCCCCCCTACCTCTTTCATATGAGTTATAACGTCACGATACTCATCTAGCATTTTGTTTTCTCCCTTATAATTTTTCTAAAATGTTATCATATTAGTAATTAATAATTTCTCTAACTTCTCCATAAAGTTCTTCGCCGTTATATAGAGATAGTTTTTCATCTACCGTTACCTTTTTGCTTGGATCAAAAAGCATAAAAGAGGCCCTCTGGCCTACTTTTATCTCTCCACCATTTTGCCCTATTGCATTTAATGGATTTCTAACACAAAGCTCTAGAAGTCTACTTAGTGAGATTATCTTACTCTTTACTAGTTTTGTATAGTAAAGGCTCATAGCATGTAAAAGGCCTTCGCACCCATAAGCAGCGTCATAAAAAGCAACTTCTTTTCTCACCGGTGAGCTTGGCTTATGAAGTGTAGTTAAAATATCTATTTGAGAATTTTTAAGTGCTTCTTGAAGAAGTTTCATATCTGCTTTTGAAGATAAAGGAGGATTTAGTTTTGCAGTAGTGTTAAAATTTTTACAAGCTTCATCTGAGTTTAGTAGATGATGAATAGAGACTTCACATGTAACATTTACTCCTTCAGATTTTGCCTTATTTATTAGACATATTGAGCGTGGAGATGCTATTGCTTTGAAGAGTATCTTTATCTTAAAGTGTCTTGCAATCTCAATCATACGAGATACATGAAGCACTTCACTCAAATCTGGTATGCCCGCAAGCCCTAACGTAGAGCTTACATTGCCCTCAAGCATAACACCACTTGAGATAAGCGAGTTGTCCTCCGCCTTACAAAAGATAGTTACTCCATACATTTGAGCATACTGCGCTATCTTTATAGCTACATCATTTTTTGCGATTGTACTCATATATGGAGCCACTGCACCGCGTTTTAACAAGATAGCTATATCACTAAGTGTTGCATCTTCTTTAAGTGCGTTTATCATTAAGTCAACTCTTGCGCCGCTAAGTTCATGAAGACCATTTTGAACAAACTCCAAAACTATCTCATTATCAATCGCAGGAGTGCAATCTGGATTTAGTACAATATGACCTATCCCTGTTTTTAGTGCCTCTTGTGCAACCGCTTTTATGTTTTTTTCATTTAGCGTTGAGTCTGTAGTCTTTATATTTAAATCCACTAAAAGTGGCATAAGGTAGAGGCCTTTTGCATCAGTTGTCTCATCGCCTTTTATATCTATGCC
>NZ_JAQVKA010000048.1 GCF_028694895.1 Sulfurimonas sp. | reverse complement strand
ACTTCTTGATAAGTTAAATGTTTGAGATGATTGAACATATTTGTTGCTACCTAGGAGGCAGAATAACTTTTAAACATTTTATATACTAAGGGTGTAAAATATAAATATATTTAACATTAAAGGAGTTTAGTTATGAAAGAGTTTATTAATATTTTTAAAAAGAATAAAATAGATATTTTAAACACACTGCTAGATAAACTTGATAGCAATCATGTAAATAGTATAAAAAATGAAAATCTTGATGAAGTATTTTTATATTTTAGCTCACTTGATACAATATATGCTGTAGATGAAAATTTTATACAGCTTTCTCCAATCTTTAATAGAGATAGACAAGAAACAGCTTCATCAAAAGGAAAGTTAAAAAAAACTTTACAAGAAAATATAGATATTGAAAATAAAGAGTACTATATTAGTTCCCCATATATGTCTGCTAAAACAGGGAAATACACTATAACTTTGGTTAAAAAAATAGATGATAGATTTATAGCTTTAGATTTTAATCTTTTCAAATTACTAAATGAATATAACCACATAGATACAATATCAAAATTTTTTGCAAATGCTTCAAAAGTTGTGTACGGAATTATTGGCATGAGCCTAACAATATTTGCATTAATATTGGTTTTTTATGCAATTTATGATTTTTTAAACAACCTTTTTTTAGTTTCAAATAATCTATTTGAGTCAATCTTTAAATCTACTATCGCATTAACACTGGGTCTGGCTATTTTTGACCTTGCCAAAAATTTGTTAGAACATGAAGTGGTTTTTAAAGAGCATAACCATGAGGCACATGGAGGAAATAAACTTCTAATAAAATTTTTAATATCAATAATTATTGCACTCTCAATAGAGGCATTAATGATGGTATTTAAAATTGTAATTTATGATTATAAAGATATTTTATATGCGGTTTATTTACTAATAGCGATTGGTTTTTTACTCATAACAATGAGTCAATATAATAGATACTTAGAAAAAAATAAATAAAGATTACACCCCTGTGAGTGAATCTCCACTTTTACGACATATCATAGATTAAAGCTTGATGTAATAATTCCTGAAATAAACATAAAACATATCTTTAAATCATCTACCTCTCTTTTGATTTAAGATATATTTACTACACTGCACATATGAATAAAAACTTACAAACAACATTTGCTTACCATGAAGCAACAAAACACTCACAACAGAGATATGCACGTTCACTAGGATATATGGACTGGGCTACGCAGCCTAACCCTTTTCGTGAGTATAGAGGAGCAGAAAACTTTATGCTTCCATTAGCTTTTAAGCACACAACTCCACCGTATCATCTTCTTGATAGTGATTTGCCTTGCGCTCCACTTCTAAAAGAATCACTCTCACAACTTTTACAGTTTTCTATGGGTATAGCAGCTTGGAAAGTCTCAGGAGATGGCTCGTGGGCAGTTCGTTGTAACGCTTCGAGTGGAAATTTACATCCAACTGAAGCGTACCTCCTTTTACCGCCACAACTACAAGAGCAAAATGGCAAAACTACACTTTTTCACTATGCTCCAAAAAATCATTCTCTTGAAGCCTTAGCTAGTTTTGATACAAACTTTTGGGATAGCCTTCCAAAGAATAGTTTTATCATAGGACTCTCAAGTATTTCATGGAGAGAAGTGTGGAAGTATGGCGAGAGAGCTTTTAGATATGTAAATCTCGACGCTGGTCACGCTTGGCAATCTTTGGTAGTTTCGGCAAAAGCTTTAGGCTGGAAAATAACGCGACTCGATAGTGTAAGTGATGCCGACATAAACAAACTACTTGGACTCTCGCAAGAGAGAAGATTTAGTGAGAGCGAACACGCGGATATGCTCTTAGTAGTTTCGAGTGAGTATCTAAGCCCTGCTCTATCGATTGAGGTTCTACTGCAAGATTTACCTCTACTTTATGATGGAGTAGCAAATAAGCTTAGTCCAAGTATGTACGAGTGGGAAATCATCCCTCAGATAACGGAAGCAACTTCACAAGAAGAGTTGCCACAAAAAGAGCAAAAACGAAAAGCTCATCTACCAACTCCCACAAAAGAGTCAAAAACAGTAATCCTAAATCGTAGAAGTGTACATGTAATGGATAAAGAGCAATCATTTATCACAAAAGAGCAGTTCTTTACTCTGCTCCATGGTGTTTATAGCTCTCTTGATGGCAAAGAGAACTCCGCTCACTTAGTTATTTTTGTTCATCGCGTAGAGGAGATGGACGAAGGCATTTATATACTTATTAGAAACAAAAGAGATAAAGAGAGTTTACAAAAAAGTATGCACTCAGATTTTTTATGGAAAAGCAGTGAGCTAGAGGGCTTGTTTGTTTTAGAGAGTCGTGATATGCAGATGCCAAGTCAAGCAATCAGCTGTTCACAAGCCATTGCCAGTGATGGGGCGCTCTCTCTGGGAATGTTATGTAACTTCAAAGAGCAACTCCAAACTCATGGAGCGCATAGATACAAAGAGCTCTACTGGGAGTGTGGGATGATAGGACAACAACTCTACCTTGATGCAACTTCTATGGGTCTAAGCGGTACGGGAATTGGATGTTTCTTGGACGACATGATGCACTCTCTGCTTGGACTTAAAAACAATGAGTTCCAGAGTCTTTATCATTTTACTGTTGGTCGCGGTTATGTTGATAGTAGAATCCAAACAAAAGAAGCATATGCGGATGATCGATAAGAATAATCTTTGCTAGATAAAAGTGTTAAATCTTACTCAAAATAGGATTAAACGCTTTGCTTGAAAGAAGTATCTTATCACCATTTGAGAGCTCTTTTACATCATCCCATAGAGCTGTTACTTTTATGATTTCATTGTTTGCCAAGACTTCTACGATATATAAAATATCACTTTTTTTGATACTTAAAACCTCGCCAACTATTTTAAACTTTCCGCTGATGTTTTGGTTTGCAAATACTTGGCTTGGTGAGCCATCATCTGTTATCTCTCCATTTGAAATCTTAAAGACTCTGTTTGAGAGCCGAAAAATCTCACTGATATCATGGCTAACAAGTAAGGAGATGATGCCAAATTTTTGATGAACTAAAAAGAGTTCGTCTTGGAGTTTTTGTCTCATTGAACTATCAAGTGCAGAGAGTGGCTCATCAAGAAGAAGCATCTTAGGCTCTCTCATAAGTGCTCTTGCGACTGCGACTCTTTGTTTTTGTCCACCGCTTAAGTGTTGTGGTTTCATATTTTTGAGATTTTGTATCTCCATGATTTTTAATATATCATCAACTTTTCTTAACTCATTTTTATTTTGCAGGGCAAATTTTAGATTTTCTTCTACGCTCATGTTTGGAAATAGTGCGTAGTCTTGAAAAACAAACCCTACGTTTCGCTTCTGAGCAGGTAAGTTAATGCCCTTAGTGCTATCGAACCAGACTTCATTATCGACTTTTATATATCCGCTCTTTGGTACTTCTAGCCCTGCTATGATTCGCAAAAGTGTTGTTTTTCCACTTCCACTTTTTCCAAAGAGAGTTAAAAATTCACCATCTTGTATCTTTTTATCTACAACTAGGTTTATCTCTCCATCTGCCGTGTTTAAGGGCTTAGTTATGTTTATCTCTATCATCTAAGCTCACTTCTTATCATATTTTTATTTATAGCATATACAAAAAGCAAAATTGCAAATGTAATGATAAAAAGAGTAAGAGCGTACTGGTTTGCAACACCGTAGTTTAGGGCTTCAACCTCGTCATATATAGCGATACTAGCAACTTTTGTCTCTCCTGCAATGTTGCCTCCTATCATCAAAACTACTCCAAACTCGCCGACCGTATGCGCAAAGGTTATAACACTTGCACTAAGAAGTGATGGTTTTATGTTTGGTAAAAGTACATGCCAAAGAGTAGATATTTTACCTTTTCCAAGAGTGTATGAAGCTTCACTTAGAGAGCTTGAGAGTGAGCTAAAACCGCTTTGAATCGGATGAACCATAAAAGGCAAACTAAATATGATTGAAGCCACAATAAGTCCTTCAAAGCTAAATACAAGCTTTACATCAAAAACTCTATCAAGCCAAGCACCAAAAGCGTTTTGAGGGCTAAATGCAAGAAGTAGATAGAAGCCTAAAACTGAGGGCGGAAGAACTAAAGGCATAGATACGAGAGCTTCTAAGGCAGGTTTAAACTTTGATTTGGTTTGTGAGAGATAGTACGCTAGAGGAATACCGATAAAGAGCAGTATAATCGTAGTAATACCAGCTAACTTGAAAGTTAGCTCCATAGTTTGAAAAAAGCTCTCTTGCATACGCTCTCCTAATTAACTTTTAAAATTGAGATTTCATTTGATTTTACAAACCATCTGCTCTCATCTCCGACACAACAAGCCAAATCTTTGAGTGCTTCTTTTGTAATGATAGATGAAATCCTTAAGCCATAAAAATCAAAAGTTACATTTGCTAAAATCTCACCTTCTTCTATCTCTATGATTTTTGAGACAAAAGAGTTTCTCGCACTTACTTTAGACTCTACCGTAGCTACCATAACCTCATTTTCTTTAAAGAGAAGATCCACTCTCTGAGCGACTTCATAACTCTCACTACTACTTAGTATTAGAACGCTAAAGAGTTCATTTTGAGCCTCAATGATTAGACGCTCTATCTCACCACTCTTTTTTACCTCTTTAATTATCCCGCTTACTCTATTCATTTAACTCTGCCAAATCCAAATTCTTCAAAAATATCTTGAGCTTCATTACTTAGGATAAACTCTGCAAACTTCTTTGCAAGCGGCTTATCTTTTGCATACTTAGTTAAAACGAAAGATTGTTCCATTGTCGAGTACTTTGTTTTATCTATAAGCATAAACTCATCCGCATCTCGTTTTGTCTTTATAAGCGAATAAGCCACAAGACCTATCTCAGCAGCTCCAGAATCAACAAACTGAACACTTTGAGCTATGTTATCACCCAAGACTAACTTAGGCTTTGCGACCTCTTCTAGCGAGTAGTTTTTAAGTATCTCCATCGCTGCAACTCCATAAGGTGCAAGACGAGGATTTGCGATAGATATATGTTTTACCTTCTCATCGCGCAAAGCTTCTAAACCTTTTTTTATAAGCTCTTTGTTTGTACTAAAGAGTGCAACAGCTCCAAGTGCATAAACCTCTGGCTTTGTTATGGCATTTTTATCCTCATCTATCTTAGCTGGGTACGTGCTATCTGCCGCCATAAATATATCATACGCAAAACCATTACTAAACTGTGCATAAGCCTTACCTGTTGAGCTATAAGTAATCACTATCTCATCATTTGGATTTACAACATTAAACTTCTCAATTATCTTTTGCATTGCGAGTTTTGTGCTTGAGGCTGCAAAAACCTTTATGCTATCTGCTAAGAGTGAGCTACTCAAACTTAAAATTATTGTTACTGTGCCTATGATTTTTTTCATCTATTTTCCTATCATTACGTCACTTGACTTGATTATGGCATTGATATTGTCGCCTACTTTTATATCTAGAGCTTCAATCGCACTTTTTGTAACAACTGACGCTATATGATCGCCTCCAACATTTACCACAACTTCACAATTTATCTCTGATAAATATATCTTCTCGACCACTCCACTAAGCTTGTTCATGGCACTTAGTTTTACGTCCATATCAGTTGAGAGAAGAACAGAGTTTGATTTAAATATAACTATTACTTCATCGCCTACTTTTACTCCTAAATTTTCAACTGCGCCTGCGGTAATAACACTAGTCATAACATATCCGCTTTTTAACTTCATATGCAGAGTTGCGTTTACTTTATCACTTTGTATAGTCTGTATTGTTGCAACCAGCTGGTTTCTTGCACTTATTTGCATATTGAATCTCCTAAAAAACTTTAAACTACCGCTCTCAAAATCAGTAACATGAGATATAGTCTCTAAAAATTTCTGATGTTCTTTATATATAACTTCATATGTCTTTACCAAATTTTTACCGTACTCAGTCAGTTTTGTTCCACCACCACCTACTCCGCCAGTTACCTTTTCAACAACTGGACTTGGACAAAAGTTGTTCATAGAATCAATCATATCCCATGCACCTTTATAGCTAAGAGGAACCATTTTTGCGGCTCTGCTCAAGCTTCCAACTTCTTCAATTGCACTAAGTAATGCTACTCTTTTTTGAAGTAAAAAAGAGCTCTCTCCATCCATTAATACCAATTCAGATAGAAATTTCATTATATTATTTTTCCTTATTTAGTGTGCTTTACACGTTGAGGAACTTTATCGCTATATAGCTTAATATATATTGAAAATAGTAGTATCTATTTATGGCTAGTGATGCGCACAATATATAGAATTTTGATTAAACTCTCTGCTCTCTGGCTGGATTATAAAATGCGTAATTCCTTTATCGCATAGCCTATCTCTAATGGCATCTAAAATCTTCTCAACGCTACTAAGTGTCAAGTCATCTTTAAATACAATATGAGCAGAGCCATAGTACTCGCTTGAGCTAGGGCGGTATAGATGAAGATCATGGATAGATAAAACTTCATCAAAGGAGAGCATAATAGCCTCTACTTCTTTAGCATCATCGGTATTTGAATCCATGAGTGAATAGAATGATTTTTTAAGCAGAGGAAGTGTTTCTCTTAAAATATATATACTAAATATAATCGATAAAATAGAATCAATTGCAACTATACCAAAGAAGTAGATAAGCACTCCACCAACTGCAACACTAAAAGAGATTACAGCATCGCCTAACATATGAAGATATGCTGATCTTATATTCATATCTTCATGGTTATGATGTTCATGCCCATCATGATGATGGTGATGATGCTCTATGTTACTTTTACTAAGCAACCACGTGCTAAAGCCATTTATCAAAAGTGCCGCAAGTGAAGCTACTATGACAACAGGAGCGTCTATTGGATTTGGTGTAAAAAAACGCTCAATTGACTCAACTAAAATAAAGAGCATAGTAATTATCAAAAATATAGCATTTACAAAAGCCGCCATCATCTCGGCTTTTATATATCCAAAGGTCATAAAATCGTTTGCTTTTTTTGCACCATAAATAATAGCTACGAGTGAGATAAACAGAGCCAAAACATCACCAAGATTATGAAACGCATCGGCTAAGAGAGCCATCGAACCACTATATATACCAGCAAAAATCTCTGCAATTACAAGTGCTATATTTAAAAATATCACTTTTTTTAGTATCTTGCCTTTTCTATCATGTAAATTCACCTAAATTACCTCTTTTATGCAGTCGTTTTTTATCTATTTATAGTACCATTTTAACCATGATAGATGATTTAATTTTAAACTACATACTTCTTTTTGTTTTTCTTGAAGTTTATGAGGTTTGGTGGCAAAGAGCTCCAAGCATAATGGGCATGCTTCTAAGGATGAATAAATATTATTCAAAGAGTATATTTCTCTTCTTGCTTATGCAGCCGACCTTTTACTTTAGTATAGGCTTTGCAATGCTTAGTGAGTATAACCTCTATGCTATGATTTTATTGTTTTTAAAGAGTGCAGATATCTCAACTAAGATACTATTACTAGAGCAGGTATTTACAAAGAGAAAGCTCTCGCATGAACTCTCTTTAATACTACTCGCTCCAATCAATAACTTTTTACCATATATAGGGCTTTTAATCTACCCTTTTCTTATCTACTTAGCTCTCTAGCTCTGAGTATTTATTTTTAAGTTGTGCCTGCTTAGATAAAAATTTTAAGTTTGAAGTTACATCTTCTGGCTGAGAGCTCTGAATGTTTATGTTTTTAATGAGTACTTGTATCTCACTCTTTTGTATTGATAAAAGCTCCTCTATCTGCGCTTTATGAGCAGCTGCTTCATCCTCTTTTGATTCTTTAAAATCATCTACAATTGAGCTTAATTGTGATTGCGCCCTTACATACTCTGACTTTATCATTTCGATATCTCTCATTAACTCTCTCATCATCGTATATATATCATGCAGTGAACTGTTTTGGCTTTGAAGTTCTTGCATCTTTTTAGAAGAGAGGTTCATTTGGTTCATGATAAGTTCACTTCTCTCTTGAATACTATGAAGCTTGTTATCGTTCTCATAAAGTGAAGTATTTACTCCCTCTGTATGCGACTTTAGAGAAAGCATCTCTTTTTCAAATGGTCTTACGATTTCTGATAGTTTCTCTGTTGTGTCTCTTATTATTTTATTTGCAATTGTTTGAGATATATTACCAATTTCTGCAAGACTTCCTCTTAGCTCATCAAGCTCACTTTTTATCTCTTCTCTACTTTGTAGAGCTTTTGAGAGGACATTTTTAACTTTGTTAAAGTGGTCTTGTTCTGCTACACGAAGTATATCTATATGCTTATGCACGACATTATCTAGTGAGGGGAGTTGGACTTCTGTAAATTTTTCAAACGATTTACTTACATTTTCATACCACTCTCTCATCTGCAGAGAATTTTGCAAAGATTTATTTTGGTTTTCAAGTATGGTATCTAGCATCTTCATATCGTGTTTAAACTTTTCTCTAAGATGCTCTTGAGATTGTATCTCTTCGTTTTGATTTAGAATCAATCTTTTTTCTAAATCACCACTAAACTCTTTTAGTTGCGCAAACTGTTGTAAAAAATCTTTTGTTGATTCATGCTCTGTTTTAGAGTGTTGTGCTTGTTGTGTTTGGTGTAAAATATTCATAACAACATATAAAATTAAAGATACTAAAATGGGAATGAGGCTCTCTTTTAAAACAAGTAGAGTTTGAGAAGCTTCTGGATGAGCTATGAAATGGATAGTGCCACTAATAGCGCCTATGCCCATCATTAATGGAGCATAATTTATTTTGTTTGGCTGTTTTATAATTGATATCTGTCTTAAAAATAGAAGCCCCATAAAAGCAAATGCAATGAGCAAATCGATATCAAACATCTCTTTATCCTTAAGGTGAATTCATGTCTATTTTATCATAAATTTTTATAAAACTATCTCCAATACTTCCTTTGGCTCTTTAGCTACTACACTTTGTGTACTAATCGCTGTAAAGCCCCATGTAACGAAGATAGGCTCAATTCCAGCAGCATGCGCACTGAGTATATCTTTTGTATTGTCTCCAACCATCCACGCTTTATGAGAGTTTTTATCAAATCTATAATACTTTAGTATATATTCAAGCATCTCAGGACTTGGTTTTGAGTTCTTTACCATGTCTGCACCAATAATGACATCAAAGAGTTTTTTCACTCTCAAATGCTCTAGCATACGAAGAGCAAATTGAGTTGGTGCATTTGTTGCAACCGATATTTTTATATCTTTTGAAACCAACTCTTCGAGCATATCTTCTACGCCATCATAAAGGTAGACATTTTTGGTGCACTCATTTTCATAGTGACTCTCAAAGAGTTCTCTGTCTCTATCTTCATAGAGTGGAGTATCATAAAATAGTTTTGATAGAGTTCTTACTTCCATATTTATAGCTTTTACAACATACTCTTCACTAACTTCTGAGAGATTATGGTTCATCTTTCTTACATAGTTTATAGAGCTTGTTATATCTTTTTTGGAGTCAAGCAGCGTGCCATCCATATCAAAAATAACTACTTTCATAACACTCATCTACCTCATTTTTGCATATAGTTCTAAAAGAGCCTCTACAAAATAATCACTATCATTTGGGCATCTACAAACTCTATACTCTTCATAACCAAGAGTATGAGCAACTTCACGGTACTCAATCTCTAACTCATAATCAGTCTCAGAGTTATCTATAGTAAAAGCTAATGGAAAAATCACGACTTTTTTATTTCTAATCTCTTTGAGCTTATCCTCTAAAGATGGCTTCAGCCACTCCATAGGACCTACTTTTGACTGATAAGCAAGATGGATATTTTTAAATCTTATTCCCTCATCTTGCATCATCTGCTCTAAGATAGAGATATGCTTTCGTATTTGTCTCTCATAAGCATCACCCTTTTCTATCACTTTTACAGGCAGACCATGAGCGGAGAAGATTAAATCAAACTCACTTATCTCTTCAAGCGATACTCTCTCTTTTATACGCTCCAAGATAGCCATGTTGTAGCTCTTGTTGTTAAAAAAGTGTTTTATCTCTACTAGTATTGCATCGCTACCACTTGAGTGATACTGCTCTTCAAAATCTTCTAGTGAAGACTTAGTAGTTGTTGTTGAGTACTGCGGATAAAGAGGGATAAGATAGATTTTTTCAATGTTTTTATCACTAAGTCTCTGTATCGCTTCAGAAGCAAAAGGTGGAGTGTAGCGCATAGCAAAATCAACTATAACACTCTCACCTACTCTACTTTGAAGTTTCGCTACAAGCTTTTTGGTAAGCTCAACGATAGGCGATTTTCCACCGATTTGTCTATATATCTCTTGTGATTTTTCAGATCTTGAAAAAGTAATCATAGTAGCTATAAATCTTCTTAAGAGTGAACTTTTAACTGTTATGATGTTTTTATCATTAAACATATTTGTTAAAAAAACTTCAACCTCTTCAAGGTTATTTGGACCACCCATATTTAGTAAAACTATCGCTTCTCTCTTCATGGCTTAATCCTCTTTTGCCCTTTGGCTTATTTCATAAACTATACGTTGTAGTGGAAGCATATCTTCATAAATCTTATAAAGCGTATTTATGAGCAATTCTGCATCTTCTATAGTATCAGCAGGCAATATCTTATATGTTGCCATACCTTTTTGTAGACTCAAATCAACACCTAGCATATCCTCACTAAAGCCCTTAGGATACCTTTTGTACCCTTTTTCTATGGTTAGATAACCCATAGAGTTTAATCTCTTTAACAAATTATCAAGTTCGACCCTTCTTCTCTCATCTCTTATATACTCTCTATAAGCATCAAGCATGGGTTTGTTAAACCATCTAACTCCAACAGAGACAAAAAGTTCATCTGGTGAGAAGTGCATATAAAAAGATGACTTTTGAAGCCTGCAACCATCCCAACCATCTTGAGGGATAATAATCCCAACTTTAGACTTCATAGGCTCTTTGTTAGCACCCATTCGGCGGATATCTCGATACATTTTAAAAAGGGATTTATTTATTTTTGGCTCAGGTGTAACATGAGGCTCTAGTGCCATAAGATGTTCACCCATCTCGAGGACAAAAGCCTTTGATGGGTTTAGTATAACTCTCTCGTAAATATCACGATTAGCTTCAAAAAACTCTTTAGTATTGTTTTTACGAATAGCCTCTAGAAAGGGGATAGCCCCCTTAAATCCGTTAAATTCCAACTATATTACCTTAGGCTAGCTTTCTATTTCTAAATGCAATTGCTATAGCTACAAATAAAATAGCATATGTTATAGGTACAAATTCTGGAATAGGAACCGGATCACCTTTTGCGTATGAGTGCATTCCAGCAAGATAGTAGTTCACTCCAAAGTAAGTCATAATAACTGATGTGTACGATAGAAGTGAAATAACACTAAAGTTAAAGTCGCTATAAACTGACTTTATAAATCTAAGGTGAATTACAGCAGCATAAACTAAAATCGTAACTAGTGCCCAAGTCTCTTTTGGATCCCAGCCCCAGTATCTACCCCAGCTCTCATTTGCCCAAACGCCACCGATAAAGTTACCAAGCGTTAAAAATGCAAGACCAATCATCAAACTCATCTCATTAATTGCGTTAAGTTCTTTGATAGAAGATGAGATATGTTTCTCATTTTTTTGTGTCTTAAGTATAAATAGTAAGATAGTAATAAACCCTAAGAGAGCTCCTAAACCTAAAAAGCCATAACTAGCAGTAATAATAGCAACATGTATACTTAACCAGTAAGAGTTTAGAACTGGAACTAGGTTAGTTACTTGTGGATTCATCCAGTTTAAGTGTGCTACAAAAAGGATTAATCCCGTTAGCACAGCAGTTGATGCCATTGTCATAGGTGAGCGTTTTGAGAAGATGAAACCAGCTAAAACGGTTGCCCAACTGATATATATCATAGACTCATATCCATCAGACCAAGGTGCGTGGCCAGATATGTACCATCTAAGTCCTAAGCCCACCGTATGCGCTGCAAATAGCAGTGTTAGAAGGAGTAGAGAGATATTTGAGAGAAGCTTTATTTTAAGGCTTGGCTTTAAAATCTTAACAAAACTAGCGATTAAAAGGAAAAATCCTAATATGAAATATAGAGGATAAATTCTCTCAAAGATATTTGCTTTGTTATAAAACATCTCAGCTTTGATACTCTCATCAGTTGGAAGAACAGACGAGCCGTAAAATCTTTGATAATTTTTAATTTTATCAAGAGCCACATCCGCGCTAGCCCAATTGCCACTCGTTAGTGAACTCTCTATAGCAGAGAAGTACTCAAAAGCGATATCTCTAACTTTTTGAGATGTTTTAGGGTCAAAACTCTGAAGCGCATCGATAGTCTCATGC
>NZ_JAQVKA010000150.1 GCF_028694895.1 Sulfurimonas sp. | reverse complement strand
ATATCATTATCATAAACTCTTGCCCCTACATAAAAGCTCTCTAAAGAGTTGTAGAGTTCATTTTCTTTTCTGTTTTGTTTATAAGCAAAGATAGGTTCAAATGCAGCATGTTCTTTATAAACATAATGTCCGTATACCCCTCCACCATAATAGCCATGACGGTGATTTAAGCTAAACTGATCAGGATCGTGAAGCATAGTTGCACCATAAAAAAAATCTAAAAAATGCTCACCATCTTTGAGAGAAACTTTAGTGGCATCCCAAATCCATTTTCCAGCGTTCTTCCACTCTCCAGGGCCAAAAACTCTTGCATCACCGTATGAGATGCTTTGTCTACCAACAGTTATAGCGAGATTTGAGTTTTCATATTTGAGGTATGTTTTACTTAGTTCAAAAGAATCACTTTGTGAGCTATGCACTTGTCCAAACTCTTTGTTATACCAGTCATCGCTTGTAAATCCCCAGTCAAAAACTCTTGCATCTTGAAGGGAAACCTTAGCACTCCAATTGTCATTAAATTCATAATTAAGTCCTAATCTTATTCTCGTCATAAGGTAACTGTCATGACCCTCGCCCACCTTTGGTTTACTTCCATAGTACTTCTCATTCATATTGTCAAAGCTTTCAAAACGAAGTCTTATCTGAGCATCTGGGACTACTTCTGCATAAACAAACAAATGGCAAAAGATCAAGAGAAATAATCTATTGAGATTTTTTTTCATTTATCTATCTTGTTGTGAGCACTGTTACACCCAAACCAGTTTGTACGCTATATCCAGCTTTTGCCCAGTCTTGAATTCCACCTTTGAGATTTTTAACATTTTTATGCCCAAGCTTTTTTAACGTTTGTGCAGCGAGTGCACCACGTCCGCCATTTCTACAGTATGTTACAATTAAGATATCTTTATCTTCAATCTTTGTTGGTACTTCCCACTCTAGATTTCCGCGAGTAATTGATACTGTCTTAACCGGAGTAAATTCATCATATATATAACCCTCTGCTCTTTGTTCTGTCTCTCTAACATCAAGAATTACAACTTTATCCTCATTTTCAAAAATCTCTTTTAGAGCTTTGGGGGAAATCTCTCCTACCTCTTTTATAGCTTCATTTATAAGAGGCATCTTTGGATCTTCTTTTGCATATACAGTATTTGAGAAGAGAACAAATACTAAACTAAACAAACTTAATAACTTTTTCATAATAACACTCCATAAAATCAATTTTCATATTTAGGCATTTAACTAAATAACTTTTTGTATGGTATAATTATTTTTATTATGTGTCAAGGAAAAAAGATGTTAGATATGCAACAAAAAATAAAAATATTTAAGGCACTTGGCAATGAAACACGTTTTTTAATCTTTAAAAATGTATTTACAGGTGGTTATGTATGCTCTATTGAAGAGAAAAATAAAAATGCAAAAATAAACGCTCATGCTACATGTGTCAGCACAATTGCACAACATTTTGAATTTTCTCTACCAACAATCTCAAAACATCTTCAACTACTGCGCGAAGCAGGTGTAATTAAAATGCAAAAAAAAGCAAATAAGATATATATAGAGCCAAATATTGAAACTATTAGAGAACTTGGAGGGTGTTTTACAAAGCTTGTAGAAAACTTTGAAACCAATAGAGAGCTTTTTTTTGATGATATTATTGTCAAATGATTTTTACAAATATGGTGAAAAATTTAATAGGAAAGTTATGTTAAACTTATGCCAAAAATAGACGGGCAATTAAAATGAATAAAGAGCATCTAAAAGAGAAACTATCTTCTTTGGCACTGTCAATGTTTAGAAAAGATTTCTTTGGAATCTTTCATGGTTCAATCTCTGCTAAAACTGAGTCAAATCGTTTTATTATAAATAGTAAAGAAGCTATTTTTGATGCACTTGAAGACTCTTCGCTTATAGAACTTTATTACAAAAAAGATTATAGTTGGAATAAGGCTAGTATAGACTCTGGTATACACTATAGTATTTACTCACAAATATCTGATGCAAAATTCATCTGCTTTAGCATGCCACCATTTACAACTGCTTATTCACTTGATCATAATGTAATAATTCCAAGAGACTATTTTGGATATCACGAAATAGGTTCTATTGATATAGTAGATCCAAGAAGTTTTGATGATTGGTATGAACGTGCAAATAGTGAAATTGCTTACTATTTTCAAAGCAAGAAAAGAGACATAATGGTTATTCGTGGCTTTGGAGTTTATACTTACAACAGAGATATTCATGAGATGGCAAAAAGAATTGCAATCTTAGAAAAAAGCTGCAGACTTCTACTTTTAGACAATATGCAAAACAACTCCTCTTTTGATTAAGAGAGGCTTTGTATCGCTTCATATGCTACTTGCATCATTTTTTTTATCTCATCTTTAGAGATAATATATGGTGGCATAAAATAGACTACATGTCCAAGCGGACGCAATAAAACACCATTTTTTAAACCATATTCATATACTTTAAGCCCAACTCTATCCTTTGGATCATACCCTTTAAGCTCAACCGCACATACCATCCCTGTTTGTCTAGTTGATAAAACATTCTTAAGAGCCTTAAACTTTAAAAGTTCTTCTTGCATCTGTTTTGTAGTCTCTTTGTTTTTTTCTATAACATTTTCATCTTCAAAGATATCTAGAGTTGCATTTGCTGCTGCACATGCAAGTGCATTTCCTGTATAACTGTGAGAGTGCAGAAATGCCCTATTCTCACTATAATCACAATAAAATGAAGCATATATTTCATCTGTTGTTAGTACAACTGAGAGAGGAAGATAGCCACCTGTAAGACCTTTAGATAAAACAAGAAAATCTGGTGTTATGTTAGCACTACTACATGCAAACATTTCACCACTTCTTCCAAAACCAACCATTACTTCATCTGCTATAAGATGGATATCATATCTACTGCAGATTTCTCGC
>NZ_JAQVKA010000149.1 GCF_028694895.1 Sulfurimonas sp. | reverse complement strand
AACATCTACATCTCCTTTTATTTTTTGGATTGTTTTTGTAGTACTTTTCCCATCTACAAAATCAACCAACTTTAGTTCATGAGCAAACTCTGTTCCGATGACACTTTTACCTTCGTAATCGCCACCCTTAACAAGTGTATCTGGTTTTATCATCTTTATAAGCTCATAAGGTGTATCTTCTTCAAAAGGAACAACAAAATCAACCGCTTCAAGAGCTGCTAAGAGGTAAGCTCTATCTTCTGCAATGTTTACAGGTCTACTTGGACCTTTTAACCTTGAGACTGAAGCATCAGAGTTTAGACCTACTATTAAAACATCACCAAAACTCTTAGCAATCTGCAAATATTTTACATGTCCGACATGTAAAATATCAAAACACCCATTTGTAAAAACAACTTTTTTCCCACTATCTTTATAACGCTTTACAACTGTTTGTATCTCTTCAAAGCTCTTTATATGGGCATCAGAAGTACTTTTATGTAGAGTTGCTTCATACTCCTCTATCTCGCCTAATGTAACAGTTGCAGAGCCTATCTTGCCAACCACAACGCCAGCTGCAAGGTTTGCAAATTTTGCACTCTCTTCTATATTTTTACCAGCACTTATTGCAAAAGCTATTGAAGCGATAACAGTATCTCCAGCTCCCGTAACATCAAAAACTTCTTTGGCTACTGTTGGAAAGAGTTTCATCTCATCATCATAAGTAGCAATTCCATCTTCAGAGAGAGTGATAAGTGAAATTGTTAGATTTGCATCTTTTTTCATCTTTAAAAGTGCCTCTCTAAGGCTCTCTTTATCTTTTATATCTATTTTTGTAGCTTGTATTGCCTCTTTTTTATTTGGCGTCAGTAGATACGCACCACTATATTTACTATAGTCACTCCCTTTTGGATCTACTAAAACTTTTACACTTTTTTTATTGCATATAGAGATAACTTCTTTACAAAACTCTTTAGTTAAAACACCTTTTCCATAATCTGACAATATAACAGCGTCATAATTACAAACAGTGCTAATTAATGAGTTTAAAAGAGTATCTGTAGAAGATTTACTGATCTCTTCCTTGCTCTCTTTATCATATCTTAGTATCTGCTGTGAAGCGGCTATTACACGGCTTTTCTTAGATGTTTTTCTTCCATCTTGAATCACTATATTGCTAACATCTACATCAATCTCTTTTAATAGACTAATTAACTCAACTCCATTATCATCGTTACCTATAACGCTACAAACACTCACTCTTGCACCAAGAGTTACAAGGTTGCTAACTACATTCCCAGCGCCGCCAAGCACGGTTGTTTCTTTAGCAATATCAACAACTTGAACAGGAGCTTCAGGCGAAATTCTCTCACAACTCCCCCATAAATAGTGATCTATCATCAAATCACCAATAACTAAAATATTTGGAGTAAAATTTTTTAGTTTATTCATTTTTTCACTTCTTCATTATAAACTCTTCTAATTTCCTCAACGTAAGCCTTAATGCCATCTTCCATCTCAAATCTAGGCTTATATCCTAACACCTCTCTACTCGAAGCAATATCAGCTTCTGTGTGAAACTGATAACTTCCAATAAATGGGTTTACAATATACTCACATACGAGATTAGTTCCAAGTTCACGTTGTAAAATATCTACTATATCTTGAAAACTTCTTGGCACTCCTGTTCCTACATTAAAAATTCCACTTGACTTTGGATTCATTGCTTTAATGTTTGCAGCAATGACATCTTCTATATATATGAAATCACGAAGGATTTTATCACTATCTTCAAAAAGGCGTGGATTTTTACCAGAGAGTATCTGATGGCCAAACTGTAAAACCATAGATGCAGTAGAGTTTTTAAAATACTCTCTTGGGCCATAAACATTAAAATATCTAAGACCTACTATTGAAATATTGCTTTTTTTCATATACTCACGACTTAAATTATCCATACAAAGCTTAGAAAATCCGTAAACATTTTGTGGTGCTTCACGCCCTACTCTTTGAGGCGATGGCGCATTTCCGTAGGTTGCAGCTGAAGAAGCATAAATCATATTTGCTCCATGTTTTTGAGCAAGATGAAGTAGGTCTGCATAAGCGTTGACATTTGTTTTTATCATCAGATCTTGCTCTTGCGCCGTTGTATCGGAGATAGCAGCTTCATGAAAAATGTAATCAAATTTATAGTTTTTCTCTAAACTTTGGAGTAGTACCTTGTCATTTATATCGCCACTTATTACCTCACCCAAAAAACCTATCAAATTTTTAAAATGTCCAAAGCTTTTAAGATTACCATTTGATAGTGTCTCTTGATTTCTAAAACTATCTAAAATAACCACTTTGGCATCTGGATGATTCTCTTGAAAATAGAACGCTAAATTTGAACCAATAAATCCAGCACCCCCTGTTATAAGGATTGTTTTATCTTTTAAATCATCATCAATATATCTCATTTTTGCACCATAGCTTCTAAAATTTAACAAAATAATAACAGATAAACTATTAACATGTATTTAAGAGTAAAATTACTATAATTTGGCCGAAATTAAAAATCAAAGGGATTAAAATGAAAAAAATTGTATTATCAATTGTTGCTTTAACTGCTTCAACTGCTCTAATGGCAGCTGTAAACGCTGGTGCATGTCAAGGATGTCACGGTGCAGATTGGACTAAACCTGCTTTAGGAAAATCTAAAGATGTTGCCCTTATGACTCATGCTGAAATTGCTACTGCACTAAAAGGGTACAAAGATGGAACTTACGGCGGACCAATGAAAGGTCTTATGAAAGGCCAAGTAGCTAAGTATTCTGACGCTGAATTAGAAGAATTTGCACAAACTATTGGTAAATAATTTATCTGAATTGCCTCTTTAGGCAATTCACTTCTCTACTCTACTCTGGTCTATAATCTTTTTTTAACTTTTCTTTTTTTTGCTCTCTTTTTATAGCATCATT
>NZ_JAQVKA010000148.1 GCF_028694895.1 Sulfurimonas sp. | reverse complement strand
TAAAGGGTAAGTTTGAGTTAGCATCCATCTCTTCTTGGTTGAGATAATCACAGGGTGGATTTTGTATAAGATATCTATCATCTACCTTTTGGCAAAGTCCTTTTGCACTTATGGGGTCATTGTTATCGTAAAAATCATCAAAAAGGTCAATATAACGCTCTTTATCATCCACACACTCTTGATGCGATGGAAGTTGTATATACTCAAGCTTTGGCTCTTTAGAGATGTAGCAAACTCCTCTAATACCACTATAATCAGTTTTGTTTTCTATAGCACGGGTTAACTCTTCTAAAGCAATCTCTCCCATCCCATAGATAAGCGCATCAGCTTTTGAGTCAAAGAGTATAGGTTTTTTTAGCCTGTTTTGCCAATAGTCATAATGACTCACGCGTCTAAGAGATGCCTCAATCCCTCCGATAACCAAAGGTACAGTATCTTTAAAATATCTTCTTATAAGGTTGCAGTAAACACTCAGAGCGCGGTCTGGCCTTTTATCGTTTTTCCCACCAGGAGTATAATCATCTGTATTTCTAAACTTTTTTGTCGCAGTGTAGTTACTAACCATACTATCAACACTTCCGCCACTCACACCCCAGTAGAGTCTAGGCTCGCCAAGTCTTTTTATATCAGTATCGCTGTTAATATCGGGCTGACCTATCATGCCAACCCTATAACCCATCCTCTCAAGCATCCGACCAACCATTGCCACGCCAATAAAAGGAGAGTCTATATATGCATCTCCACTAACTAGGATAATATCGCATCTATCCCAGCCAAGAGCATCCATCTCTGCTTTGGTGGTTGGCAAAAAATCTTTTTCGCTAAACTCTACAATATTTCGTTTTGTTTGGTTGGTTTTGCTTCTTCTGCTCAAGGTATCTCTTTTTTAAGTATAATAATACTCAATCAAATTAAAATAAGAGATTAGTTATGACATACCCTTATGAAAATCTAGATAACTATACGCTACCAAAGTTACTAGATCGTTCTGTTTTGCTATATAAGGATTCTGATGCACTAAGCAAACTCTCAGAAGTACCTATGAACTATTTAGAGTTTGGGCAAAAAGTTCAAGAGATGGCAAAACTACTTCAAGAAAATGGCATCTCTCATGGAGATAAAGTACTACTTCTTAGCCAAAATATGCCAAACTTGGCTATAGCTTACTTTAGTGTAACTTACATAGGTGCGGTTATAGTTCCTGTTCTTCCAGACTTTCATCCCTCAGAGGTTCTTCACATACTCCGCCATTCTGAGGCAAAAGCAGCCTTTGTGTCTCATAAGCATCTAAGCACACTAGAAGAGAGCAGTGATACTTACTTAGAGTTTGCTATAGAGTTAGACAGTCTTAAAATCATCGATGAGTCTATAAATAAAAGTTATCTTAGTGGACTTAGAACAAAAACTAAAGAGATGGCACAAAAATTTTCAAACCAAACTCCAAAAGAGATAAAAGAGGAGGATTTAGCAGCCATCATATACACATCTGGTACAACTGGTCACTCAAAAGGTGTGATGCTAAGCCACAAAAACATTGTAACAAATGCCCTCTCAACTCATTCTATCTTAGAGATAACAAAAGATGATGTCTTTTTATCCATACTTCCACTAGCTCATACCTATGAGTGTACAGTTGGTTTGATCGTTCCCATACTTCACGGCTCAAGTGTAGTCTACATCGACAAGACACCAACTCCTAGCGTTTTACTAAAGGCTTTTGAGATAGTAAAACCAACTATGATGCTAAGCGTGCCTCTTATTATAGAAAAGATTTACAAAAACAGAGTCTTACCAAAGCTTACTAACTCCTTTATTATGAGAAATCTCTATAAAAACAGCTATCTACGAAAGAGGCTAAACAAGGTAGCTGGTAAAAAACTTTTAGAGACTTTTGGTGGCAGACTTAGGTTTTTTGGCATAGGCGGAGCAGCTCTGGCTCCATATGTTGAAAAGTTTCTTATAGAAGCAGAATTTCCATACACTGTGGGCTATGGCTTAACTGAAACTGCACCGCTCTTAGCTGGTACAAACATAAACCTACAACCAAAGTTTAGATCAACAGGCCCTGCTTTTTACGGTGTAGAGCTTAAGATAAAAGATCCAGACCCCATCACTAAAGAGGGAGAAATTATGGCATCTTCACCTAGTGTGATGCTAGGATATTACAAAGATAAAGAAAAAACTGATGAGGTGTTGAAAGATGGTTGGTTTTTAACTGGAGATTTAGGTTATATAGATGAGGATGGTTATCTCTTTATTAGAGGAAGAAGCAAAAATGTCATCATAGGTTCGGATGGAAAAAATATCTACCCTGAGCAGCTAGAATCCATCATAAACCAAGATGAAGCTGTGCTTGATTCACTGGTTTTAGAGCAAAACTCCAAATTAGTAGCAAGAGTCCACTTAAATTATGAACTCCTAGATAAAAGGTTTCATGCAGATAAAAACACTGATATAATGGTCAAAGAAGAGATAACAGAGTTTTTAGAAGAGTTACGTCTTAGAGTAAATAGCCAAGTAGCATCTTCTTCTAAAATAGTTAAGTTTATAGAACAGATAGAACCATTTGTAGAGACTCCAACTAAAAAGATAAAAAGATATCTTTATGCTGAGTAGGTGAATTATGTTACAAAAAATAATCTTATCAATAATCTGGCTTACCTTAGCAGCCCTTCTAGTTTTACTCATCTTTTATGGTGTCTCAACTTCAGACTTTAAAAACTTAAAAAAATACAATGAAGAGGATTACGGTATCGGCAATGTTAGAGATAATATGCATAATCCATCAAAGAAAAAACAGGAGTTTGCAAAAGAGAGATTTTACACTAATAGAGTGACTGTAAAAAGCTCTACAATGGCAAATCTAGGTGACTTTACTGTAAATATTGCTGGGGATAAAAAGCTTATACTCAACATATCACTAAAATATAAAGAGAAAAATAAAAATGCTT
>NZ_JAQVKA010000147.1 GCF_028694895.1 Sulfurimonas sp. | reverse complement strand
TAGGTATCGGCTTTAAGACTAAGATAGAAGCGACTCTCTGCAAGGTTAAAGCTATAAACTAAGACAAATAACTATTCTAAAAGCTTATATATTATACAATTCGTCTCTAAAACTAAATTAAAGAGTATGAGTTGTATAAGAAAAAAAAGATTTTAGTTACAGGAACAGCTGGATTTATAGGTTACCATCTAGCTAAAGCGCTCCTTGAGCGAGGTGATGAAGTGGTTGGCCTTGATAATATAAATGATTACTATGATGTAAACCTGAAGTATGCCAGACTAGGCGAACTTGGAATCAACAAAGACGATATAAAAGAAAATCAACTCCTAAAGTCCACAACCTACCCAAATCATAAATTTATAAAAGCAAATCTAGAAGATGCTAAGACAATAAACAAACTTTTTGAAGAAGAAAAATTTGATGCAGTATGTAATCTCGCGGCTCAAGCTGGTGTTAGATATAGCATTGAGAATCCTCATGCATACATTCAAAGCAATGTTGTAGGCTTTGTAAATCTTTTAGAAGCGTGTAGAAATTACAACGTAAAAAATCTAGCATTTGCCTCATCTTCATCTGTTTATGGACTAAACAAATCGCAACCATTCAAGACAAGTGATCATACAGACCACCCAGTTTCACTCTACGCTGCTACTAAAAAATCAAATGAGATGATGGCTCATACATACGCACATCTCTATGGCATAAAGTGTACAGGGCTTAGATTTTTCACAGTTTATGGAGAGTGGGGAAGACCCGACATGGCACCTATGCTCTTTGCCGATGCTATACTAAATGACAGAGCTATAAAAGTATTTAACCATGGAGACATGAGCAGAGATTTTACTTATGTGGGCGATATAGTTGATGGCGTTATAAAAGTAATAGATAACCCTACTGCATCATCACAAAGTTTTACTAAAGAAAGCAAAGCTTTTGACGCAACAAATCCAAACCCATCAATCTCATCAGCTCCATACAAGATATACAACATAGGAAACAACTCCCCTATTCAGCTCTTAGATTTTATAAAAACTCTTGAAAATGCCATAGGCAAAGAGGCAAAAAAAGAATTCTTGCCAATGCAAGATGGCGATGTAGTATCAACATACGCAGACGTAAGTGACATGATAAAAGATTTTAGTTATAAGCCAGATACAACGCTGGAAGTTGGTATAGAGCGATTTGTGAAGTGGTATAAGGGATTTTATAAATATGACTAATATAATACTATGCGGTGGTTCAGGTACAAGACTTTGGCCTATCAGCCGAACACTTATGCCAAAGCAGTTTGTTAAGCTTTTTGATGATAAATCACTGTTTCAACTTACAGTTGAGCGAAACTCAAAAGTATGCGATAATAATTTTATAGTCTCAAATACTGAACAATATTTTTTGGCTCTTGACCAATTAGAAGAGATGAATAATTATCAATTCTCAATTTTAAATTCTCAATTTTTATTAGAGCCTGTTGGAAGAAACACAGCCCCAGCAATAGCTCTTGCTTGTATGGCCCTCGACAAAGATGAGATAGTTCTTATAACTCCAAGTGACCATCTAATCAAAAATGAGATTGAATACTCTAATGTTTTACAAAGAGCTAAAGAGTTAGCGCAGCAAGATAACTTAGTCACTTTTGGCATCACTCCAACATTTCCTGAAACTGGATTTGGATATATTGAAGCTAATGGTCTTGATGTAAAAGCTTTTCATGAAAAGCCAGATTTCGATAGAGCTACTTCATACTTAGAAGCTGGAAATTATTATTGGAACTCTGGTATGTTTATGTTTAGAGCTGGAGTGTTTTTAGAGGAGCTGCAAAAATATTCTCCTGAGATTTACAAAGCATCACTTAGTGCTCTTAGCAACTCAACCAAAGAGAACTTAATAAGAATAAGACACGAAGATATGATAAATATCCCAGAAGATAGCATAGACTATGCAGTTATGGAGAAAAGCTCAAAAGTAAAAGTAGTGCCTTCAAATATTAACTGGAGTGATGTTGGAAGTTTTGATGCTCTTGCGGAAGAATTACCAAATGATGAAAATAACAATCTTATTATTTCAGATAGAAGAGTTGAAACTATAGATATTAATGACTGTATTATCATAGATTCTGGAGATGCTCTTTTGATATCCAAAAAAGGCTCTTCTCAAAAAGTAAAAGAGATAGTTGCTAAACTTAAAGGCGAGAAATCTGAGCTCCCAAACATTCATCTAACGGGTCATCGTCCTTGGGGAACTTACACTATTTTAGAAGACTCAAACGGTTACAAAATCAAACGAATAGTTGTAAAACCTGGCAAACGCTTAAGCCTTCAAAAACACTTTCATAGAAATGAGCACTGGATAGTAGTAAGCGGATGCGCTACTGTTACAGTCGAAGATAATACTTTTATACTAAACCCAAATGAAAGCACTTACATAAAAGCAGGACAACTTCATAGACTTCAAAATCAGGGAAAACTGCCTTTAATTATCATAGAAGCTCAAGTCAGCGAATATACTGGTGAAGATGACATAGTAAGGATTGATGATGATTTTACTAGAAATTAAATATAATTAAATTTTATAAAAGGTTAAAAATGACAGGCAATAAAAAAGTGGCTTTGATAACAGGGATTACAGGGCAAGATGGTTCTTATTTAGCAGAATTTTTACTTAAAAAAGGCTATATCGTTAATGGTATTAAAAGAAGAAGTTCACTCTTTAACACTGATAGAATTGACCACTTATATCAAGATCCACATGTAGAAAATAGAAACCTAATTCTTCACCATGGTGATATGACAGACTCTATGAATTTAACTCGAATCATTCAAGAGACACAACCAGATGAGATATATAACTTAGCTGCTATGAGCCATGTTGCTGTTAGTTTTGAAACACCAGAATATGTAGCAAATGCTGATGGCACTGGAACGCTTAGAATTCTTGAAGCTGTAAAGTTACTAGGGCTAACGAACAAAACAAGATCGGAA
>NZ_JAQVKA010000146.1 GCF_028694895.1 Sulfurimonas sp. | reverse complement strand
TTGTTATAGCACCAGAGATAGCAAAAAGGGATGTAAAAAGAAGGAGCGAACTATATTTATCAGCTACTACAAAAGATAAAACTGCTAAAATCACAGCTACTAAATGAGTTAAAAAACTTTTACTAATTTTCAATATGTCTCCTTTTATTTAAGAGTGGGATTATACTAAAAATGAGATTAGTTAGAGATTTTGATAAAAACAGAATGCTCTGAAGGATTATTAAGTTGGATACCAAATCAAGTTCAGAATGATGCGAATTTCGTCATTTTGTGCTCGACACGGAATCTAGTTTATAGATTAATCAGAAGGTTCAATAGATATGGAGCACAATGTACGCATTTATACAAAAACTTGACAAAAATGAGGCGAAATTTTTAGCACAGCTTGTCTCACAGGTTGAGATGCAAGATGCTAAATTTAAGTGTTATATTATCAATAAAATAGACTCTGCATCTGAGCCTGATTTTAGCAGATTTTTGTCTAAAACTTTAGAAATAAAAGAAGATGATTGCATCTTTTATACAAGCTATTTTACCACTCTAGAGGTGCAAAAGGACTTTTATAGAGTTCATATCTCAGAGAAGCTAAAGCCATACTTTGCAAAGTTAAATAAAAACTATGACATAGATGCACTTGAAGCTCTTTTTGCACAAGAAAATAAAAATATAGTAGTTAAAAAAACAAAAGAACTAGATGCAAAGGGCAATGAATTTAACTTAAAAATCAAAAGAGTTGTGGCCTTTTTTGATCATGAGAGGAAAAAACTTCAAAGAAATTATGTAAGAAAAGAGCATAGAAATATGGACGCTGAGTATATGTTAAGACTGCATCTAAAAGAGACAAACAGAACTCCAGAGATGTTCTACGATGCTATAAGATGGCTCTTTTCTAACAATCCAAAAGCTGCATTTCACAGAGACTACATTATGAACATAGCAAAACTTATAGAGCATTACAACACATTAGAACATCAAGCTATGCACTCAAAAGAGGCAGTGGAGTTTAATGAGGAGGCTCAAACTTGGGCAAATATCTACAAAAAACAGGGTATGCAAGACGATGAGATTATAGAAAAACTAAGAGAGGCTGGATTTGTAAAATGAGTATAAAAGAAGCAAAACTTATAATTAATGAGTATGATTTAAGCACAGATGAGAGTAGTTTTGAGATAGCATTAGAAGCCCTTGCTAAGTTTGGCTCAGCTAGAGCTGTACTACTTGAGGGTTTAAAACCACAATATAAGTACCTAAAAAAAGTCTCAAAACTCTTAGCCATGCTAGATGAGAAACCACAAAGAGATGCTGAGGCAGAGGCGATAAGTTCTTTGATGTATGAAATCTATAAAACTGTCTCAACCGACTCTAAGAGCAAGGGTGAAGATATCAGAGTCCTGATGGCTACGATTAATGTGCGAAAAACTTTTGAGCCATCAGATAAAGAGCTTTGGGTTATGAACTATCTTGGTGGCAGAGAATTAATCTTAAACATCACATATCAAGAACCAAATGCGCTAGAGAGAAAAATAATCGAGGCGATAAAAAAGTACGAAAATCTAGCAGATACGCCAAATCAAGACGCGATAGAAAATAGACATATAAATGATTTGGCAATAAAAAGATACTAAAATTACAGGAAAATAAGATGAAAAAAGAGAGTTATGAACTTTTTAAAAGTGCTACAGTTGATGAGATAATTTCACACCTTGCAAAAGAGTTACAAACAAAAAATGAATCCGCTTTTTGGGCTACTAGAGTTGTGCCATTTAGTGAGGCGATTTTGAGTGTACTTGTGGTTTTAAGAGATGAGAAAAAGCTCTTTAATCCAGAGGGTGTGATGGTAGATGAGTTAACTCCAGAACTATTTTTTAGATGGAGCGACTTTGTAAGCTTGAAATCTCTTGCTTTTAAAATTCAAAGAACAAACAGAGCTACGGATGAGAGTAAAACGGAGATAGATTTAAGTAAACTAGCATCTTACTTGAGTGCTAATGGTGTAAACTTAGAAAATGAACAGCTCGATTTCCCAATACCTACTTATAACTTACATCAAGGCGTTAGCAACGTTATAAAGTCACTTTTGTAAACTATGACAAAACTTATAACTTATTTCATAGAGAACAAGCGCTTAAACTACATGTTGCTTGTTTTTTTAACATATATGGGGATTCAAGCCTATATAAATATCCCAAAAGAGATTTTTCCAAATGTAGAACTTGACATCATAAGTGTCCGTGGAGCTTATAGCGGAGCTAGTGCTAGTGTTATGGATAAGATGGCTGTAAGGGATATTGAAGAGGAGCTTAGCAATATCAATGGGATTGTTAAAACTGAGACTGTAATTACTCCTGGCGCCTTTGCAATTATGCTTACGCTTAAAGAAAATGCAAACAAAGCAAACATACTCTCTCGTGTAAAAGATTCTATCTCGTTAACAAGACAGTATCTACCATCAGATATGAATGAACCATCAGCCATCCTGGTAGATAGGACAAGGCCACTTATAAATTTATCTTTGTCTTCAGATAGCATCACAAAGGGTGAGCTAACTGAGATAGCTAAAGAGATAAAAGTAAAAATCTCCAGAATGGAGCATATTAGCGAGATACTTATTCGCGGAGACTCAAAAGAAGAGATCTCTATAAGTATAAACTCAGATGCTTTTTTGGCTTATGGTTTAAAGCACGAAAGCGTTTTAAAGGCTATCTCAGACCTATCTTATATCTTTCCTATTGGAAATATAGAACAAAGAGGAAACTTCGTCTATCTCTCAACAATAAATGGTAAAGCAGATGCCAAGCAGTGGCAAGAGAGCATCTTAAACATCGATTCAAAGTATGTAAAACTAGGTGATATTGCAAAGGTAGCGATAGAGTATCCACAAACAGACACACTTGCATCTTTTAACAATAAACAGACTCTAAATCTTGTCATCTCAAAAGGAGAGGAGGGCAACTCCATAGCTCTCTCAAAAGAGTTAAGAGAGTATGCTAAAACACTAGAAGAGCTCTA
>NZ_JAQVKA010000145.1 GCF_028694895.1 Sulfurimonas sp. | reverse complement strand
TTGTTTAAGTCCTAATGTGTCAATCGCGCTATCTACATCAACACTATTTTGCATAAGATAATCAAGTACATCTTTAGCCGCTTTTCCACTTATCGTGCCATCTTCTATTCTTTTTACTAAAAGAGCTAATTTTTTAGCATCAACTGGAGAGTTTGATATATTTACCTCTCCCTTAAATCTGCCTTGAAGCTCTGTAGTAAGCCATGTAAGAGCGTTTTTAGCGCTAATACCCTCTTGCATCATACTCTCAAAATAGTGAGCCATCTCTATAGCAGAAGTTAAAACACTAGCACTATACTCATTCATCTCATAATCTTTTACAAAACGCGCCATCTTCTCATCTGGAAGCTCTGGAATCTTAGAGTATTTCTCTAACATCTCTTGCGTTACAACAGTTTTTAGTAAATCAGGCTCTGGAAAATAACGATAATCAGCAGCTTCTTCTTTTCCACGCATAGAACGCGTCTCTTGTCTTACTTGGTCAAAAAGACGTGTCTCTTGAACTATCTCACTCTCATATGTGCCATCTTCCCAAGCATCACTTTGACGCTCAACTTCAAGCTCTATAGCTCTTTGGATAAATCTAAAACTATTTATATTTTTAATCTCCACACGAGTATATAATTTCTCATCACCCTTTGGACGGATAGATACGTTAACATCCACACGGAATGAACCCTCTTGCATATTTGCATCACCGATATCAAGATAGCGAATTATTGAGTGAAGTTTTTTAAGATATAGTGTAACTTCCTCAGCATTTCTCATGTCAGGCTCTGAAACTATCTCTAAGAGAGGAGTTCCAGCACGGTTTAAGTCTACCTTTGAGATAGCTCCATCATGTATGTTCTTTCCAGCATCAGCTTCAATGTGAGCACGATTTATACGAATAGTTTTATGCCCTCCATCCTCGAAATCTATACGCAATTTTCCATGTTCTACAACTGGAGTATAAAGTTGTGTAATCTGATAAGCAGATGGAGAGTCTGGATAGAAGTAACTTTTTCTATCAAAATATGATGTTTTATTTATAGTAGCATCAACTGCCGAGCCAAACATTATAGATTTATGAAGCACCTCTTTGTTAAGTACAGGAAGTGCACCTGGGAGTGCTAAACAAGTTGGACATGTATTAATATTTTGTTTGTGATTAAAACTCGTTGGACATGAGCAAAAAAGTTTAGTTTTAGTGTTTAGTTGAACGTGGACTTCAAGTCCGATAACTGTTTCAAACATATATTTCCTTGATAAAAGAGTATTAAGATTGTGCTGGATTTTACCCAATTAATGCTTTTAAGTTTCATAAACAGAGTCTAAAACATAGATAATATAGGCTTTTTGCACAAAGCAAAAAAATTATAGTAACGCTATTTTTGCAGTAGTATTATTTTTATATCAAACTTATCTGCAACTGTTCTTACTCTTTTTATATATCTCTCATCACCATCTCCAACTATAAATCCAATAGCTGGCCTCTTACCTGTCATATGAGCATAATAAAGAGATTGTCCTATCGCTTCTGCCCATTTTTGAGCAAAATCTACCTCTATGGCGTACTCATTAGTTAAACAATCTACTCTTGTTTTATCAGTTAATATATACTCCATCTTCCCGCCAAGCTCTTGACACATTTTACTTTGATAATATTTTTCATTTTTTTTAACGCTCTGCTCTTGTTGGTTGAGAGTTAAATCATTTTCAAAGAAGATATATAAAAAGGCTAGAAGAAGTGTAAAAAGAAGTGAGATTTGTTTTTTGCTCAAGTTTATTTGGTATCTTTAGAGAGGATTTTATCTAAGAGTTCACTCTGCTTTTTCATCTCATAATATTTTTCTCTATTAATTGAGAAAGCATCTAATGCTAAGATTAAAAAGAGTGAAATGACTATAAAGGTTATTGTAATAAAAAGAGCTAGTGAAAAGTCTAGAAAAGAGAAGATTTGAAATGTTATAAGAGCACCAAAGATGACTATCGCCCAAGATGCTCCAAGCAAAAAGCTAACAATTCTATCGAATTTCTCTTTTTGCATAATGGAAAAAGCTTAGTGATCTTCGATTGTTACAGCACTACCAAGATAAACATACGTAAGCATCATGAAAATGAATGCTTGTAAAAATGCCATAAATGTAAGAAGTGCGTATGGAATCATTGGAAGAACCCATGGTGCTAACATCAAGATAACCATCAAGAACATATCATCACCCTTAACATTTCCAAAAAGACGGAAACTAAGCGATACTAAACGAGAGAAGTGAGAAACTATCTCGATTGGGAACATTAACCAGTATAACCACCAAACAGGTCCTAGAAAGTGTTTAAAGTACTTAACAACACCTTGACGACGGATACCCTCAAAGTTGTAGTAGATAAATACAGTAAGAGCAAGTGTAAATGCAAACTCTAAAAATGCAGTAGGAGCTTCAAAACCTGGAACAACTCCGATTAAGTTAGCGATACCTACAAAAAGGCCAATAGTTGCAACTAAAGGAAGGTAACGACGAGCAGCTTCTTGCCCCATAACATCAGATCCCATCTTTAAAACGCCAGAGATATATGCTTCCATTACATTTTGAGTTCCAGTTGGAACCATTTTAAGATTTGACATAGCCATTCTAACAAGCACGAGCGCAATACCTGCTGCTAGTAACATGTGTGTCATATAGATAAATGTCTTATCGTGAGAAATTAGACCGAAAAATGTGAACAATTCACCCATAGGTGTACTCCCTTGTCTCGTAAAAATTGTGTGATTATAGTAAAAATAGGATTAAACTTTTATAATAAAGCAAGCTTTTTACCTACTTTTTTTACTTTTGTCCTGTTTTACATCTTTTGCAGTGTAGTTTTTTCCTGCAATGCTCTCTAAAAATACAGTTGCATAAGAGCCTTTTGGTAGAGAAAAAGAGATATTTAACATAGTTTCTTTTTTTACAAACTTACACTCAATATCGCTTGGATATATAAGAGCCTCTCTTCTTTGGCCTTTTTCTTGCAAG
>NZ_JAQVKA010000047.1 GCF_028694895.1 Sulfurimonas sp. | reverse complement strand
AAGCCTCTCATCGCTGATAATACTGATCCTTGCAGGATTGGAAACGTAGGTCGCTGCCTAGTTGATCATTTACTTCTTCTACAAACTTTAACTCTTTAATTAATCAACCTTATTTACTAATCAATCAACCAATATTTTTTATCTTAATTAATCAATTCTAAATTTAGCAACTGCTGGTAAATGGTCTGAATAACCTTTTCCTTTATGTTTTCTTACCTTTGCACGAGAAATTTCCCATCTATATATATTATTTTTTTTGAAAAGATATTCTTTATTGAAGTTAGTGATGCTATTTTTAACATATGACACGTCCTTATCATTTAAAAGTGATTGAGATATCAAAATATTGTCTAGTACCTCTTTTTTACCTCTATATATATATGTGTATCTTTTTTCTTCATTTGTATCGTACCAGAGGTTGTAAAAACTCTCTTTATGATGAGTTACATTAGAAGCCAAATCTCTTTGATTTATTGTGCCTAAGATATGATTGATGCCTGTTACGCCACCTGTATCGTTATGCTCTCTTTTTCTTTTAAATTTTAGATACTCTTCATAGTCTGAGTTAAAATCTCCAAGCAAAATAATATTTTTATCAAAACCTATCTCTTTTACACGTTTGATTAAACTCTTTGCACAGAGCACTCTTTGGCTCTCTGCGCCAGATTTTGATTTCCAATGATTTACAAAAACATAGAACTCTTTACCATCAATTTTGAATTTTGTCTCTAAAATATTTCTATACTCATATGTCTGAGTTACGCTTATCTCTTTGGAATAAACAAAAGGAATTTTACTAAGTAGAGCAACTTTAACAGTTGTATTTTTTTTATCTGCAATGCTATAGTAACCATAATAGAGGCCGCTCTGTTTTAGTGCAAATCTCAAATCCATAAGTGCTTGAAGTGACTCAACTTCTTCAAGCGCTATTATGTCTGCATCTATATCTTTTATCACATGAGCAATATTTTTGAGTTTTATTTTATAATTTTTTTGATTCCACTGCGAGCTGGAGTTTGGTATATACTCTTTATACTCATTGCCACTTGTTTGTAAATCAAAAAGATTTTCTACATTATATGTCGCTATTTTCAAAATAGTTTCTCCAAAAAGAGATGCACAAAGGAACAGCGATAAAAGTAGACTCTTCATTAGATGATACCATTTAGCCTCAATAAATTATCTGGATTTGGCTCTCTTCCCATAAATTCTCTATACAGAACTTCCATGCTCTTTGATCCACCACTTTTTAGAATAATATCTAGATATTTTGTTGCACACTTTGAATTGAAAATCCCTTCATCAACAACATTAAAAAAGGCATCAGCACTTAATACTTCAGCCCATTTATAACTATAGTATCCAGCTGAATATCCACCAGCAAAGATATGAGAAAAACCATTTTGGAACTTGTTATACGATGGTGGTTTTATAAGCGCAGTTTCTTCTCTAATAGAGTCTAGAAGACTTTGTATTTCACTACCATTATAAAGCTTTGTATGAAGCTTAAAGTCAAAGATGGAAAACTCAAGTTGTCTTAACATCCCTAGTGCTGATTGGAAGTTTTTGCTTTTAACTAGCTTCTCTATCATGCTATCTGGGATAATCTCTTTTGTTTTATAGTGAGTTGCAAATAGTTTTAAAACCTTAGGTTCGTAGGCAAAGTTTTCTAAAAACTGAGATGGAAATTCAACAGCGTCCCACTCAACACCATTTACGCCACTTACACCATTTTCGTTTACTTCACTTAACATATGATGCAGAGCATGGCCCATTTCATGAAATAGAGTAACTACATCATCGTGTCTTAATAGAGATGGATTTTTACCTTTTGATGGTGGAAAATTACACACTATAACGGCAGACGCTAACTGTTCGTTGCCTTTTTCATCTATATGGTGTGAGGCAAAATTATTCATCCATGCACCGCCCTGTTTGCCTTTTCTAGCTTCTAAATCAAGGTAAAGTCTGGATTTTAAAGAGCCATCAATATACAAATCATAAGAGAGTGCTTTTTTATCCCATAACTCTTCGCTATTTTTTTTAAAAGTGATATTAAAGAGCTTATTTAAAAATTCAAATGTGCCTTCTAAAACGCTTTTCTGCTCAAAATATGGGCGATACTCTTCTTCATCTATATCATACTTCTCTTTTTTAAGAAGCTCACTGTAGTAAGCTGTGTCAAAACTTTTAAGTGGCTTTTTTGCCATCTCTTGAAGCTCTTTTAACTCATTTTCTGCTTGAGGCTTAGAATTAGAGATGAGTTTTTCTAAAAAGCCTATAACGCTTGACTCATCTGTTGCCATTTTACTAGCAAGTGAGTAACAAGCGTAATTATCAAAGCCGAGCAGTCTGCTCATCTCATCTTTTAGTGATAAAAGTTCATCAATTATCTGTGCGTTTTGAGGTGCTCTTGTTACATATGCGCGGTAGAGCTCTTCTCTTATCTTCTCATTCTTTCCATATGTCATATAGGCTATATATGAGGGCATTTGAAGTGTAAATTTATACTTAGTTACACCATCTTCTTTGATCAACGCATTAGCCAAATCGCTTTGTGGTATGCCCTCTACATCTTTTGCATCAGTGATGATATATTTGTACTCATTTGTTGCATTTAATAGATTTTGGGAGAAATCATTAGTTAGTGAACTCTTTTTTAAATTTATCTCTTGAAGTCTCTTTTTAGTCTTCTCATCTAGATGTGCGCCGCTTAACTCAAAGCCCAATATATTGAGCTCTAAGACTCTCTTCTGCTCTTGATTTAGACTTTTTTGCTCATTTTTATAAATCTCTTTATAAGCGTTATATATATCTATGTTTTGTGAGAGTTTTGTTGAGTACTCCGTGATTATTGGCAGAGATGCAGCATAAACCTTTTGTGTTTTAGCACTATTTTTTACAGAGTTTAGGTGTGAGAGCTGCGTAAAAAACTGCTCTAACTTCTCATCCATCATCTCAAGAGGCTTTACAAAATTTGCAAAAGTCTTATCTTTTATCTTTATAAGTTTCTCTACATTTTTGTTGTTTTTTTCTAATTTCTGATTTAGCTCTTTTATGAAACTATCCAAATCTACTTTTAACTCTAAAAATTTACTCATTTATTTAATCCTCTTCATCTCGTTTTTGTTTTATTGCATTGAATTTTGTAATTAGTATATCATCATACATATCAGAGTATTTAAACAGCCTCTCAAATGCAACACGCCCCTCTTTAAGTGTTAGTGATGAATCAATTATAAGGTGTGAGAGATAGATGATATTTTGATTTATACAAAAGTGCAGATATGTAAATTTTCTATTTTCATCAAGAAGATAGTCATAAATACTCTCAATATTTTCTTGTGGTATAACACAAAGTTTTGACTCTCCTATGATGACACCATTTTCATAGTAAGTTATCTCTATCCTTGCAGTGCCATAGTCTATGCGCCATGAGGCTTGTGAACGCCTTGCTAGAGTAACATTTATCTCAAGAGAGTCTAAAATCTCTTCTAGGAGTTTTGTGCTTCCTGTTGGTTTATACCCTTTTCTTCTAAGCCTAGCAATTTCTAGTTTTATGCCGCATCTTGGACAGTAGTCATCTTTTATATCTTTTTCATCAATGAGATTTTTACAAGAGTGACATTTTAGGATATTTTTTATATTAAGACTTTTATAGTTCTTTAGAGCTTCATCAACATAGAAGTATGGAAGTGCAAAACCTAAGTTGTTAGAGTCTTGAATAATAAACGTGTTTACGCCAATAACCTCTCCATCTACATTTATAAGAGGCCCGCCACTGTTTCCTGGGTTAATAGCTGCGTCAATTTGCACGTATTCGAGCTCTCCATAAATTCTTGATGCTTTTGACACTATGCCCTCTGTTGCACTGTAATTTAGCCCATAAGGGTGCCCAATAGCTATAACGCCATCTCCATTTTGTATCTCTTTTGTGGATAAAGTTAAAGGATTTTTTGGTCTCTCAAACTCAAAACTAATAAATGCCAAATCGAAATATGCATCATCATAAACTACTTTTGCAATGGAGCGTTTTATCGCCTTTGAGCTAATTACCACCTCTTTAAGTCCAGCGACAACATGAGCGTTTGTTACTATTAAATCATCAATAATAAATCCAGTTCCACTTCCATAAGGAGTCATAATCTGTATAATATTTTCTATATATCTCTCAAGTATGAGTTGGGTATTCATAGTTAAATCTCCTCATAATTAAGATTTTTTAGTTGAAGATAAAAGCTGTTGTTTAGCTCATTTAGTGATGAGAAGTTAAGTTTATCTCCAAAAGATTTTAGCTTTTTAAAACGGCCTTTATTAGTAGTTATTATTGTGTCTACTTTTGAGATAATAGCTCTTTTTGAAAAAACTTGATTCTCTTCATCATATAAAGGTGTATATCCAAGCTCTTTAAAAAAGCTTGGATTTTGAATCTCTACTAAGGTGTGAAGCAACTCTTTTGTAACTTGGTGCAGCCCATAGTTATAAAGTATATACATCGCTATATATTTATACATAGTTGGAATTATTTGGCTGTATCTGTTGTTTTTATACCATCTTATCTTTGAGAGAGACTCTGTTATAAATATATCTATCTCTTCAGTGGATGCTTTGTCTGTTGGATTAAATGTATATTTTGCATCATAAAAATTTTCTCTAAATTCATCAAAACTCATCTCTTGAAGCTCACCAATATACTCTCGTAGTTCATCATTTTTTGCTTCAACGCTCAAGTTTTCTTCACTAAAATACTCTTGAATCTTTTTAGTGGATTTTTTAAATATGGTGTATTTTGGTACTAACATGTAGTCTATTTTAAAAAGAAGGTACAGAAGTATAAAAGACTCCATTCCCGCATGGTCATTTGATGGAAGAGAGGCTATTTTAACATTTATCTCATCAATCCATCTGTGCATAAAGTCATACTTTAAAGATAGTTCTTCTTGGCTTAATGCTTTTAGATGTGATATCTCTTCTATGGGGATATCTAAAAATTCACTCTTTGTATATTCTTTGTCAAAATCTGCATTTAGGGCAATCTCTCTAAGTGGAAAAAATACTTTTTGTGGACTCATAGTAGAGTTATTAAGCGAGAGTTTTAGTTTTATATACTCATCATCACTAAAATAATAAGCATAAGTAAATTGGTAGTTTCGCTCTAAAATAAGGCGTTTTAATGCTACATGCGCAGATGATTTTTTACAAAGAATTGTTTCTGCATTAAGAGTCTCTTTTGTAACTGTGCCTCTGATTATGGCACTTCCTTGATATATCTCAAAAGAAAGAGTATCTTTTTTTCTTTTTATTATTACGTTTTCATTTGACTTATCATCTGAGTAGTTTATAAGAGATTTTAAAAAATACTCATAAGCTAAAAGTATATCTTTTGCTTCAAATGCCTCATACGATTTGTTAAAGAGCTTCTCCTCATCTTTAGAGGTATTTGCGTTTATACCTCTTCCAAATATATGTTTTAATTCATCTTTTGTCTCTAAAAAATGTAACCAGCCCATAGACTCTCTTTATAAAAATTTATAGCTGTATTATAGTCAAAGCATCTTTACAAAAGATTAGCCTAGATATACAAAGGTAAGTCGTATGTGTGCTTTTAAGATAAATAATTACAGTATGTTGAAGACGTTTTTTTGCTTGTGTATATAATAAATCATATATGATACAAAAATATTTTTTGATAAGTAAATCTAAGTTTTTTACGATATAAATCTCTAAAGCATTAAATTTTAAATATAACGAGGTTTATCGTGTCTTATCTAGTTCCTACTGAATTTGTTACTAAAATGATTGACGCAGGTGAGTCAAAAGTTTATATGTCAACAAAAGATACCATAATCAGAGCTTTTATGGCTGGGGCAATTTTAGCACTCTCAGCTGCCTTTGCTATAACAGTAACTATGCAGACTGGCTCAGCTCTTGTTGGTGCTATGCTTTTTCCTGTTGGCTTTATAATGCTCTATCTTATGGGCTTTGATCTCTTAACTGGGGTGTTTGTTTTAGTTCCTTTGGCTCTTTTAGATAAGAGAAAAGGGGTTACTGTGAAGCAAGTTCTTCGTAACTGGGGATTGGTTTTTTTGGGTAACTTTGGAGGTGCAGTACTTGTTGCTTTTATGATCTCATTTATCTTGACATATGGCTACTCCATAGATGCTGGCTTGGTTGGAGAGAAGATAGCAAGTATTGGGGAAGGGCGTACTTTAGGCTATAAAGAGCATGGCGTAGCTGGGTGGTTTACAATTTTTATCCGTGGAATGCTTTGTAACTGGATGGTCTCAATGGGAGTTGTTGGAGCTATGATTTCAACAAATGTAAGCGGCAAAGCCATAGCTATGTGGATGCCAATCATGCTCTTTTTCTTTATGGGTTTTGAACACTCAGTTGTAAATATGTTTTTGTTTCCATTTTCGATGATAATGGGTGGAGATTTTACGATTGCTGATTATATTATCTGGAATGAGATTCCAACAGTTCTTGGAAATCTCATCGGAGGTTTAGCCTTTACAGGATTAACACTCTATGCAACACACGCTAAAACTGGCGCAAAAAGAAAGCTATAACTCTACGAATATGAGTTGTTTTACTTTGAATTTATCCAGATAAGTAGGACTATATTTATGATTGTCATGGTTATGAAAGAGAGTTTGTAGAAGAAAACTTCATGCTGTTTGATAAGAGAGATGTTTTTTGAAAAATAGGGTGCTACTTTTTGAGGGTTTTTTAGCTCATAAGCCATCTCGGAGTAGTGTGCATATCTCTGCTCTTTATCAAGTACGATGGAGCGTAAAATGATGCTATCTAGCCAGTGTGGTATGTTTTGATTGTAAAAACTTGGCTTTTTTGCCTCTTTAAATGAAGGCGTTTGAAATGGCTCTATCTCTCCATAAGGATATTTTTTAGTCAGAGCGTAGTAGAGCGTGACACCGATAGAGAAAATCTCGCTTGATTCACTTATGGCCTCGTTTAAAAACCTCTCAGGAGATAAAAAACTCGGTGTTCCAGCTTTAGAGTTTGTAGAAAAAATCTCAGTTGTTAAACCAAAATCGACTATCTTAAACTCCACATTTTGCCCATTTGTTATCAGAATTATGTTGTGAGGTTTTATGTCGCCATGAACAAGATCGTATTTTAAAAGAAAAGCTGACATACTTAGCAGCACCCCACAAAGTTTTAGGGCATCATCTACTTTTAGAGGTTGCTCATTTAATATCTCGTGAAGATTTTGCCCATTGATTTTTTGCATAACATAGTATCTGTGAGTTCTGTTTTTCGGGATAACTGCTTTTGGAAAAAACGGAGCTTTTAATCTCTTTGCATTCCAAGCCTCTTTGATAAAAAGGTCTAGTATCTTCTCATCTTCGAGAGCAACCTCTGGCGCAAATTTTAGTATATATCTTTTTGTTTTTTTGTAAGCTTCCCAAGTGGTCTCATTTAGTGAGCGCTCAAGTGTGTATCCGTCTATGACATCTTTAGCTTGAAGATTTTGCGCGATACTCACTTTTTGCATCTTTAGAGTGCTAAATTCACTCTTTTTTACTATCTCTATGACGAGAGCTGTTGTGTCATCTGCTAAGTTGTCACTTGTTAGATAACTCGCCTCTTTTACCAAAGAGTGGGCTCCAAGATGTAAGTTTTTCTGCATGTACTCATACGAGAGAGTGTTGTAAAGTCCATCACTACAAAGAAGTATCTTGTCGTTTTGCTCTAAGATATTTTCAAAGTAAAATGGCTCAACACTACCTTGCGCGCCGATTGCTTGAGTAAGTATGTGGCTTTTGTCTTGCTCTATATGGTCATAAGATAACTGCTTTAAAATGCCGCCTCTATGAAGATAGACTCTGCTGTCGCCAACATTTGCTCCATATAGTCTATCGCCTTCTATTACAACAAGTCCTAGAGTTGTGAGAAGTTCGCTTCTCTCATAGTTCTCAAGGCTCTCTTGATATAAAATTGCATTTATTGAAGTTATAAAAGTTTGTATAGATTTTTCTATGCTCCACGCTTTTGGGCGTATTTTAAAGTTGTTAGATAAGTAACTCGCTACTCTTTGTGCTGCTCTGCCACCAGCTTCAGCACTTCCAACGCCATCACAGATGATGGCGATAGTTGTTTGTGCATTTGAGTTTATGGCATAAAAATCATCACTAGTTAAATCTCTGCCTTTAGCAAGTCCAAATGCAGAGTGTTTAATCTCTTGCATTAGATTCTACCACCTGCATTTACACCCCATGTTGTTCTCCATCTTGTTTTTACTAGGCTGATACCGATGAGTGCTACAAGAACAATGAGAGCAAATATCATGAACCCCTCGCTATATCCACCAAAGACCTCTTTACTCCATCCAAAAGCGTTTATGATAAAAGTTCCTCCAAGCCCACCAGCAGCGCCAACAAGCCCTGTCATGATGCCTATATCTTTACCAAATCTCTGCGGTACAAGCTGAAAAACAGCACCGTTTGCCATCCCAAGACTTGCCATGATAAGAAACAGAACTAAAATCGCAAATCCAAAAGGTAGAACCATAAAAGCGTTTAGAAGTGCAAAAGCAAGAACAGAGCCAAAAAAGAGATATAGTGATTTTACACCACCAAATCTATCTGCAACTGCCCCGCCAACTGGGCGCAAAATAGCTCCTGCAAAGATACAAAGTGCCCCAAAATAACCAGCCGTTACTTTAACATTTTGCTCATTTAGTATATCTAGCCCAAACGTGCTCATATCGGCTTGATATGTGTTCATCAGATAGACTTTCATATATCCAGCAAAGCCTACAAAACCGCCAAAACTTACCGCATAAAATAGATTAAACCACCATGTATCTCTATCTTTTAGTAGTTTAGCGTAGTCACGCAATTTCTTTGGACGCGGTGTATAAACCTCTGCTGGAGCATCTTTTGCCATAAAGATATATGTTAAAAAGATGATAGTAGATAAAACAGCGCCTACCAAAAACACGCTCTCCCATCCCCAGATTTGAGCAATTTTTGGTGCAAACAGGAAGTCTATAACAACTCCGATATTTCCAGCTCCAGCAATTCCTAAAACAACTCCTTGAAGTTTTGGGGGATACCACTGCCCAGCCTGTGGAAGAGCCACCGCAAAAGATGCACCTGCAAAACCTAAACCAAGAGCAACTACTAAAAGTTCTTCATAAGTTATGCTACTACCTTTAAAGTAAGCGTAGAACAAAACCAAGATAACGATAAGCTGAGAAGATAAAGCGGTTTTTTTAGCACCAAATTTATCAACTCCAAAACCTAAAACTATACGAAGAATAGCTCCTGCTAGTACAGGAATAGATAGTAGTGTAGCCTTTTGCGTCTCACTGATTAAAAATCCGCCAACCGCTAAAGATTCTGCTATCTCAGTGGATAATGGTCCAAGCATTGTCCAGACCATAAAACTAAAATCAAAATATAAAAATGCTGCTAAAAGTGTGGGCCAATGCCCTTGTCCTCTCAATGCGCCAAACCCTGCCATGATAAATCTCCTATGTTTGATGAGAAAATTATAGTGACAAAATAGTGCCATTGTTTCAAATAGTTGATTAAAAAGTAATCAATTCAATTGCATAAATATTAATCAGTAACCTTTATATAATCAAAATAATTTATCCTATAATTTTTTAATAAAAATATAAGAGGAATTATTATGATTAAGTCTGTATGTGGTTATTGTGGTGTTGGTTGTGGCATCGAATATGAGAGCGATAAACTCAGCGGAAATTCATCTCATCCAATCAACAAAGGCACTCTTTGCCTGAAGGGTGCATCACAGCTGGGTAGTATGGGACTTGATTCGAGATTTACATCCCCGCTGATTCGCAAAAGTGTTGATGAAGATTTTAGGGACTCTTCATATGAGGAGTGCATATCTACTATTGCAGCGAAGATTAAAAGTACCCCAAAAGAGAAGGTTGCCTTCTATCTCTCTGGACAGTTGCTAACAGAGGATTACTACATAGCAAATAAACTTGCAAAGGGATTTATCGGCACAAACAGCGTAGATACTAACAGTCGTACATGTATGGCAAGCGCTGTTGTTGGTTATAAAAAGAGTATCGGTGCGGATTTTGTTCCTCTTAGGATGGATGATATTTTTAGTGCAAATTTGCTTATTTTAGCAGGGGCAAACACAGCAGAATCACATGTAATCTTTCACAATAAGATAAAAAAAGCAAAAAAAGATGGTCTGCGTGTTGTAGTAGTTGACCCTAGATTTACAGAGAGTGCTAAGAGTGCGGATATTTATCTACCTATAAAAGTTGGAGGAGATATAGATTTTTTTAACCTAATATCTAAGAGGCTAATAGAAGAAGAGTTGTATGATAAAGAGTTTGTAAAAAACAGACTAAATGGCTTTAAAGCCCTAAAAGATGGGCTTTTATCTTTAAATAGTGAAGATATGCTTAAGGGTTGCGGCTTAACAAATGAGCAGTTTGAAGAGTTTTTCTCGCTCTACAAAGAGAGCGAAAATATCATCACAGCGTGGACGATGGGGATAAATCAATCCTCTCAAGGTGTAGATAAAAACCTCTCGCTTATAAATACACACCTTCTTAGCGGTAAGATTTTTAAAAAAGGAAATGGTCCTCTTAGTCTTACAGGTCAGCCCAATGCGATGGGTGGAAGAGAAGTCGGTGGGCTCTCAACTATGCTTGGTGTTCATCTTGGTTTTGATGATGAGAGCATAAAAAAAGTATCAAAATTTTGGAATACAAAAAAGATACACAACAAAGCAGGAGTCTGCGCAACGCAGATGTTGGAGGGTGATTTTGATGTTCTTATCATCTGTCACACGGACCCAATTTATCATCTTCCAAACAGAAATAAAAATGAGGCTCTTATAAAAAAGATTCCATTGGTTGTAGAGATAAACGCATACGACAACTCTCAAACCTCGCAGTTTGCGCATATAATGATTCCAGCAACTCCGTGGGGCGAGAAAGAGGGGACTCAGACAAATCTTGATAGAACAATTACAAAACAGCAAAAACTCGGTAAAACATTTAAAAACCTTAAAGCAGATTGGGAGATTTTTATGCTCTTGGCTCAAGAGTTAGGTTATAAAAAAGAGTTTGATTATAAAGAACCAAAAGAGATATTTGAAGAGTATCAGCAGATGACAAAGTTAAATAGCTATATGGATATGAGCGAAGCCTCTTATGATGAGCTCTCAAGTAAGCCCTTTGTTTGGGGAGAGAAGATTAAAGATTTTTTAACTCCATCAAAAAAAGGAAACCTCTTTTTTGTCCAAAATCTAAATCTTAGTGAAGCAACAACTCAGCAGTATCCGTTTTTACTTCTAACTGGAAGAACAAGAGATCAGTGGCACAGCGGAACAAAGTCCGCAAATGTGGCATCTTTAGTGAAATACAAAGCACTTAATTTTTGTGAGATAAGCCCACAAGACGCAGTGAGAATGAGCATAAGAGATGGCGATGAGCTAATAGTCTCATCCATAAGAGGCTCTTTAACAACTAATGCACTTATAAGCCCTAGCGTTAGGGAGGGAGAGATTTTTATCCCTATAAGCAACAGCGATATCAACTATCTAACAAATGATTTGCTAGATTCTGAGTCACTGCAACCAGACTACAACCATAGTGCAGTAAAAATTGAAGTGGTGTATAAAAAATAATCACTAAATTGCCTATTAGGCTTTATGGAACTGCTAAAATTGTGACTATATTCGATAGAGATCGGAGTTACAATGCAAGAGTTACAAAAAGCTTATGACGCAAGAGCAAAAAAAGTAAATAAAATAGAAGAGATTAAAGCGCTTAGAACTCCAAAAGAGGCATTTAAGATGCTGGAGCACTATGCGCAAAATGGTTATGACTCAATTTTAGATGAGGATAAGAGCTACTTTTTAAAATGTTTTGGAATCTATGATAAAGACTCACAAACACCAAAACAGTTTATGATAAGAGTTCGTATAACTGGCGGCTATCTAAATGCAACTCAAGCAAAGGTTTTAGGCGAAATCGCAAAAGATTTTGGAGAGGACTACATAGACATAACTACAAGAGCGCAGATAGAGTTTCGCTTTATAGATATAGAAAATATACCGCTGATTTTTGAGAAGATGAGAGCCGTTGGTATTAGCTCTTATCAGACTGGCGTGGATAACTTCAGAAACATAGTAACAGACCCGCTTGATAGTAGCGGATTTGACAATGTTCTGCCATCATTTTCACTACTAAAAGAGCTTGAGAGTACTTTTTTACATGATTATGAGTGGATTAGCGCACTTCCAAGAAAGTTTAACACTTCAATTACAGGCTCAATCTCAAACAGATGTAACGCTTTTAGCCATGACTGCTGTTTTGTGTTGGCTCAAAAAGATGGTATTTATGGGTACAACATCTACCTTGGCGGAAAAGTTGGCAAAGTTGCAAAAAGTGCAGATATTTTTGTACTTCCAAACCAAGTAAAGAGCGCATACAACGCGCTAACAGATATTTTTAGAAGATTTGGTTTTAGAGACAACAGAAACAAAAATAGACTCTCTTTTTTGATAGAAGCTGTTGGTATGCAAGAGATAAGTAGTGCTATCAGAGAAAATGCTGGAGTTGAGTTTCTTGGTGCTGGTGAGACGATGACAAAGCTTGATTTTAACGATCCAGATCACGGAAAAGTACAGTTGCGTGATGGAACTTTTGGAGTTCATATGGTTGTTCCTGCTGGAATATTTAGCGGAAGCGATTTGATAGAAGTCTCACATGTAAGCGAGAAGTTTGGAAATGGTGAAATTCGTTTTGACATAGAGCAGAGTGTTTATATATTTGGAGTTACTGATTATGACGCTATTTTACAAGAGAAGATATTTCAAAAATACAAAAGTGTAGATTCGCCATACAAAAACCATCTTATAGCTTGTGCAGGTTCACAGCACTGCTCATTTGGGGTTATAGAGAACAAGAGCGATGCGCTAAATATGGCGGAGTATCTCCAGAGGACAGTACCGCTAAGTGATGCAAGAGTG
>NZ_JAQVKA010000046.1 GCF_028694895.1 Sulfurimonas sp. | reverse complement strand
CGGAGTGGATTTCATCACTAAAAACCACTATGTTGTGTTTTAGGCAAACCTCTAAAATACGCTCTAATTCATCCCTTCTCCAAACACGTCCTACTGGATTATGCGGAGAGCTAAGAAGTAAAAGTTTAGTTTTTTTATCTATCTTTGAAATTAAGTCTTCTATATCAAATGTATAGCTTCCATCGCTCAGCTGTTTTAGAGGATTTTTTAGAAGCTCTCTTTCGTGCTCTATAACGCCACGAAAAAATGGCGGATAAACAGGAGTTTGAACTATGATGTTATCGCCTTTTTCGCTAAATGCTTCTATGGCCGCATTCATACTAGCAACCACCGAGTGTGAATAAAACATATCCTCTAGCTCAAACTCCACTCCGTGCTCTTGCTTCATCCACTCTATCTGCGCCAAAAATGCACTCTCTGGTACCTCTTCATACCCAATTATTGGGTGCTCAAGACGCTTTTTTACAGCTTTAAGTACAAATGATGGCGTATCTATATCCATATCCGCCACCCAAAGAGGAAGGACATCATTCGTTCCAAATAGTTTTTCTCTTAGGGCGTATTTTTCAGCGTTTGTATCTTCTCTGCACGCGGATGTTGTAAAGTCGTATTTATTCATTACTTAACCTTGATAATATATTGAGCGTTTCCATCTCAAACTTTGAAAATGCAAACCACTTTTTACCCAAATCTTTGAGACTAGCTCCGATGTGGTAAACCTCTGCGTTATCAATTATCATAAACCTATCATGAGCCTTTTTAAACTCTTGAAGTCCTATATTTGCATATTGTTGGCTATATTTTTTATAATCATGTGAGAGTTGTTTAGTGATAGTTTGAGTATAGATTTTGATTTTAAGATTTGGATATTTGCTAAAGAGTGTAAAAACAGTTTCATCTATATAGTTATCTATAAGTAACACTTCACTTTTTGCACTCTTTAACAAATCATTTATAAAAACATATGCATCGTAAATTTGCCCATCAAAAAAAATACCTTCTTTTGGTTTGACACTATCATCTTTGAGCAGTGCTTTCATCTCTAGCATCTCAGATTTTAGGACTACGACTTCACTTTCTAAAGAGACAAATCTTTCATTTGTAATTTTATCGCCATTGATAGCATAACCGTTTTGTATATAGTTTTTAAGTACCGTTGTTGCCCATTGTCTGAATTTTGTAGCTGTGACAGAATTCACTCTATAACCTATGGAGATAATCATATCAAGATTATAATGCTCAACATCTCTTTGGACTTCTCTTTTTCCTTCTTTTTGAACTACTCTAATTTTTCGAATAGTTGGATTTTTATCCAACTCTTTTTGCTTAAATATGTTTTTTATATGATAGTTGATAGTATGCACTTCTACTTGAAAAAGCTCACCTAATTGTTTTTGTGTAAGCCAAACACTCTCTACATTGACCGAGACATTAACCTCCAACTCACCATCGTTATAAATAACCATATCTGTATCGTGTAACTTGTTCATGATTCATAGTTCCAAAGATTGATTTTATCCATAATACTAAAATAATTTATTTTCATTAAAAAATATGTCATTTTGCAATATTTATCTCTTCCTCCACACACTAGCCTCCGAGATACTATGTTGATGTTTTCTAGATGTCTCTTTTATAACAAACTCAACATTCTCTACATGCAAAAGCTCAAAGTGTTTGCCTAGTATCCCTTTTAGCGTATCTATGGTTTTAACTTCTTTGCCATTTTCATCTTTATATCCACCAAGCCAAAACTCTTTTTTAGTTGAGCATTCTTGCCATGTGTATGGAGAAGTTAAAACCAAGATTCCATCACTCTCTAAGCGCTCATGTACGCTATCTAAAAAGAGTCTAGGGTTATATAGTCTATCTATGATATTTTTTGCCAAAATCAAATCATAAGAGTTGAAATTTGACTTTAGATTACATGCGTCACCTTGCCAAAAAAAGACTCTATCTTTTATTTCTTCATATCCTAATTCTTTTATAGAGACTTTTTTATCTTTAGTTAAATCACCCTCTGTTTTTACTCTGTATGCGATATAGCCGTCATTTTTAAGCTTTACTCCTACACTTATAAATCTAGCAGAGAAGTCAATCCCATCTACCTCATCAAAACTGCGTGCAAGCTCAAATGTCGCTCGTCCTGTTGCACAGCCCAAATCAAGGGCTTTTGTTTTATTTTTAACAAATTTATTGGCTATCTTTACACACTCTAGTGCAAAGTTTTTTACGCCAAAAGAGTTATCCCCATACTGAAACTCACAGTACTGTGAAACAAGCTCATCGCTCTCATAAACATCATCCTCTTTTTTTATATCTGAGTTTGAGATTACATATCTAAATCCAGCATTTTGGAAAAAGTGTCTTCGAAAAGCATAGCGGGAATGTTTCATGATAAGGTTTCCACTACTAGCCCATGATGAGCCAAGTATTAGTGCGTGTTTAGTATCAAAGGTTGGAGTTGAGAAGTCATCATAAGCAGGATGTATTTCAAAGCCTTCAAAGCCAAATATCGGTGTTCTACTCCACTGCCAAACATTTCCAACTACATCATAAACCCCATTAAAGCTAAACTCATTTACAGGGCATGAACTAGAGTAGTGATAAAAGTTCAAGTTTGCCCTACTTCCATGAAAGTCTGGAATATCTTCTAGCTTTGCATGGTCATAAAGAACTCTATACTCTGCTTCACTTGGCAGTGAGTACTTCTGGCCATCCTTTTTACTTTTATAACGACAAAATGCTTCTGCCTCAAGAGCATTTACATCGACTGGCCAATCAAGCGGCATATCTATGATTTTACTAAGTGCTCTATATCTGTAAACATCGCCCTCTTTAATCCAAAAAGTAGGATATTTTGCGCCAGTTATCTCTAAAAATTTTTGCCCTTCTTCATCCCAAAACTCATTATTTTTATAGCCATTATCTTTTACAAACTCCATAAATTCGCCGTTACTCACAAGAAACTTTGAAACTTTGAAATCCTCTACGCTCTCTTCATATTTGCCATATTCATTATCCCATCCATAAAGGTTATGCCCTTTATCTTTACCAAGTCTAACATTCTTGCCACTTATCTCTATCATACTGTTTTGTGGAGCCTCTGCACTATGTGTGCAAATATTAAACTCTTTTATCTCTTTAACAAGCTCTATGGGCATCTGGCGATGAAGAACTAAAGAGGTCTCTATATGAATCCTCTCATGTTCTATCCCCATTAAAATTATCCACATAGGAGATTTATCATCTATTGGCATAGTAAGTGGAAGTGTCATGATAAGCTCATCAACAGCCTCTCTTACCCTATTTCTGTACTCTCTTACATCGTGAACTTTTGGCCACTTGTAGTTGCTACTCTCGACATCATCCCACTCCATCTCATCAACGCCAACGGCAAATATTGACTCAAATTCTGGGTTTACTCTCTCTTTTATTATCTTCATATTTATAAGTTTATTTATAAAAAAAGTGGCAGTATGACCGAAATAAAATATCATCGGGTGTCTTGTAATCTCTGATTTGTTATAAAAAACGTCATCATCTTTTAAAACTTCAAAAACCTTCTCAAAAAGTGAAAATGTATTATGAAAATACTCTCGTATCTCTTGGCGTTTTTTTTGCGTATTGTCACCATCTAAAGTCACGGGATATAAACTAAGTCTACTCAAAACAATCCTTTTAATTTTGCTATAATCATTATATGAAATTTTCTCATAGTAAAGTATTAAACTCTTTTTTAGATATAACTCACGCCTTTACAACAAAGGAGTGCCAAAATTTGGCCTTTCACGTGGGCGATAATGAAGCAAATGTAGTAAAAAATCATGAAGTTTTGGCAAAAGAGCTAGGCTACAATAAAGAGTCACTAGTTTTTATGAAACAGGTTCATTCGGATATAGTTCACATCATAACTAACGAAGATTTTAACTCACCTCCTACATGCGACGCACTCATAACAAACAAGCCTAACACTCCGATTATGGTTATGGTAGCTGACTGCTCACCGATACTCTTTTATGATGATAAAAAAAAGGTTATAGCCGCCGTTCATGCGGGCAGAGCTGGCGCTTTTAAAAATATAGTCAAAAAAACAGTTGATAGTTTTACAAATGATTTCAGTAGTGAAGCCAAAGACTTATATGTAAGCATTGGCGCTAGTATTGGCGTGTGCTGTTATGAAGTTGGAGAAGAGATTTACGCTGAAGCGAAGGAGAGAGGATTTGAGTATGCTATGCATATAAGAGATGAAAAATATTATCTTGATGTAAATAAAATCCTAAAATCTCAACTTCTATCGTGTGGCGTTAAAGAAGAAAAGATAGAGTTTTTAGATGAGTGTTCATGTTGTAAAACAGAGAGATATTTCTCATATAGAGCAGAGAAAGAGACTGGAAGGTTTGCCGGCGTAATTATGTTAAATTAACGCCTTAACTCTAAGAGCCAGTTGTTCAGGTAAAAGTCCTAATGACTCTTCAACATCTTTTGTTTTGCCATGGGTTATAAATGCATCTTCATATTCAAAGCTCTCTAACTCTACATGTAGAATTTTCTCACGTGCAAGAAATTCTAAAATAGCACTCCCTACTCCGCCCATCTTAGCACTATCACTAAATACAAACCATTTTTTATGTTTAGTAGCTAGATCACGAAGCATGTCTTCATCAAGAGGTTTTACAAATCTTAAATCCAAAATGCTAACTTTCTCTTCTAAAAATTCTGCGCTCTCATAAGCACGACCAACACCATTTCCATACCCTATAAAAAGAACTTCGCTTTTGTTTGAACGAAGCAGTTGCGATTTTGCTAACTCAAAGGGTAGTGATTCTGGTAGAGATGTTTGTGTAAATGAGCCTCTTGGATAGCGAAGAGAACATGGTCTTGGATACTGAGCAGCAAATGCCATTGCCTGATGAAAACTCTTCTCATCTCTTGGAGCAAAAAGAGTCATATTTGGGATAGCTCTTAAAAAACTTATATCAAAAACACCTTGATGTGTCTCTCCATCTTCTCCAACTATTCCAGCACGATCAAGTGCAAAAACAACAGGCAGATTCATCAAACAAGTATCATGGATAACTTGGTCATAACCACGCTGTAAAAACGTAGAGTAGATTGTACAAAATGGTTTAAATCCCTCTTTTGCAAGTGCTGACATAGAAGTAACTGCATGTTGCTCTGCAATTGCCACATCCCAAAATCTATTTGGATACGCTTGCATAAGCTCACTAAGCCCTGTACCACTTGGCATAGCAGCAGTAGCACCTACTATTTTGTCGTTATGTTTTGCAAGGTGCATCAGAGCTTCTGTGTAGATTTGAGTAGCACTTTTGAGTGAGCTTTTTTTAGCTGCTGCCCCGCTATCTAAGTCAAAAGGTCCAACACCATGCCACTTCTCTTCATGGCCCTCTGCTATCTCATAACCCTTACCTTTTATAGTTTGAACATGGACAATAACAGGCTTCTTTAAATCTTTTGCTTTTTGAAGTATCTCTATCAAAGAAGCTAAGTTATGCCCATCAACTGGGCCTATATAGTCTATGCCCATCTCTTCAAACAAAATTCCAGGAGTAATGAGTTTTAGTGACTCTTCCATTCTTTTTGCAATATAACGAGCACCTTCTCCGAAATTATCTACAAAGTTTTCAGTATGCTTTTTAAAAGTTTGATAAAAAGGTGAGGCCATAGCAGAGCTTAAAATTCTACTAATAGCTCCTATTGGCTTAGCTATGCTCATCTCGTTGTCATTTAAGATAATTACCATCGGGTATTTTCTCTCACCAAGCTCATTAAGCGCTTCATACACCATTCCAGCAGTCATTGAGCCATCACCAATCATAACTACAGGAACTCGAGTCTCTTGCTCACCTTTTAGTGCTATCGCCTTTGCTGCACCAACACCTAAAGATATAGAAGTAGAGCTATGACCTGCTACAAAATAGTCATGTTCACTCTCACTTGGTTTTGTATATCCACATAGGCCATTAAACTGTCTTAGGGTGTCAAACTCATCCCATCTTCCAGTTAAGAGTTTATGCGCATACGATTGATGTGATACATCAAATATAAAGGGATCTTTTTTAGAGTCAAAAACCTCATGCATAGCAACAATAATCTCTGTTGCGCCAAGAGTTGAGCTTAAATGTCCACCATTTTTACTAACTACTCTTAGTATCTCATCTCTTATTTTTTTACAAAGAGCTTCTAACTCTTTGATTCTACTTGGAGTTATATTCATAATTGTTCTCTATTCACTTAATGCTGCTCTTTTTACGCGTTCAAATCTTTTACTAATCTGTGAATCTATATTTCCAGCTTCACTTATGGCAATGACGCCACCTAAACTAACCGCATTATCTGAGACAACTTCTACATGTGCCAAAGTCCCGAGTGCTTGAGATATCTCGCCATGATCTTTTGGATTTACCTTAAGAGTAATCTTTGAAGATGTCTGTAACTCTTTTATCAACTCTTTTGCTAAAAGTATTGCTACTTCATTTGAGTTTTGGCTTAGTTCAATCTTGATTACCTCTTTTGCGATATCAATAGCAGCGCCTATTAACTCTTCTTTTATCTTCTCTAATGCACTCTCAAACTCTGCTGCGTTTTTTTCTAATTTTTGGATTGAAGCGTTGTATAGTGAAATAACATTGGTTATATTGTTTTTTTCTTCTTTTGAAGCTTTTTCACGACCTGCTTCTACACCTAATGCAAAAGAGTCATCTTTCATTTTTAAAAGCTCATCTTTATGCTCTTGCGTCATGCTTTCTAACTTCATTTGAAGTTTTATAAAATTTGAAGACATCTCATCTGTTTTATTTAATAGTGATTCTATCAAAGAGTCTTTAGAAGTTTGACTCATGGCGCTCGAATCAACTTCACGCTCTTTTATAGGGAGCACTTCATCTTGTGAGAACTCATCTATAAAAGTAGATTCTTCACTAAGCTCTTTATTTGCTTCATCTGCTAATGATAGAACTTTAAAGTTATATTTATCAACTTTATGTCGATTAATTTTTTCGTTACTAATTATACTAGCCATACTATTCAACCATCTCTTCAGATGACGTTCCTAACTGGATAGTTCCTGTTTCTGCGAGTCCATTTACAACTTCAACAATTCTTCTTTGAGCACCTTCAACATCTTTCATCTTAACAGCACCCATAAACTGCATCTCTTCTTCAAATGCCTCTTGTGCTCTCTCACTCATTGCGCTAAAGAACTTCTCTTTTAAATCCTCAGGAGCACTTTTTAAGCCCAGCATTAAATCTGGTTTATCAATAGCTTTTAATATCTCAGTAATTGCATTTTTATCCAGTTTTGCAATATCTTCAAATGTAAACATCATCTCTTTAATTAGATTTGACATCTCTTCATCACGCTCTTCAATTTTTGCCAAAGTCTCTTTAGAAGCTTTTGCACCAAGACGGTTAAAGATATCTGCAACAGCGCGAGGACCACCAACTTCAACTTTATATGAAGCAAGAGATTCAAGTTTTGACTCTAATACTGCTGAGACTCTTTTGATAACAGAAGGAGAGATATCTCCAAGTTTTGCCATTCTCATTGAGACTTCACTTCTAAGATCATCAGGGAAATATTGTAGTGTATCAGCAGCCTCAGTTGCATCCATATGAGCTAAAATAAGCGCAATAGTCTGAGGGTGCTCATTTATAATAAAGTCAGAGAGTTGTTGTGGCTTGATTTTTGATAAATATGAGAAATTTTGAGTCTCTTGCATACTTTTTGATAATTTTTCAAGTATTTTTTTAGCCTCTTCTGGCCCTAACGTTCTATATAAAAGCTCTCTTGCATACTCTAAACCACCAGAAGTTATAAACTGCCCCGATTGAAAGATTGCATAAAACTCCTCTAAAATAGCAGTTGCAACACTCTTTTCTACACTTTTATTAGTAGCAATATATTTTGAAACTTCAGTGATTGCGTCAACACTCATATTTGAAAATATAGATGCTGTAGCATCTTCACCTATCTGCATAAGCAAAATTGCTATCTTTTGCCCTGTGCTCATTTCATCAAATTTTGCTTGTTGTGTAGGATTTAAAGTCATATATTTCTCCTTATGCCTTTATTTTGAGCTTCCGTCAGTTTCTTCGGTAAGTAGTGCTTGAAGAACAAGCGCTACTGCTTCAGGAGATTCATCTGCCATATTTTTGATTTTTTCAAGAAGGACATCATATTTAAGTTCATCTTCATTAAAATTATTCCCAACACCAAGTTGTTCTTCAACTTTCTTACGCATTGTTTGTACTTTTTCTACCAAATCTTCATCTTCGTCATCTTCAATAGCTAAGAGCGGTCTGCCAATTTCATCCTCTACTTTAGAGATTTCAAGCATTCTCTGTGCAAATGGAGAGATAACTTTTTTATAAAGAATAAGAAGCAACAGAAGTACAAACATATATTTAAATAGTTCTGAAAACGGTTCAAGATATACTTGTGAGAATGAAACAACTTTGTTGACCCTTTCTCTATCAATATCGCTCTCTGCTCGTTTAAACTGCAGATTTTGAACACTTATTTGATCTCCTCGCTCTTCACTAATCCCAATTGAGCGGCTAACAAGTGCACGAAGGGCTTCTAAGTCACTCTCTGAGAGAGCTTCATACTCAAGCTCATCTGATACTTTTCCATCTGCATCACTCTTATAGTTATACTTTCCATCTACTACAACAGCAGCGGTAATCCTTTTTATACGAGCAAACTCGCTCTTTGTAGTTGAGACAGTTTTCCCAACTTCATAATTAGTTGTTCCTGTATTTTTCTCATATTTTTCAGTTGATTTATTGTTTACAAGACCCTCAACTGGACCAATATTGCTGACAGTTCCAGGAACTCCACCAATCTCAGCTGGAGTCGAGCCATCACGTCTTTCTTCACTGACTTGCTCACTTCTTACAACATTTTCAGGGTCATATGTCTCTGAGGTAGAATTTTGTATAGAAAAGTCAAACTCTATTGTTACTTGTGCGACAACTTTTTGTTCTCCTCCAACAAAAGGAGAGACAACATCTATAATTTTTCTCTGTTTCTTCTTCTCTTCTTTTGTCTTGAAATTCTGTTGCACGCTAGAGAGTTCGCCCATTTGAGCCATCTCATCATCATCACCCAATGTTTCACCGTCGTTATCTATTAACATAACATTTGCTGGTGTAAGATGTGGTACTGCAGCTGAGACGAGGTTTTTAATGCCTTGAATCTGTTTTGAAGAGAGTTTTCTTCCCTCAACTAACATAACCATAACTGAAGCAGTTGGCTCACCCTTTTTCTCAACAAATAAAGTCTCTTTAGGAAGAGCTAAACTAACACTTGAACTCTCTATTGGAGCAAGAGAGTTGATAGTTCTTGAGAGTTCGCCTTCTATAGCGCGAAGATATTTTATATTTTGATCAAAACTTGTTGCTCCAAACTCTTGTTTATCAAAAAGTTCAAATCCGACACCACTATTTTTTGGAATTCCAAGAGAAGCTATAGCAATTCGCTCTTTATAGACTACGTTCTTTGGTACTTTAATAACGTTTTTGTCTAATATCTCATAAGGAACATTATCTTTTTCTAGCTGGGCTATAACCTTTGAAGCATCTTCTGAAGTAAGTGAATCAAATAGAACCTCGTACTTACTTAGCGCATCTTTTTTTTCTACATATACTACAAGAAAAACTATAAACGCAACTATACCAATAACAGCAGCACTTATAATAAATTTTTGCTGTTTTGTAAGCTTGTCGTATAGAGTAACTAATTGTGAAAAAAGTACCTTAAAATCCATTAACTTCCCATTTTAACACTATAAAAATTGTGTTACTAATTTAAAAAAACGACTATTTTGTTCATCTGTGCCTATAGTGACTCTGATTGCGTTGATGTTATAACTGCTTAAATCTCTCACAATCATACCCTTTTGCAAGAGCTGATTTGCTATTTTTGTAGAATTTCTCTCAGAGCCAAGCAACAATGTAACAAAATTTGTATAGCTGTTTATTATATCTATTTTTTGCTCTTTTGCAAACTTCTCATATCGTTTCATCTGCTCTAGATTAAGAGCTACACTTTTTTGCACAAACTCCTCATCACCGAGGGCTAGCGTTGCTGCTTCTAGCGATAAAGTTGTGATGTTAAAAGGTGGTCTTAGCTTATAAAGCTCTTTGATTATTTTTGCATCTGCTATACCATAACCCACTCTCATTCCGCCAAGTCCATAAGCTTTAGAGAATGTCCCAAGGTATATAACATTAGAGTGTTTTTGTATAAGTTCTTTAACGTTTATCTTTTTTTTAGCATCTTTTATGATTGCATATTCCATGTAAGCGGCATCAACAACGACTAAAGTGTCCTTATCTATCTTCTGTAAAAAATCATATATTTTTTGCGCATCAAGAGCATCGCCAGTTGGGTTATTTGGTGTACAGATAAATATAATTTCTGGTTTTTGCTCTTGATATAGCTTGTAAAACTCATCTAAATCATGCTCCTGTGATGATGTTCTTATAACATCTGCACCAACATGTTTTGCGTAGATCTCATACATAGCAAATGTGATGCTGTTCATCAAAATCTTTGAGCCATTATGTGCTTTTGCATGAATTAAAAACTCTATTACCTGATCGCTTCCTGAGCCAATTATTACATTTTGGCTATCAACATCATATCTTGCACTTAATGCATTTTTTAAGTTAACCATAGAGTCATCTGGATACAGAGCCATCTTTGTTAAAATCTTGCCAACTGCTTCAACTACTTTTGGTGAGCATCCAAGAGGATTTTCATTTGAGGCAAGCTTTACTATATCTTTTGTCTCAATCCCATACTCTCTTACAACAAGCTCTATAGGCTTTCCAGCTTCATACGTTTTTATATTTTCTAAATGTTTATTAAATGTCAATCTCTTCTCCTTTTACATAGCTTCCAAGCCACGTTACCTCTTCTTTATGTTTTTGCAATACTTTTTGAAACTTCTCATCATCCACATGACCATAAAAATCTATAAAGAACCAGTACTCAAATCCGCCCTTCTCTTTTGATGGACGAGACTCTATTTTAGATAGATTTATATGCTCTTGCTCAAAATCTTGTAAGAAATTAACAAGAGAACCAGCCTTTACAGAGTTTTTTAATCTTACTAATATAGAAGTTTTATCATCCATACTCTTTGCATTTTTAAAGTCACTAAGTATAAAAAATCTAGTTTGAGAACCGATGCTATCTTCAACATGATCAAACATTGTTGGAACGTTATATAACTTTGCAGCTATATGGCTACAAATTGCTGCTGCACTCTCATCTTTTGAAGCTAGAATTGCAGCTTTTGCAGTAGATTCTACTGGGATAAGTTCAACATTAGAGAGATTATGCTCTTGCAAGAACTCTCTGCATTGTCCAAACCCTTTATCTCTTGAATATATTTTAGTTATATCTGATATTTTTTTTGCTTTTGTTACAAATGACATATGAATCGGCATATAAAGCTCTGCTACTATCTTTACCGAGCTCTTAGCTAAGAGATCTAACGTTTCACCAACAACCCCATCTCTTGAGTTCTCAATTGGAACTACCCCAAATTTTGCTCTTTTTGTCTCTAACTCTTTAAAAACATTAGAGATAGACCTCATCGGCATATACTCACTCATCGCCCCAAAACGGCTCTCCGCTGCTTGATGCGTAAAGCTACCTTCAGGCCCAAGATATGCAATACGTTCTGGTAATTCTAAGTTTCTAGAAACTGCAAAAATCTCTAAAAATATAGCTTCAATTGCATCTTGATTTAAAAGTCCATTGCTATTTATACTATGCTCTGCCAAGCGCTCAATAATAGCTTTTTCTCTCTCTGGTCTATATATGGCACCCTCTACATCTTTTTTTATCTCTCCAACACGTTTTACAACAACCATTCTTTTGTTGAGAAGTTCTAATATTTCATCATCAATTGTGTCAATTTTATCTCTACACTCTTCTAAAGTTTTCATATTCTCTCCAAAATTTCTTGCATATCCGCATATACAAAGTCAGGTCTTAACTCAGGTTTTAAAAAAGGAACAATCTCTTGTGCACTCTTGTACTTTCCACTTGTTACAAATATAGTCTTCATACCAAGCTCTTTAGCACCACCCAAATCACCTTTTACATCATCACTAATAATCGTTACGTCACTAAACTTTACATCACTTTTTTCTCTAGCAAGCATCATCAAAGCCTCAGTGTAAAATACTGTGCTTGGCTTTCCAACAACTTCATACGGAGTTGACGTTGCAAATTCAAGTAGCTTTAAAATCGCACCAACACCTGGGTATCTTTTATAATTTTTTGCATATAAAGAAGTTTCATGCATACCCATCAAAGATGCGCCAGCTAACAAAAAATCAATGATTTGAGCAAACTCTTCAGATGTATAATTCTCTTTTATAGAGATTAGTACCGTTTTTGGGTTTTCATAGTTAAATACATAACCCATTTTTTTTAAAACCTCTAAAAACTCATCTGCGCCATAAGGAGCAATAGAGCTTTTTTGTACATGTGATTCTAAAAGCATAAGCGGATCAAGATAAGAAGATTGTTCTATGTTAAACCCTTTAGATTTTAAAAAATTAAAAAAATTAACCGAAGATTTTTTTGTGTTGTTTGTAATAATTACATAAGGAATTTTTCTCTCATTTAACGTATCTATAAACTCTATGCTTCCACGAATAGGAGCTTTGTCATTATCGCTAATAAGTGTGCCTTGAACATCAATAAAATACATATTAGTTATCCAAATACTCTTTCTCTAAAGCTATCAAGTCCTCAAACTCTTCACGCTTGCGAATAAGTTTTATCTCTTTACCTTTTATTGCCACTTCAGCACTTCTGCCTCTTGTATTATAGTTGCTTCCCATACCAAAACCATACGCTCCAGCACTGTGAATAACTAAGAGGTCATTATGTTCTAATGTTGGGAGCATATATCCTTTTGCAAAGAAATCACCACTCTCACAAACTGGCCCTACAACATCTGCCTCACTAAGCTCTGATTTACTATTTGTGAGTGCTTCTATCCTATGATAAGCATTATATAAGCTTGGTCTTAGCAAATCATTCATACCACCATCAACTATAACAAATC
>NZ_JAQVKA010000144.1 GCF_028694895.1 Sulfurimonas sp. | reverse complement strand
AACTTATGATACTTAAACTACTTCTTTTTATCGGGGTTATTGCTTTTATATATTTTAAATTTATAAAGAAAAAGCCTCAAGTTGAAAAAACAACAAATAAAAATGATAAACAAAATAGTAACGATATGGTTGAATGCGCAACTTGTAAGATATATTGTGCGCTCGAAGATTCTCTAATTAGCGGTGGTAAGTATTATTGCTCACAAGAGTGCCAAGAGAGTGCAAAATGATATTTTTTGGTCATAGATTTATAAAAAGCCAAAATTTTTTCCATATTCAAAGTATTGAGTCAATAGACAATACCCCGCCCTCTTCAACTATCTATATTGAGTTTAGTGAGAAAAATCTAGACATTATCTCTTTTGCTTCATCTAGCACAATTCCTATGGCTGTACATGTAAAAAATATTACAGAGTTATTATATGCTTCATCGTTTGGCGCATCATATATAATAGTTGAAAAAGAGCTTGCAAAAACAGCACAAAGCATAGCTGAAAATTATCTTTTTGATGCAAAAATATTAGTTTTTGTTACAGAAGAGCATGAGATAGAAGAACTGGGGCTACTTGGTGTAGATGGTGTGATATTCTCAGATGCCATTATAAAAACAAACTCTTAGAGACATTTCGGCCACATCTATAGCAAGAATACGTTTTTTTTGTTACAATACTTAGCTAATTTTTGCCCTAAGGAAGTGTATGTACAGTTTAAACAACAGGTTTTTGAAAATAATTCCTCTTATTTTTCTCCTTATCGGAATAAGCAAAATTACATATATATACTTTGAAAGCAAAGAAAAAGAAGAAAGTTTTGCAAAAAAAGAGGCAGATGTTTTAAATAGTTACGTTATTCAAAATAGAAACTATTATCAAAACCTTTTTATAAATGAAACTATAGATTTTAGTAAAAAAACACTTCCAGCACTTCCAGCTTTTAGTTCATACCTTATCTCAAAAGAGTTTTCACAAAATAATCCACTTAATCTATCTCTCTCGACTGTATCTGATCGTGCTAGAAACAGTAATAATGCTGCTGATGCAGATGAGCTAAAAGCAATAGAGTTCTTTAAAACAAATTCAGATGAAGAGTACTATTTTAACTCAGAAAATCCTACTTTTTATCAGTACGCAAGTGTTTTAAAAGTTACTCCAGTTTGTTTAAAATGCCACGGTCCAAAAGAGAGCGCCCCTACTTTTATTCAACAAAGTTATGAAAATGCCTATGACTATAAGCTAGGTGATGTTAGAGGTATTGTTAGTATTAAGATTCCAAAAAAAGAGCTAAGTGATTATTTCTTTATAAGTTTTTTTAAATCTGCTCTATATGATTTGATCCTTTTTTTATTCCTTTTCTTTGCTGTTATCTACCTCATTAGATACTCTAAAAAAATCAATGAAACACTTGAGCAAAAAGTTGAAGCAAAGACTCATGAGCTTAAAAACTCTTTTTTCCAAGATAGACTTACAAAACTGCCAAATAGATTAAAACTAATGGAAGATATTAGACTAACTCTAGATAAAGAGTCTAGGCATTTAGCGCTTGTTAACATAGATGCTTTTAAAGATATAAATGATCTCTATGGATATGATGTTGGTGATGAAATTCTAAAACAAGTCTCTCTTAAAATACTAAAATTTTGCAACAATGTAGGCTCTGTTTACAAACTTCCAAATGATGAGTTTGCTATTTTTATAACTGAGAAATTTAGTGAAGATGAATTTTATAAAACAATAAAAAAGCTTCTCGAAAAAATAAATGAGATAAAGTTCAGTGTAGAAGATCAGTCCATTTTTATATCTTTTAGTTGTGGTATCTCTTCAAACAAAGATCCCCTTCTCATAAAAGCAAATACAGCGTTGCAATCTGCTAAGAGTACTTCAAAAAATATTGTACTTTACAAAGACTCACTTGATGCAAAAGAGCAAATAACAAAAAATATAGATGCTCTTTTAGTACTCAAAGAAGCTATTGCTAAAAATCAAATAATTCCATACTTTCAACCCATCTACAATACAAAAAGAAAAAAGATAGAAAAGTACGAAGCGCTTGCGAGAATAGTTAGAGATGATGGCTCTGTCATCGCTCCTTTTGCTTTTTTAGATATTGCTATAAAATCTAAACTTTATCCAGAGATTACAAAAGCTATGATAAGTAAATCATTTGAATTTTTTAAAGATAAAGAGTATGAATTTTCTATAAATCTCTCAATACTAGATATTCAAAATCAAGAGACACTTAAGTTTATATTCTCAAAATTAAAAGAGTTTACTGAGCCTCAAAGAGTTATTTTTGAAATTTTAGAGAGTCATAAAATAGATGATTATGAGGAGATAAAAAGCTTTATAACAGAGGTTAAAAAATATGGTTGTAAAATAGCAATCGATGATTTTGGAAGCGGTTATTCAAATTTTTCTCATATATTAGCGTTAAAAGTTGACTGTCTAAAGATTGATGCATCTTTAGTCAAGTATATAACAACTGATGAGAACTCAAAAACTATTATAAAAACAATAGTAAGTTTTGCTTCAAATCTTGGTTTAAAAACAATTGCTGAATTTGTAGAAGACAGTGAGTCTCTTAAAACTTTAGAAGATATAGGCGTAGATTTTATTCAAGGATACTACATCGGAAAGCCAAGTAGTGGGCTTTGCGAAGATTTTAATGCTTAAGAAATTTCTCTTTTTATCTCAGGCTTAAGCGAGGTTAACACTTCATAACTTATAGTTGAAGCAAAAGTAGCAACATAGGTGGCATCATCAAATATAAGCAGTTCATCACTAGAGCTTAAAAATGAACTGTTATCCATAGAGATTCTACCAATGAGTTCTACTCCCTCTGGCGTTTTATAGCCATTTGCACAAACTCTTAAAAATCCCTCTCCATATCCAAAGTCATAATTGCTCACAACCTCATCACAAGTAACCTCTGCATCTCCGCCATAACCTACTCTTTGATGCGCCACAAGTTTTCTTGATGAGAGTTTTTTAGCCCAGAGTGATAAGACTGGCTTAAAACCATCTATATTAAGGGCAAGGGGCAGTTTCATACATC
>NZ_JAQVKA010000143.1 GCF_028694895.1 Sulfurimonas sp. | reverse complement strand
AGCAGCACCTGTAATGTTTACTGTTTTAGCAGCACCTGCATCTACTGTAACTTCATCTCTAGTTCCAGATGTAAGTGAAGTTAGGTTAAGTGTCGCAATGTTAGTTTTAGCGTTGATAGTTTCTGCATTTAGTGAGTTAACAGCTGTTACAGTTGCAACACCACCAGCAATCTTTGTGCTTAGATTAAGATTCTCTGTTCCACTTACATTTGTAAGATCAAAACCAGTCTTTACATATTCACCTTGAATATTCATAGTCTCAACATTTTGGATTCTTGCAGAAATAGCATCTGAGTTAACTGAAGCATTTAAAATATCTTTGTCTGTTGTACTGTTATCAAGAACTAAATCATCATTTTGAAGTGAACCAAGTTCAGTAGCATCAAAAAGATCGTTTTTAGCAGTACCATTTACTACTTCGTTATCAACACTTTTAGTCAACATTCCAGTGCCACTAAGTGAAAAAAAGAGTGATTTTACACCTTTTTACCCTCTATAAAGCCCTTAAATACGAGGATATGAAAGTTTTATGAAGTGTTGGTGATTTTAGGGTCTATTTTCTTGCTGGCATATAGCTGGCAGATAATGAATTAAAAAATGAATGAATGATACTTTATGAAGCTCTATACTAAGGGAAATTGTACTAAAAAATTGGCTGGCATATTGCTGGCAAGATGGTATTTTTTTAAGCTAGTTGAAAGGTGTTCAAAAATGTATTTGAGATGATTTAGAGGTTAATTTTGGTATAATAATTCCAGATTATAAAGAAAAGGGTTTAGTATGAAAAGTTATATACTTGAATTTCAAAATGAACAAAATGAGCATCTTATAAATCATGTGATGAATTTTTTTAAGCAATTACCACAGAATGAAATTTTCATAAAAGAAAATAAACAACCTTATTCAGTAGAGAGTGATTTTATTTCTTATTTAACATCTAATCCAGTAGAAATTTCACACCAAGAAAAATTTTTATCTAGGAAAGATGCTAATGCACGATAAGGTATTCATAGACACTAATATTATTCTTTATGCGATAAGTACTCAAGATGCTGATAAACGCTCTATTGCAACGCCTATCATTCTTGGAGATGCTACGATAAGCGCACAAGTTATAAATGAAGTTAGTGTGAATCTAATAAAAAAACTCAAATTTAATGAAAATATGATTCAAAAGTTTGTAGATAGCTCATATCATAGATATAATGTAGTTGAACTAACAAGAAATGTTTTCATTAGAGCTTCTGAATTGAGAGAAAAATACAACTTCTCATATTACGATAGCATTATTGTTTCGGCTGCTATAATTGCTAATTGCAATATCCTTTACAGTGAAGACATGCAACACGAGTTAATTGTAGAGAATCGCTTACAAATCATCAACCCATTTAAAAAATAAAGTGCCAGAGTGAAGCCCACTCCAGCACTTTTCCTTAACTTAACTAGCTCTTTTCTGTTTGGCTATATGCCGAAGAAGAGTACTTCTTGCAACCCCAAACTTATTAGCAACTTGTTTAGAACTTTGACTATGTTTTAACTTTATTGCTTGAAATATTTGTTGTTGTGTTAGCTTTAATGGTCTTCCTAATAAAGGATATTTTATTTAAAAAAGTTGCTGGTATATTGCTGGTAGGTAGTGTATGTTTTTAAGCTAGTTGTAATGTTTGGATTTTTTGTATTTGAGTGAGTTGTAGGTTTGTTTTGGTATAATAATTCAAGATTAAATTAAGGAGGCGGTTATGGTAGCATATGAAGAAGTGTTTGAATTAAAGCCTTTAGAAAAGATACATCTCATTGACCAACTTTTGTTGAGTTTGGATTTACCGAACTCTGAGCTTGATAAAATTTGGGCAGAAGAGTCTGAGCGACGAATTGATGCTTATGAGGCTGGAACAACTCAATCTACTGATGTGTATGAAGTTTTAGCAAAGTACAATAGATGAAAATAAACATACTAGATGAAGCTTCTGCTGAACTAGATGATGCGTTTCAATATTATGAATATGAACAAGAAAATCTCGGATATAGGTTTATAAGTAAATTTACAGATGCCTTAGAGCTTATAAAGTTTTATCCTAATGGTTGGCACTCACTTTCCAAAAGAGTCAGAAGATGTTTAGTTAAAGGCTTTCCATACGGGATAATTTACCAAGTTAGAGAAGAAGAGATTATAATTGTTGCTGTAGCAAATTTACACCGAAAACCAAATTATTGGGTAGAGCGAATAAAAAAATAAAACAGTGCCAGAGTGGAAACCCACTCCAGCACTAACTTAACTAGCCTCTTTGTACTTTGCAATATGCCTATAAAGAGTACTCCTACCAACTCCAAATCTATTAGCAACTTGCTGTGAAGTGTTGTTTTGTTTAAGCTCAATGGCTTTTAATACCTCTTTGTGCGATAGCTTTGGAGGTCGTCCTAATCTTCTACACTCATCTTTTGCTTTTTGTATTCCATAAGCTTGTTTTTCAACTCTTATATCTTCTATAAACTCGCTTAGAAAAAAGAGTAGTTCATCAAGGTTGTAACTGTTAGAAGAGATATACTGCTGTTTGGTAGCCTCTAAGATAATCTCTTTTTCTTCAAGAGTAAACATAAGCTCTAAGAGTGTTTGAACACTACTTGAGAGTATGGATAATCTTGTAACTGCAAGAGTATCTTTACTTTTTAGTATCTCTATCACTTGAGCTAGTTTTACTTTGTTTTGATAGTTAAAGTTATTAACTGGCTCTACATAGATTTTAGAACATCCTGAAGCTATGAGTGATTCTGACTGCTCTTCTACTTCTTCTTTTAAAGAAGCTCTGATATATCCAATTTTACTCATCGTATCATCGCTCCTTTGACATCATCATCTGTTGGCTTGATATATCCCATAGTAGTTTTTACATCAGAGTGACCTATGAACTTACTTATGATTTTTGCATTGATACCTTTTGCTCCCATTTGGGTTATAAGCCCTTGTCTGAAACTGTGGCTTGTATATCCATCTCCAAGTATCTCTTTGATTTTAGAATTTACCTGTTTGATAAAGACATCACTGTTAATACTGCT
>NZ_JAQVKA010000142.1 GCF_028694895.1 Sulfurimonas sp. | reverse complement strand
ATGCAGTATGACTATATCAAACTTCCAAAAAATATTTTTATTGAACCAGAACAAGTTGCTTCCATGAATGATAAAGAGGTTTTGATAGTTACAACAGGTTCACAAGGTGAACCAAGTTCTGCACTCTTTAGAATGTCAATTGGCGAGCATAGACATGTGAAGATTAAACCTACAGACTTGATTGTCCTCTCATCTCGTGCTATTCCAGGAAATGAGGGCTCTATATCAGGTATGCTTAACCATCTTCAACGTGCTGGTGCTAAAGTAGCAAATGATAGAGATATTCACGTTTCAGGTCACGCTTCTATGGAAGAGCAAAAACTTATGCTACGCCTTGTAAACCCTAAATTCTTTTTACCTATACATGGTGAGTATAACCACGTTATGAAACATAAAGAGACAGCTATGATGTGTGGCGTTCCAGAGAGAAATATCTATATCATGAATGATGGTGATACTGTAGAGATTGCTCCAAAATATATGAGAAAAGTAAAAACTGTAAGAACAGGAAAAACTTATATTGATAATCAAAACAATCATAAAATAGATGATGACATTGTCATAGATCGTCAAAAACTTGCACTAGAAGGTATCGTTATGATTGTTGCACAGATAGATGGGCAACACTCTACTATGCTATCTAAACCACTTGTAACATCATTTGGTCTTGTAGCAGATAAGCAGGATAAAGCTTTTGCTAAAGAGATAGAGGATGTTCTAGAGCTTTTCTTAGTTAACATAAAAGAAGGGCTTATTGAAAATCCAAGAGCATTAGAGAATGACCTTCGTCAAGTTGTTAGAAAACATATATATAGAAAAATGAAAAAATACCCACTAATAGTTCCTCACATTTTTGTGATGTAATTTAGCTTTGCAATAGATACCAACGCGTATCTGTTGCATTTTTATATAAACTATTCTATTTCAATAAAATCATATTTATAAATACATCATTTTCTCAGCTACTTCTTGATACTCTATCAGTTATAAAAAAATATAAAAGGCATAGTTTTGTCAGATAAACAAGATATAAAATTTGAAGACGCAGTAAAATCTATGATGCTTCATGTAGGTGAAAATCCAGATAGAGAAGGGCTTTTAAAAACTCCTCAAATGGTTAAAAAGGCTTATGAGTTTATCTTTGGTGGTTATAAAGAAGACCCAAAAGAGATACTAAGCTCCGCTCTTTTTACAAGTTCAAATGATGAGATGGTGCTTTTAAAAGATATAGAGTTTTACTCTACATGTGAGCACCATCTTCTGCCAATCATTGGGCGCGTTCATGTGGCATATATCCCAGATGGCAAGGTTGTGGGCCTTTCTAAAATACCTCGTGTTGTAAACGTTTTTGCTCGTCGTATGCAGATTCAAGAGCAGCTCACAGAGCAGATAGCTGATGCTATTATGAGCACAATTAAGCCAAAAGGTGTTGCAGTTGTGATTCAAGCAAGGCACATGTGTATGGAGATGAGAGGAGTTGAGAAGATTAACTCAACTACAACTTCTTCAGCGTTGCGTGGACTCTTTAAAAAAGATGAAAAAACAAGAAGTGAGTTTTTCTCTTTGATAAATTCGCCTAATGGTTCACGTTATTAGATGCCCCTCTCACTCCTAAAAGACAAATTATCAAATAAACAATTCTCTGTTGCATTTGGGGAAGTCGTAAAGATAAATGCAACAGTTATTACTGCTCGCGGTCTTAGTGTCAGTATCAGTGATATAGTAAAGATTATTTCAAATCAGAGCACACAAGAGACTATAGGGATGGTTACAGAGATAGATGGAGCGACTTTTTTTATAACACCATTTAGCTTTGTTGAGGGATTTCGCTCAGGGGATAGAGTTTTTTTAGATCAAACAGGACTCAATATACCTGTTGGTGCTTCTCTTTTAGGTAGAGTTGTAGATCCTTTTATGCGCCCAATTGATGGCAAAGGAACTGTTAACAACTCAAAGCTCTCCCCAATCATAAAAGCTCCTATTGCCGCGATGAAACGTGGTATGATTGATGAAGTTTTTAGTGTAGGGGTAAAGAGTATAGATGGGCTCTTAACATGTGGAAAAGGCCAAAAACTAGGCATCTTTGCAGGAAGTGGAGTTGGAAAATCTACTCTTATGGGGATGATTGTGCGTGGTGCTAATGCTCCTATAAAAGTTGTAGCACTCATTGGTGAGCGTGGTAGGGAAGTTCCTGAGTTTATAGAGAAAAACCTTGGAGGAAATCTTGAAAATACAGTTATAGTCGTAGCTACATCTGATGACTCTCCACTTATGAGAAAGTATGGAGCATTTGCTGCTATGAGTGTTGCAGAGTTTTTCAAAGATCAGGGGCTTGATGTACTCTTTATCATGGACTCTGTTACTAGGTTTGCTATGGCTCAAAGAGAGATAGGTTTAGCGCTTGGTGAGCCTCCAACCTCAAAAGGATACCCACCATCATCTTTGACACTTCTTCCACAGCTCATGGAACGCGCTGGGAAAGAGGAGGGCAAGGGCTCTATCACAGCATTTTTTACTGTCTTGATAGAAGGAGATGATATGGGAGACCCTATTGCAGACCAATCACGTTCTATCTTGGATGGACACATAGTCCTCTCACGTGAGATGACAGACTTTGGAATTTATCCTCCCGTTCATATATTAAACTCAGCTTCAAGGGTTATGAACGACATAATCACGCCTGAGCATTTAAAGGCAGTTCAAAAGTTTAGACGACTATATACGCTTTTAAAAGAGAATGAAGTTCTTATAAGAATTGGTGCTTACACAAAAGGGAGCGATCCTGAGCTTGATGAAGCTATTAACAAAAAAGCAGATATGGAGAACTTCTTGATGCAAAACTCATCTACGCAGAGCGATTTTAATGAAACTATAGAGACGCTTTTAAAACTTATGAGTTCTTCATTATAATATCAAAATCTCTCCAGCTATCTCTTTTTGGTCTTTGTGCTTGAACCTCTGTTATTGCAAGATTACGGGCTGAAATCTTCTCAAAGTTTTCCATTAAATTACTAATCTCACTATCCATACCAAAAATATCTATATATGTGTAAATAATTGCTTCTGAGCCATTAA
>NZ_JAQVKA010000141.1 GCF_028694895.1 Sulfurimonas sp. | reverse complement strand
CCTCATTTTTTGCTAATGAAGAGTCTTTGTTAAAGCCCATTACACTTCTAGCAGTTGCGCCAATGTTTGATGTCATGATTAGTATGACATTTTGGAAATTTGCTTTGTATCCGTTGTTATCAGTTAGTGTAGCGTTATCCATGATTTGAAGCAGTATATTGACTAAATCTGGATGTGCTTTTTCTATCTCATCAAGCAGTAAAACTGTATATGGATGTTTCTTTATAGCTTCTGTTAGTAGTCCGCCTTGCTCATATCCAACATATCCAGGAGGCGCTCCTATAAGACGGCTTAGAGCGTGTTTTTCCATATATTCGCTCATATCAAATCTCTCAAAATTTATGCCAAGTACTTCACTTAGGCTAAGAGCTAGTTCTGTTTTTCCAACTCCTGTTGGACCTGAGAAAAGAAACGATGCTATAGGTTTGTTCTGTGGTGTTAATCCAGCTTTAGAGATTTTAATAGCTTTTGTTACCTCTGCAACAGCTCTGTCTTGCCCTATAACCCTCTGTTTTAATTTCTCTTCTAAGTGCATTAGAGAGAGTGTTTCATCTTTTGTAACGCTATGATTTGAGATGCCTACAATTTTAGAGATGGTGTTTTGAATATCAGTTGCCGAGACTACTCTTCTTTTTACTTTCTTTAGATGAAAAGAGGCCGCACACTCATCTATAAGATCTATTGCTTTATCTGGCAAAAACTTATCTGTTAGATATCTTTTTGACAACTCAACAGCAGCTCTTAGAGCGCCATCTGTATATGTTACATTGTGATGCTCTTCATATTTGCTCTTTAAACCTTTTAAAATCTTGTAGCTTGTCTCAATTGATGGCTCATTTATATCTATTTTTGAGAATCTTCTGCTTAGAGCTTTGTCTTTTTCAAAACCGTTTCTATACTCTGCAAATGTTGTTGCACCCATGCACTTAAGTTCTCCAGAAGCAAGAGCAGGTTTTAGCTGATTTGCTGCGTCCATAGAGCCACTTGTAGAACCAGCACCTATGAGTGTATGAATCTCATCTATAAATAAAATTGCATTTTTAATGCCTTTTAATTCGTCCATAACGCCTTTTAAACGTTTTTCAAAATCACCTCTATATTTTGTTCCAGCGAGCATCGCTCCCAAGTCTAGTGCAAAAAGTTGGCTGTCTTGTATGATAAGAGGTACTTTTTTTGCAACGATATTTAGCGCTAAACCCTCTGCAATAGCAGTTTTACCAACTCCTGCTTCTCCTACTAAGATAGGGTTGTTTTTCTTTCTGCGACAAAGAATCTGAGTAACTCTTTGTATCTCATCGTCTCTGCCTATTACTGGGTCTATTTTACCCTCTTTAGCTTTTTTAAGAAGGTTTATTGCGTATTTTTGTAAGTATGACTCACTCTCTTTAGTTGGCTCTTTTTCATCAAGGTTTGAGATAACTTCTAAGATATCAAGTCTTGTGATTTTGTACTCATTTAAAAGAATATAGGCAAAAGAGTTCACTTCATCATAAATAGCAACTAATAAATCTCCTATATCGGCACTTTGCTGATTTGAACTTTGTATATGTTTAATCATATTGTCAATCAATCTTGAGAGCGCAACACTCTCAAAAGGTTCTTCATTAATATTAAGCGGAAGAGTTTGGCTGTTTGTATCTATATACTTCTTTATAATATCTCTCATCTCTTGGGCGTCACCACCGCAAGCAAAGATTATTTTTATACCCTCAGGAGAGTTTAATATTTGATAGAAAAGATGTTCTATCGTTATGTACTCATGTCGTAACTCTTTTGCATAAAGAATTGCTTTTTGGAAAATTTCATTAAGTGAGTAGCTAATCATTACTCTTCCTCCATTGTCGCTCTAAGTGGGAAACCATTATCCCTAGCTTTTTTATGTACTTGCATGACTTTTGTCTCCGCAATCTCATGTGTATATATTCCACAAATGCCTTTTGTTTTTTCATGTATTTCAAGCATTATTTCATGTGCCTGTTCATAACTTTTATGAAATATTGTAATTAAAACATCTATAACAAACTCCATTGATGTATAGTCATCATTTAAAAGGAGTACTTTGTACCTTTTTGGGTACTTAACCTTTACCCTCTCTTTAGTTTCTAAATCGGTATTTGTTGCCATAATTTTCCTATAATATTTTTTAGTTAAGAGTTTATAAATTATAACGAAATTGGGATAACTATGACCAAGCGAATTTTTGTTACCGCAACAAATACAGATATAGGTAAGACTTACACTACAAAAATGCTCCTGCGAGAGTTTGCTTCGCGAGGTATAAAAGTTGGAGTTATAAAACCTATTGAGAGTGGCGTTGTAAATGGGTATGCAACCGACGCTGAAGAGCTTTTAGAGCTTATAAAAGAGTTAAATCCAAAGCTGTGGCACCTTGAAGTTGAAGATATCGCTCCTATAACTTACGAGCTAGCGGCTTCACCTTATGTTGCATCAAATAACACTATATTTGATATAAAAACAGTCCTAAAAAAGATAGATGAGCTAGAAGCTTTTTGTGATTTGATTATCATCGAAGGTGCTGGCGGACTTTATGTTCCTATAGATGATAAGTACATGATGATAGATTTGATAAAGATGTTAAACTCTGTAGCACTTTTAGTTACGCACTGCTCACTTGGTTGCATAAATGATACGCTTTTGAGTAAAGGGGCATTAGAGGTAAAAAAGATACCACATGTAGTTGCATTTAACTGTAAAGGCGGTGATGAGAGTTTTGGTGAAATTTCAGAGCCTTACTTCTTAAAAACTGATTTTGAGGTACTTAAAGTAAACCGTGATATTGAAAAAATATGTGATGTCTTGTATAATTTGCCAACTATTTAAAAAAAAAGAGTGATATGAAACATTTAATCCGCACAGATGATTTTACGACTAAAGAGATAGAGTCTATTTTAGCAGATGCAGAGCTTTTTAGTGATGGTAGATTTGATAAAATACTCAGAGATAAAATCATAATAACACTCTTTTTTGAAAACTCAACAAGAACAAGAAGCTCTTTTGAGATAGCAGCAAAGAGGCTTGGTGCAGAGATAGTTCATCTTGATGTTGCAAATAGCTCC
>NZ_JAQVKA010000045.1 GCF_028694895.1 Sulfurimonas sp. | reverse complement strand
AACAGAGCATACTAGCTCCATGCCATCCACCATCAGCAGCCCCAATAGCTGAACTTATATGATCATATCCAGCTGCAATATCTGTAACTAATGGTCCTAAGATATAAAAAGGTGCCTCATGACAAAGCTCACGCTGAAGCTTCATGTTACGCTCAATCTGGTTTAGTGGAACATGCCCAGGGCCTTCTATCATAACCTGAACATTTTTCTCCCAAGCTCTTAGAGTTAAATCACCTAATACTTTAAGCTCACTTAGTTGTGCATCATCACTAGCATCAGCTAAACATCCAGGTCTAAGTGAATCTCCAAGGCTCAAAGAAACATCATACTTTGCACAGATATCCAAGATATCATCAAAAGCTGTATAAAATGGATTTTCTCTATGGTAGTGCATCATCCAAGCAGCCATCAAACTTCCGCCGCGACTTACTATTCCCATTTTACGCTTTGCTATCTTTGGCATAGTCTCAAGTAAAAAGCCAGCATGTATCGTAAAGTAACTAACACCTTGTTTTGCTTGACGCTCTAGTACTTCAAGCATAACATCAATGCTTAGATCTTCTATTTTATTTCCAACATCATGTAGTATCTGATAAATTGGTACTGTTCCAATTGGAATCTTTGAAGATGCTATTACAGCTTTACGTATCTCATCAAGATCCCCACCAGTAGAGAGATCCATCGCAGTATCTGCCTTGTAGTGTTGAGAAACTTGCATTTTTTCAACTTCACCTTGAACATCAGATGCTATTGCAGATGAGCCAATATTTGCATTTATCTTACATGTAGCCGCAATTCCTATAGCCATAGGCTCAAGCGTTGTATGATTTACATTTGCTGGAATAATCATTCGCCCTCTTGCAATTTCACTGCGAACTAGCTCAGGAGAGAGTTTTTCAAGTTTTGCAACATACTCCATCTCTTGTGTGATAATTCCTTGTTTAGCATAATACATTTGCGTCTTTACAGGGTCGTTTTTACGCTTCTCTACCCACAATGATCTCATGGTTATCTCCTTTTAAAAATTATATATATCGTTATGTTTAAGTCATTGGAAATATAATCAAATAAAGTTAATCTAATATTAACTCTATTATTTGATTTAATAATTTATACATATCAATTGATCTATGCAAGATAAAAAAAAGCATTTGACGTGTATAATTTCGTAACACTTAAAAATTTCAGGAGTCTACTTGTCTAATATAACACTTATTTTACTTGCTGCAGGTAGTTCTTCTCGCTTTGGGCTAGATGTAAAAAAACAGTGGTTAAGAGTCGGTTATAAACCTTTGTGGCATTTTGTAGCAGATAGATGTGAAAAAACGAATCATTTTGCTAAAATCATTATCACTTCTTCACTTGATGATATAGAGTTTATGAAAAACTATGCAGATTATACATTTGTAAAGGGCGGGCAAACAAGACAACAATCTTTAAAGAATTCCCTTATACAAGTAGATACAGAGTATGTGCTTGTAAGCGATGTAGCACGTTCTTGTATTGATGAAGCCTTTTTAGAGAGAATCATCTCTTATGTTGGTAAAAGTGATTGTATTGTTCCATATCTAAACATAACAGACACTATTGTGTATGATGATAAAACCATAGATAGAGACAAAGTAAAGAGAGTTCAAACTCCTCAACTCTCTCTAACATCTGCTCTTAAGAGTGCTCTTTTAAGCAAAGAAGAGTTTACAGATGAGAGCAGTGCTATTGTTGCAAATGGTGGGAGTAGAGAGTTTATACAAGGTCAAGAGAGCGCTCATAAAATAACTCATATAGAAGATCTCAAAAATCTTACATGCCTTAGCGCACCATCAAATGACACACTAAGTGGTGTTGGTTTTGATGTTCATGCTTTTGATGATAAAGGTGAGATGCACCTTGGCGGCGTAAAGATAGATTCTGCGTATGGCTTTAAAGCTCACAGTGATGGAGATGTTGCTATCCATGCCTTAATTGACGCACTTCTTGGTGCTGCTGGCATGGGAGATATTGGTATGATGTTTCCAGACAATGATGCAAAGTATAAAGGCGCAGACTCTAAAGAGCTTTTAAAAGAAGTTGTTATAAAACTTCGTCATTTTGGGTTTGTTATAGTAAATGTAGATATAACAATCGCTGCAGAGAAACCAAGGATTGGTAACTATAAAGTAGTGATGAGAAAAACACTTAGTACTCTTTTAAATATAGACGCTCAAAGAGTAAACATTAAAGCTACTACAACTGAGAAACTCGGCTTCATTGGCAGAGGTGAAGGTGTAGGAGTAATTGCAAACGCAAATTTAAAATATTTTGATTGGACAAAGATTTGAAGATATTAATAATAGAAAATGAAGTTTATTTAGCCCAGAGTATCGCTACAAAACTTAGTGAATTAGGTCATATTTGTGAGATGTGTACATCTACAAGAGATGCCATAAAAAGTAACAATTATGATGTCGTACTTCTCTCAACAAATATCAATGGTCAAGACTTTAACCCTGTAATTGATACATTTAAAAAATCCATCATTATTTTAATGGTATCTTACATAAGCAACGATACTGTTTCAAAACCACTATCTGCTGGGGCTAAAGACTATATTTTAAAGCCTTTTATGATTGAAGAGCTTATTAGAAAAATAAACCATTATCAAGATTATGAAAAATTAAAAAAGAGAAACATTGCGTATGACAAATATCTAACACATACTTTCTCATCAATCTCTAATGAACATAATTTTGACAATATAGAACTTCCACTATTTATCTCAAGTGCTTATCAAAAACATGCTGACTCTTTTGCTTTTGAATATGCAAAGAGAAAAAATCTCCCACTCCATTTTGTAACTCTTAGTGATTCTAAGGCAATAAGCGAAATAGAGTCCATTACCGAGAACTCTCTTATCTATATTATCGACTTGCAAACGCTTAAAAAGGCTGAGAGAAAAGCACTTTACGTTCTTCTTGAGAACAAAAAAGCAATCATATCGAGCAGTGATAAAATAGAGGATGATGAGTTTTCTATTATTGAGATGAAAAGTGAGAGCAATGTCTTTGATCAAGGCGAAATCTTACCAATAGAAGAGTATGTAAAGTTTATAGTTTTAAATTATCAGCATAAATTCCCAGATACAGAGTTGTCAAAAAAGCTAGGGATTAGCCGTAAAAGCTTATGGGAAAAAAGAAAGAAGTATGACATTGTTAAGAAAAAATAAGACACTTCTTATCGATAAAGAAGCAGCTTCTGCGCTTGAGCTTTTAAAAGATGGTGTGCTCTCACCAGTTGAGTCGCTTATGAATGAAGAGCAGAGTAAAAGTGTTTTAAAAACTGGCCTTTTTAATGGTAAATCTTTTCCTTTTCCTTTTCTTCTAGCACCTTCTGGAAAGATGAATGCAGAGGTTTTATCTTCACTTGAGCCAAATGAAGAGGTTACTATTCTTTTTGAAAAGAAACCGTTTGCTATTTTAAAGGTTGATGAAGTTTTTCATATCGATCCTAGTGAGAGAATAAAACAGATATATGGAACTGATGATACTTCTCATCCAGGTGTTTTTGCTACGCTTAAGAGAATTGGCTCTTTAGCTGTTTGTGGAGAATACACTCTTATAAATAAATCTAGCAATAACAATATGCAGATAATACAAGAAGCTAAAAAGCTAGTTGATGCCAAGCATACAACCGCTCTTGTAATGGCTGCAAATCCACTTCACCGTGCTCATGAAAAGCTTATTCGTCAAACGTTAGAGCATACAGATCTGCTTGTTATATTTTTGCTAAAACCATATACAGAATCAAATCTTAGCTATAACATCAGAAAAGAGACACTTGATTATTTTATAAATAATTTTCTTACAAAGAGTCATGTTGTTGTTGTTCCACTAGAAAATAGCTACATATTTGCTGGCTATAATGAGATAATCATTGACTCTATAGTTGCAAAAAATTATGGTTGTGACAAGCTAACAATTGGGCGGAATCACGCAGGTCTTGGGATGTTTTATGACTGTAACTCAAACAAATCAATCGTTGATAAAGTTGTAGGTATTGATATAGAAATCACGGTTGCAAGTGAGTATGTATATTGTGATATATGTACAACATTAGTTAGTAAAAATACATGTCCACATGGGCAACATCATCAGATTTCATACAGCGCTACTTCTATTTTAGAGCTTCTTGAACTTGGCATCTTGCCGCCGACTATTCTAATTAGAAAAGAGATATCTGCAGTGATTCTCTCAAAACTTCATCAAAAAAGATTTAAAAACCTTGAGAAGCTATACTATGATATTTTACCAACAGAAGGGCTTTTAGAAGAGCACACTGAGACTGATTTTTATCTTGAACTTATGAAACTTTATCAAACAACATCTTTAACATAATAAAAATTTAAAAGGCAAATAATGAATTGGTTTTTTATAACTCTAGGCTATAGCGGTCTCTCTCCTAAAGCACCAGGAACAGTTGGTACTCTCGTATCTTTACCTCTTGGTATGTTAATTCTTATATATTTTGATGCACAGACTCTATTTTTAGCAACTCTACTAATCTCTATTATCGCTATTCGTGAGATTAACAAATATGAAGCAAAAAGCGGTACTCATGATGATAAACGCATTGTCATAGATGAGCTCGCTGGAATGTGGTTCGCACTAAGCGTTGCACCTGCTATAAGCGTTAGTATGAGCGAAGTAACTGATTTTCAAAATGGATTTTTGATTCAAAGTTTGCTCTCTTTTGTACTCTTTAGATATTTTGATATAACTAAACCATCCATCATCGGAAGACTCGATCGTGAAGCTAAAGGCGGACTCGGGGTTGTGGCTGATGATGTAGTAGCTGGATTTGTGGCTGGAATACTTAGCGCTCTTATCTGGTATGGTCTTTTAGAGCTTCAATCTATACTCTAATCTATTATCTCTTATGCATCAGGTTGTAGGGACATTTGTCCCTGCCACTTTATACGTTCCACCCATAAAGTGTGTAATATTAAATGAAAAGTGGGTCGTCTGATGGCTCTATCTCTTCAAAATCTTCTATTATTTGATCAAACATCTTCATAGTGCTTTTTGCTTTTGCTATATGCTCATCAAAGATTGCGCTTGAGTTAGGAAATGCTTCACCTAATTCTTTATAGATTAAAACACGTCCATTGATATGTTTATTTATCTCATCAAAAGCAGTTTTTAAATACTCTTTTGAGTTTGTATGTCTAAATAGTGCTCTAACCATTTTAACACGCTCTTTTATAGGAATAGACTCATCTAACGCTTCTGCAATTCTTTTGATATCAAGTCTTGATAAATAAACTCCACTGATAGCTGGAGCTAAAAGTTTTGCTGTGAGCGCATCTACAAATTGAGGAACAGCAATTTCATCCTCTTTATCGGCATTTTCATCAGCATTTTTCATATCTTGTGAATCGAAAGTACATTTGTCTTTTACAAATTTATCAAATTCGGCTCTTAAATCACCTATGTTTTCTTTATTCATTACTTCTCCTATTTTATTAAAATTTCATATCGCTTTTATCATGCTCAAGATGTTTTTTATCTTCTAAAAACTCAAAAGTAGCTTGACTTATAACATCCAACATATTATCAAAGCCCACATAGTAAGCTTCTAACTCATTTGCTCTTACTTTAAGAGCTGAGAACTCTTTTTTATGTTTCATATCTAGATTTATAGCACTTAGTTTACTAATCATTGCAAGAGATTCAAAATCAGAAAAATCAATAACTGCGTCATATGAAGAGAGATCTATATCCATGCCCTCTGCAAGACGATTTATATCTGCGCCCTCAATTCCACTCTCTTGACAAAAGTGCATCAACTGCTCTATCTCATCAAAATAATAACTTACGTCAAACTCTTTTGCAAAAAACACAAATGCTTTAGCTCTAGCATCAACCCCAAGAAGTGCTATCTTTTTAGCGCATTTATCTTTTAAAAATTTTACTATAGCTCGTGAAGATAAAACATCACCTATTAGCCTCTTATCATCTCTAATAATAATGTCACATAACCCACTAAACTCCACTACATCACTTCTCTCATCAAGAACTTCTAGTGTTTTTTTTACATACTCGCTTGATATAAGAGCCCCATTTACGTGTGATTTTTTCATATTTGAGAGTGTGAAGAAAACATCATCCTCTCTTATATTCATAGGAATCATCATCGCATTTTTATTTTTTGCTTTAAATAGCTTATTTAGTGTTGCAGAGATACTATTTTGTCCTGCAAACTCCCCTATAAAGCCATAAAGCTGTGTGTGATGTGATATCTCATTAGCATCGTTCATCATCTTACATATCTCCTTTTATTCCCCAAAGTTCTCTCGCCTCTTCCTCTTCTGCTTTACATCTATAGCATAGTTTATCACTAGTGTTTGTACTAAAAATCACATTGCACTCATTACATCTTCTTACATTAAAAGTGATGAGATTTTGAACTGCTGGCTCAAAAAATTCTTTTATCATATATGTTGGAGAGAGCGTAATAGCATCAGGTTCGCAAACATCATGACATATATGACACTTGATACATAAAAATGGATCAAAATCAATTTTTGAGTTTTTTACATCTGAACTAAGTGCGCCAGTTGGACATACTCTATAACACATCTGACATGCAGTACATGCCTCGCTATCCATTACCTTCATAGAAGTGAACGTTAGCTCATCTGACTCTATTACATGGTAAATAGATGGCTTATTAACTCTCTTTAATGCCGTAAAGAAGAGCTTTCTTCTATCAGTTATCCGTTTTTGCTTTAAAAGCGCTATATCACTCTTTTGCAGAGTATACTCAACTAGCTCATCGGTTGCTTTTTGTATCTCTTTTTCAAACTCTATCTTTGATTTAACAATGCCTTTTAGATTTACCTTAGAGAAAAACTCTCTTCTTGAGCTCTCTTCTTTTGAGTCTTGCTCTTTTTCATACTTGATATGCTCAAGCTTTATAACCGCATCACTCTGCATCGCTTCAAGTATATAAGATGCCTCTTCATAATTCTTCTCAATCTGAGGCTTACATTTGTGAGCAATAGCGCACTCATCACAATGTCCCATATCAAAAATCATCTCTTTTTTAAGAAGCGCCATTGAGATAATATTTTCTATATTAAGTGCTGCAATACACGGCACATTTTTTCTACACGAGATAAGATTATCGCTATCTTCTATATAGTTAAAAAAGAAATCAGTTGTGTTAAAATCATCTAAAGATAGTGCTTCGCTTGGGCATACGCTATCACATGCCCCACACCCTACACAAGCAGAGAAGTTTATTGATGGTAAAGGATTACTTCCAACAACAATAGCCACAGTTGGGCAGATAACTTCACATCTATTGCACTCACTCTCCTTTGAGAGCGACCTTACACAACGACTTGCTTTTAACTGTATCATTTACGCTTTTTGCTCTTTTATCAAATACTCATTATCGCTAAGAATAAACTCTAATGCCAAATCAGCCACATCGTAATAAAGAGGTGTTCTAGCCTCAAACTTTGCATTTATAAGATACATTGGAGCCCATCGTAATAGGTGTTTGTTTAAAAACTCTGTTTGTATCTCTCTTAGAGCTTTTATAGCTTCTTCATCACCTTCTTGCATAGCCTTTGATTCGGCCTCGGTGAGGTGATGCATAAACTCTAGCTCAACTCCAATATGATCAGCTGATATAGCTCTTGCGGCTTCATAATCAACCATAAAATTATACGCGCTGTACATATCTGTAACTGGGTTTGCTCCACCCGTCTCAATCTTTTGATCTTCACGCGTGTAAAAAGTCTCATAAGGTATTAGGTGTAGTAGAGATAAGTTTACAAAATCTGGATTTAAATACTCTTCTAAAAGTTTTTTATCTTGAACATTTAAAAAAGGTTCCCAACTCTTAAGCGTTGGAAAAAAATCTAATATATTTTCATCGCTTCTTATCATACGCAGCATCTCTTCATCTAGCTCTTGAAGTAATATTCGAGATAGAAGAGCGTAAATATTTGCTCTTGCTTTAGTATTTTGCATTCTTTTTTCTTTATTTTGATTTTTTAGTTTATGATTCTATCTAAAAAGTCTAAATCTAGGATTATGCGTTTAAAATCTATATGCTTTAATATAATTGATATAAAACAAAATAATTCACTACTGCGTATGTTAAAATTCAGCTAAAAAAGGATCTATTATTATTTACACATTTATTCATACAGTGCATATTTTTTCAGTTTTTATATATGGTGGTTTCTTATTTGTAGATATTTTATTTTTGTCTAAAATGAATCAAACTCTAAACGAAGCAGAGCAAACAAAAGCAAGAGAAGCTATTATGATTCATGTAAGAAAAGTTGTTCCTTACGCTCTAATGGTAGCAGTTGCAAGTGGCCTTTTTCTCTTCTCTCAAATATTTGGAAAAATTGAAAACGGTTCTTTGTCTTTTTTTCAAACTCTTCTTAGTATTAAAGCGTTTCTTGGATTGTGGTTAGGTTTTAGAGGGATTAATCAGAAGTTATTTAAGATAAATCCATGGGTTTTTAAAAGCCACTTTTTTCCATTTAGTCTTGTTGTCATAATTATTTTATTATCACAATTTATGTATTTATAATAAAAAAGAATCAAATAACTTCATAAAAATATTTTTAAAATATGCTATGATTCACTTAAAATAACTTAACTAAAGGCTTTTAGATGTTTAAAAATCTAAGCATTCATAAAAAAATGAACTATTTTATCGCGATGGTAACAGTCTCTGTATTTTCTGCAGCGATAGCTATTTTTATTGCTATGGGGTATGTTGATTCTGAGTATGAACATTTACATGAAAATTCTATGATTGGCGGTTTAACTACACTAAAAATAGAGAAAAATCTTAATTATGTTAGCAGACTATCAAGAGATATTATGCTTGGTGGAGATTATAAAAAAAACTTAGCAAACCTTGAAAAAACTATTGATGAAATTGAGAGTGGTTTTATCTCTTTAGAGAATTTAATGGTCAAAGATAACTCTTTAAATATGGTCGAAGATGCCAAAACATCTACAATGCTTTTTTTAAATAACACTCTTAAAATGATGAAGTCTATTGATGGTGAAGATATAAGAGATAACAAAACTCAAATCTATGCGGACTACTCTAAAGAATTAACTCCTTTTGCAAACGCATCAAGAGAATCATTTAAAAAACTTGTTGAATTTAAGTCAAAAGAGCTTGAAGATGACTCTTCTTCACTTGCTAAAGTAATCAACTTTTTTAAATACTTAGCTTTAATTGCTGGTATTACAGTTGGCCTTATTGTTTTAATTCTAGCAACTATTATTAGAAAATCTATAACTTCTGGCATAAACGATTTTACATCCCTAATTAGCTATGTTGCTAAAGGTGATTTCAGTCATAAAACAACGACAAATGATAAAAACACAGAGCTAGGAGTTATGGGGTGTGAACTCTCTCAGCTTATTAAACATACACAAGATCTTATTCATGAAATTAACACAACAATTACGGATGCATCTAAGGGAATATTTACACATAAAATTTCATCTGATGGTATGAGTGGAGAATTTGTAGTTGCAATAGAGAGTGTTGGAAAAAGTATAGAGTTTATGAAAACTCAACACGCTAAAGCACAAAGAGATATTTTCAACTCAAAAATCAGTACAAAAAGTGTTAATGTTTCAGAGTCTCTCTCTCTTATTATTTCTGATTTAAGTACAAACATAGATGATTTAAAAACTATCACATCTGCTACAAAAGATGCATCAGACTCTGCAATAAGCTCAAAAAATGATATTTCAAATATCACAAGAGAGCTAAATGCACTAACAGAACAGGTAAATACAAATGACCTCAGCATCTTAGAAATCACAAATCAAGCAAATGAGATAACTTCTGTTATTCAATTGATTACAGATATAGCAGATCAAACAAACCTTCTAGCTCTTAATGCTGCAATTGAAGCAGCCCGTGCTGGTGAGCATGGACGTGGATTTGCTGTTGTTGCTGATGAAGTACGTAAGCTTGCAGAGAGAACGCATAAAGCAACGGGTGAGATTTCTGTCTCTATCAAATCACTACAACAAGATATGAATGAGATTCAGACAAGTTCTGAGATGATGAAAACAACAGTTGAAGACTCAACTCAAAAGATGAATGGGTTTGAAGATACTCTAATTGAGCTTAGTAATAACTCTCTTAAGATGGTTGACTACTCATATGGGATGGAGAACAGTATATTTATAGTTCTTGCAAAACTAGAGCATATCTTATATAAATCACGTGTTTATAACTCTATTGTTTCACTTAAAAAGATGTTTGAACAACAAGATACACATGAATGTGCTCTTGGGATTTGGTATGATGATGAAGGCAAGAGAAGATTCTCTGAAACTTTATCATTCAATAAACTATCAATTCCACACGAGATTGTACATAGAAATGCAAACGCTAATCTACTCTACTTAAATCAAAAAGCAGAAGAAGATACTCTTAAAAATTCACAAAACATTATCACTAACTTTGATAATATGGAAACAGCTTCAGAAGAGCTATTTGCACTTCTTGACACAATGCTTCAAGAGTCAAAATAACCCCTATTCCCACTCATCATAAATTGAGTGGGAATGCTTCTCTTTTTTATAACGTCTTGCATTTTTAGTCTTTTCTAGCTGGTTTGATATATATAAAATATCATCTTTTATCTCTTGTATATCTTTATCACTATCTTGATAAGCAATAATTTTTTTTACGATTTTATGAAGCTCTTGAAGATCACCTTTGTAAATGGCTATCTCTTCAACCTTATTTAAAATTTTTAGACTATTTTGAACTTTTTTGGAGTAACCCTCTTTTGTAATATCTTTAGTAGTCAAAAGATAAGATGTTATACCCTTATGAAATCTCTCCAAGGCTCTTATATAACGAAGCCGAAGAGAATTATCTATAGCTTTTTGCGATGCCATCTCTAACCTATTATTTATTTGTTGATATAATTATACACTTAATTACTGATGTTACGCGTTTTATAAACTAAGCCTAAAAGTAAGCAGGGACAAGCGTCTCTACAACCCCCTAAAGCTATAAATATCATCAAATATGTGAGGAACAAATTATGGAGAAAAATACTTGAAGAAAACCTTACTATCGCTCTTGCTTATATCAGCTTCACTCTTAGCAACTGTTATCAATGAAGAGGCCTCTCAACAACTGCTCGATTCAAAAACACCGATAGTAGATATAAGAACACCTGCTGAATGGAAAGAGACAGGCCTACTCAAAGGCTCTATCCCGATTATGCTCTTTGATGAAAAAGGCAACTATGACCTTAAAGACTTTTTAGATAAGTTAAATAAAGCCGTTGATACAAAAAAACAGTTTGCTATTATTTGTAGAACAGGAAGTAGAACTAGAGTTTTAGCACCATTTTTATCACAAAAACTAAACTACGATGTTATAAATATAAAAAGTGGCATATTATATGCCAAATTTATCAAACTCCCTATCGAGCCCTATTCTGCTAAATAACTCTTTTTGGCTCTATCTTATTTACTAATGCATAAAGCATTGGTAAATAGATAAGATTTAAAATAGTTCCCCAAATAAGACCAAATCCTATTGAAATAGCAATTGGTTGGAGTATTACTGCTTGTCCTGTTGCATAAAATATCAGAGTAAAAAGCCCCAAAAATGTAGTAAGAGTTGTTATGATTATTGGGCGGAGTCTAAGCTTTGCTCGCTTTAAAAACTCTTCTAATTTATGTGTGCCATGTAAAAAATCAATCATTATTATCCCATCATTCACAACAACACCAGCAAGCCCCAATATACCTATAATAGATGCCATAGATAGATTTAAGCCTAAGAGTTTATGCCCTATAAATGCGCCTAAGACAGAGAGTGGTATAACACTCATAACCATAAGTGCGTATTTTATCTTTGGAAATATTATCAAAAGAGACAAGAATATTAAAAAGAGTGCCAAGAGGATAGCCTTTTGCATGTCATCTTTTAACTGTTCTCTTTTCTCTTTTTCGCCAAGTAGCATAATATCAACACCACTAGCTCTTAGTTCATCTAATGTTGGCTGTAACTGATCTAGCACCTCGCCTGAAGTTGTTTTTCTTTTATCTATACTTGCAAAAAAAGTTTTTATAATACTTCCATTGAGTTTATTTATCTTCTCATAATCCCTTATCTCAATGATATCTGCAACCTGAGTTAATTTTACAGATTTTCCCTCACCAAAAGGGATGCTAAAATTTAAAAGTGTATCAATTTTGTCTTTTTTAATATCCTCTGTTTTGATCTCCATAACACCTCTCTCATTGAAAGTTGTTGTCTGCTTTTGCTCTAAGAAGTATGCACTTAGTGTTCTAGCGATAGATGCTTCACTAAGCCCTAAACTCTCCCCATATGAGTTTATCTTGATCTTATACTCCATCTTTCCTAGTTTTATATTGTCACTAAAATCTCTGATTCCTTCGATCGTTTTTATCTTCTGCTCAAGTTTTTTTATCCCACGTTGTAAAAGCTCATCATTCATTCCAGAGAGATTTATCTCAATATCACTTCTAATAAGCCCAGGCTTATCCTCCATAACACCCAAATCTTCCATGTTATATTTACTCTTAAAATCTTTAATAATCTCTCTTGCCCTAGGTGAGAGTTCATAAGTCTGCTCTTTGCGTATCTTTAGTGGGTCATTAAAATTGAAATTCAGATTTAAAATAGGCGTTATATAACTATCTACAAAGTTTGTACTCGCTCTATCATGAAGCTCCATAGTAATCATAAAAACACCACTATTTCTTTGAGTCTCTCCAGATAAACTTCTTCTATATCCAATAAAACTAGAAATCGCTTTTAGTGAGAACTCCTCTTTATGTTTTAAGAGTTCATTCTCTATCTCTTGAGAGATTTTATAGGTCTCTTCAAGAGGTGTATTTATATCTATTTTGCCAGATATATAGAGAAAATTTCCATCAAAATTTGGGAAAAACTGAAACCTCATAGTGCTTGCCATATAGATAGATATTAGTGGAATTAGAACTAAAAAGAAGAAAATTGATATTTTTTTAAAGTGTAAAAAGCGTAAAACAACTCTCTCATACATATTTTGAAGTGGAGTCCAATTTACCAGATTTTTGCTTGGTTTTAAAAACTCATATGCATGAAGTGGTAGAAATAAAAAACTCTCTAAAAGCGAACCAAGCAAAATTATAATTACTGTGATTGGAATGAGCAAAATAAAAAGTGCTGTCTCTCCTTGCATCATAAAGATTGGTAAAAATGCGACAACAGTTGTCAAAGTAGCAAGAGTAACAGGCAGAATCATCTCCTTTAAACCTCTTATAGTTGCCTCATATCTATCCATACCATCATCAATGTAGCGTTGTA
>NZ_JAQVKA010000044.1 GCF_028694895.1 Sulfurimonas sp. | reverse complement strand
GTAATAGATGCGCTTGGAACAAGTGGCGATGCGATAAACTTATCAGGGACATTTACAGCAACGCTCAATGATGCAGCTGCTACAAATATAAATGCATCAGATTTAAGTGCAATAGGTGCAACAACAACTGGAGCAGTTACAGTAACTAATGCTATTAATATCACAGGAACAGCATCAGAAGTTACAGCAGCACTCGTAACAGCTAGCTCACTTGTAGTTGCATCAACAGCTACTGTTAATATTAGCGATACATTAAGTGCCTCAAGTGTAAATGCAATACTTATAAAAACAACTGGAGTAGTTACAGCAACATTAACAGCAGATACGGCAGCTAATTTAAATGCTGCATTAACAAATGGTAATCCAGCTGATAAATTGACACTAACAGTAAATGGAGCAACAGCAAGTGCCGTTAATCTTAACGCTCTTGATAATAAAACTTCAATAGCACTTAACGCAACTGCAATCACTGAACTCACAGGAAATGCAGCAGATATAAAGATAGCTTTAGCTTCAGCTGGAATAACAACAGTTACAGATCATAGCTTAGCGGTAAAGGTGAGTGGAAGTACATCAGTAGCTGATATAAACACAATCAACGCTGATAGCGCAACAGGAATAGTTACAGCAACAGCAAGTGATACAGCGGCTACAACTTTAGTAGGACTAAGCACAGAAGCTACAGATATGATTACTATTACATTAGGAGCAGCTGTATCAACATCGGCGGCTGATTTGAATGCGATTGATGGTAAAACAGCAGTTGCAGTCAATGCAGCAAATATCACAACTCTTAGTGGAACAGCCGCAGATATAAAAGCTTCTTACGCAGCAAATACAGCAGGAACCATTACTGGACTTGGAAATGAAGCAGTAACAATAAGTGATGTAACAATCACTGCTATTGATTTGAAAAATTTAGACTTAGTAACAACAGGCATTGTTAATGCTTCAAGTGTAACTACTGTATCAGGATTATTAAGCGATTTAAATACTATCTATAATTCAGCAGGAATAAGTGGACTTGGAAATGAAGCTGTAACAATTACAAATACGGGAACTATTACAGCAACACAGATGAATGATTTATTAATCGGTGAAACAACAGGAACTATCACTCTAGCTGGAGCTGGTTCTTTAATCATCACTTTAGCAGCAGGAGAGACTCTAAACTTGGCTAATGTTACAAATAGTCTAACTGGAGCGCTCACTATAAATGACTCAACTGGAAATGAAACTATCACAGGGACAAGTACAAATGACACTTTAAATCTAAGTGGTGGAAATGATACAGTAAACCTTGGAGCAGGGGATGACACGATAAATATAGCTATCGCAAATCTAAATGCTAGTGACGTTATAACAGATACAAGTGGAACGGATACGCTTAATTTTACATCAAGTGGAACAATTGCAAGTACGAATTTTAATGTAAGTGGTATTGAAAACCTTAATTTTTTCAGTGGTGATGATACTGTTACATTTGCAGATAAAACAAGCTTTGATAACTGGGTAGCTAAATTTACTTCTATAGATGGTGGGAGTAGTGGTGGCGATACTATCTCATTTGGCGCAACTGCTATTAATGGAGATTTGGATTTTAGTAAGCTTAATGACTTTGAGAACTTGAACTTAAGCAGTGCTGCTGATAATATCACTTTAAGTGGCGATGAGGCGGCAAATGTTAATACCCTTGGTGGAAATGATATAGTTACTTTAGACTTTTCAAATATAAATAACTTTACTGTTGATGGCGGAGCAGGAGTTGATACACTTAGTATATCAGGAAGCGGTACAGAAACTCTAAGTGGTAATTTTAGTAATTTTGAAGTGTTAAATTTATCTGGTTTCTCAAATGTGAGTATTAGTGAAACTACAATTAATAGCTGGAGTTCTACAGGTAGTTTAGAGTTCTCCATAAACAACAGCGATTACTACTATAGCAGTGATGCAGGTTTTAGTTGGCTTCAAAAAAGTGTAGATGGAGCTTTAAGTATTGATAGTGCGGCAAATTATACGATAGATTTGGATGCTAACCACGGTGTTACTGATTTACAACTACAAGTAGTTATATAAGATTAGATGTTATTGCGTTTTTGAAACAAGATAGCATCTTCGTAGTCCATTTTCGCAGCTTTTAAAATCCACTCTTTGGCTTTTAAGATATCTTTTGTTACTCCATGTCCATAAAAGTAAAACACTCCGACTTGAAATATTGCTTTTGGATAGTTTTGAGCGGCGGCTCTCATGTAGTAATCAAAAGCAGTTTTTAAATTCTTTTGAGCAACCTCTCCTTGAGCATAAAAATCTCCAAGTTTTGATTGGGCATGCATGCTTCCATTTTGCGCAGCTTTTTCTAACCAAAAAAGTATCTTATCTCTATCGTAAGATACATATTCAGATGAGAAGTACATCATTGCAAGGTTGTATTGGGCTAGGGCATCTTCTTGCCATGCAGCTTCTTGAAACCAATAAAAAGCTCTTTGATAATCACTAGAAGTACCAAGTCCATTGTAGTAGAGTTTTGCAAGGTTGTTTTGCGCTATTTTATTGCCACCCTCAGCAGCCTCTTTGTACCAATAAAAAGCCTCTCTCATATTTTGCGCAGTTGGATCTTTTTCATAAAAAAGCCCAAGGTTAAGCTTTGCTATAACAAGCCCACTATCTGCTGCTTTTTTATAATACTTTAGAGCCAAGGTTTTGTCTTTTTTTAAACCAAATCCATTTTCATACATATAACCGATGTTGTTTGTAGCTTCGCTTTGACCTGCCTCAGAAGCCTTTTTATACCATGAAAAAGCATTTTTATAATCTTGTTTTGTATCTAACCCATAAAAATAACAAAAGCCAAGATTGTACATGGCATTTATATCACCTTTATTTGCCTTTTGCAGATATGAGCTAAATTTTGGAGTTGATGTATCATCTGCACTTAAAGAGGAAAATAGAAGAAGAAGTATAAGTGCGCATTTTTGTATCATGGTACAAGTTCATCTTTTTTTATATCACAGTATGGATATGCAATATGTAAAATAGAGTTAAGATTTTTATCACAATATATCCACTCTTCACCTAAACCAAGAGCATACTCAATACGGTTCCAAAAAATCTCATGGGCTTGTGAATCTGGTGAAACTAGATTTTTTTCATCTTCTATCATTGAAAAAATCTCTAAGCTCAACTTAGTCGTGTTTTTATCTTTTGTTGGAAGAACTGATAAAATAATGTTATCAACTTGCATACCAATAGTTAAAAAGATATTTGTAGAGCGCTCCATGATATGAAGCTTATCCCATGAAGTATCTATGATGTAATCCTTCGAATCATCTTTATATATCTTTTTTATAATGTTAAAAATTTTTTGCTCATCTATGTTTTGATATGTTTTTATAGATACATTTAAATCATCGTTAGAAAATAGTGATATATTTAAAAAGAGACAAAGTAGTAAAAGATATAGATGTTTTTTCATAAAAGCTCCTTATCTGCTTGTTCCATAAAATCCAAGCATCTCAAATGCTAAGTAATCTTGCTCATTCTTAAGAGAGTCTCCAAGAACTTTTATACCATTTTCATCGCAAAAGAGAAGTATCTGTTTTACGATATGTTGTTTTGAACTATCTCTTTTAAAATCTTGACAATAAGCTCTCTCTAGTCTTAGATAACTAGGAGATAATTTTAAAAGTTTTTGTAGCTCCAAATCAGATATATGATACTGTTTTATCATAAATTCAAGCTCATTATTTCTAAGAAAAGTACAAAAAGAGACAAACTTATCATAGTTGCTAGCTACGCTATAACTAGGAGCTACAAAGATAAGGTTTTTTCTATAAGGAGTTGTCTTTAAGAACTCCTCTAGCCAAGATAAAAATAGTTGGTTTGAGAGCGATGTAGAAGAGAGCGCTATACATATCTTATGTGTGAACTTGCCAAGCTCTATCTCAAAGAGTACTTTTTCTATAAGAGCCTTATCAAAATCCATTATGTACCCAAGCTTTTTTGCAACAGATAAAAATTTGCGGCTAGGGATACACTCAAGAGTTAAACTATCAACTATAAGCGCAGAGACTTCTTGCATCAGCAACTTTGGCGATGAGTTGAAATCATAAGTATCATATATATACTGCAAAACAAAATCTCTGCGTGCAATAATCTCTTTTACGCTCTGTTCTAGCTTTTTATTTAACTCTTGTTGATTTTTCTCATCAGCTATGTAGTAGTGTTTTGATTTTTCTTTGATGGCATTCTCATATGTATCTTTTGCACTTTGAAGGATTGATTCTATTGTGCCATAGTTGTCAAAGGGTGTTGCACCATAGTATATTTCATTTTCAAAAAAGTAGTATTTATAGCTTAGTTTTTTAGTAATCTCTATGATTTCTATAAGCATATCTTCTATCTCTTGTGAAGTAACATCATAAACTATCATAGCAAACTCAGCACCAAAAAAGCGGTAAATTGTGCCATCATATTTTGGGTTTGTATCAAGGAAGTTTTTTATAAGATATGAAAACTCTTCGATTAAAGAATCTACTAGTTCTGGCCCGTGGTTGTTTGTAAATTCGCCTATTTTGTCTATTTTTAACTGGATAATAAAGCCGTTTTTATTTGCAATAAACATATATTTAATATCATTCTCAAAAGACTTTTTATTTGGCAATCCTGTTAGTTCATCAGTTTTTTCTTTTTGATAAATAATATCTTTACTAATGGAGAGCTCGCTAGATAAGCTAAAGTTCTTCTTGGAGAGATTTTGGATGTTTTGATTTAACAACTCAAACTCATTTGAGAACTCTTTTGGGATTGATATCTCTTTTATCACTCTTCCATCAAGTATGTTTTTTATATACTCATTTAAAGACTCAATTGTTTTTCTAAATTTAGGACGGATTAGATAGTTGTAAATCAAAACAAATAAAATAAAAACAGAGATAGTAATAAATAAAATATTTAACAAAAATAAGCGCGTTTTATCTGCAATATCTTCTTTGTTTATACTAATATCTCCGTACTCAAATGTAAGAGTAAAATCATTCTCTTCATAGCTTAAGCTTTTAAGTTCTGCCCTACTTTTATCTGTTTTGATCTCTTTTTGAGTCTCATAGATATATAAAAACTCTTTAATTATGGAGTTTTTCTCTACTTCAAATTTAATGGCTATATTTGCAGGCACACTATTTTTATCATTTGTTAAAATCTCGTATCTTCCATCTGGCATATACGCAATCGTGCCTTGCATAGCGTCTATTGAGATTTCAAGTATGTTCCAAGACTCATCAATAGAAGCAACACTCTTTAAAAGTAGTTCATCACTAAAAAAGTATTTTTTTAGCTTGATATTTACGTTTTGTAAGGATGTTCTATTTTGAAGATTTTTAACTATTTTCTCAAATAAAACAAGATTGTTTGATGCGACACTCTGGCTTGCAGATGCCAAAAGTTCTTTTTTCATATCTTCTATGGATAACTCTTTTTTAACTTCAGCTTCATCTACTAAAGAGGAGTAGTAAAAATAGGTGCTAAGAAAAATAGATAAAGCTATAAGAGGGATGAAAAATAGAAGCTTTTTCATTTTTTATTAAACCTCTTATATAACTCTTGCTTTTGAGATATCTTCTCTATGACAGGTAGATAGAGCTCACTTAGTTTTTTTAGAGAATCTAGAGCACTCTTAGCCTCTGCATAGGTTGGATAAACACCGTACATAAGTTTATACCACTCCCCATTTTTGCCAAACTTAAAGACAAAACTCTCATGTACTATATCTTCATCTTTTAGAAGTTTCGCCGCCGAATCTATAGAGGAGGTTGTCGTTATGTTTATAGTAAAGAACTCTTTAGGAGCATTTAAAAACTTATCTTTAAAGGCAGGGTCCGTCTCAAAAGGCACTTCAATGACTTTCTTCTCTTTTTTTACAATAGCAGCTTTTGGTATATCTTTTGCATCGACAAATGATAGAGCAGAGAACTCTTTAAACTCATCTTGTACTTTTTTAACTTTTGATATTTTTACCCTATCATTTGTCTCTTTTGAGAGCTTTTCATTTAACGTAGTGTTTGCATCTTCGCTAAGATTAAAGATACCAAATGCTATTTTTGTTTTTATCTTTTTATCTTCAAAATGCTCATATATAAAAGATTCACTGGAGATGTTAAGCTCAGAAATCTTCTCAAGTGCTTGTAAAGGAGTAGCAAATCCATCCATAATGATTGTATATTTATCAGGATTTTCAATCAGGAATTTTTCATGAAAAGAGAGTAACTGTGAGAGCTCTTTTTCACTACTTTTTTGAATTTCTACAATCTTAGTAATCTCTGTAGCATTTATATCATCTTTAGTTATTGGGTATTTTTTAGGCGTCAAAGGTTCTTTTGTTTGTGGCTTGTACTGCGCTCTATATGAAGCTTTTGCCATATCTAAAAAGTTTACTTCATTTGTATCAATCTCAAAATACTCTAAGAGTTCTCCTGCGTATTTTTTGATTGAAAAATAGTCTTTTATTGTATCTTGTTGGCTTTGAATAAGGACAAGTTCTGCTGCATTTAGCTGTCTTTGTCCTTGGAGGAGCACATGTAAATCTTGCTCTCCATTTCTAAAGCTCTCCCAATAAGAGTTCACCATCTTAACAGAAGAGTCTACCTCGTCTTCAAGGTTCTTTAGGTTTTCTTTTAAAGAGTTAATTGAGGTATATAGTTTTTCAAGTTCCCATCTTATCTTTAGCAGCTCTGCTTCTTTTTCAAATGTTGTTTCTTGTATTGAAGAGAAGTTTTTTAGGTATTGATTTTGATCTTTATTTCCATTGAAAAGGTTGTAGCTAACAAGAATTTTTGCTATATAACTATCTTCTACCTTTTCATAATTTTCTTGATCAGATACTTTTTCTGCAGCTAAGACAAGGTCAACTTTAGGTTTAAAGGTAGCTTCACTTTTTTTGAGATTAAATTTCTTACTTAAAATAGAGTAGTTATAGTTTTTAATAGAGCTATTTTTTTGTGGGATACTATCTAAAACATTCTCTAGTGGTGTAACATTTAGATCTACTACTTTTTCATAGGGAGTAGTATTTTTAAAAGATTCTCCAGTTATAAACTTAAAATACTCAAGCGCATTATTATATTTTGAGTTTGTTTTAGAGAGTTGTGATTTTGAATTTGCAACACTAGCCTCTATACTGCTAAACTCACCAATAGATAGTGCGCCAGCGTCATATTTAGCTTTAACTATCTCAAATATGGTCTCAAGAGCCTCCATGTTTTTTTCACTAGCTTCCACTGAGTCTCTTATAAAGACAACATCAATATAAGAGATTATAGCCTTTGTCATCTCATCTTCTAAAAGCCTCTCAAAGTCTGTTTTTGCAACAGAGTAGAGTGCTTTTAATCTTTGAGTATCATAGTATGTCTCTCCACCAGAGTATATGTTTTGAGAAAGAGTCAAGGCATACTTTTCATCGTTATAATATTTTGAATCTGAATAAACTTGTTCAGGAGTTAAGTTTCCTGGTCTCTCTTGAGTTCTTATAGCTGTATAAGTGGCATCAATTGATGGCATGTAGTCACCATATGCTATATCTAACGCATGTTTAGCCTGTATCATCTTCTCTCGAGAGGCTTTAATCTTGTAGCTAATAGAGATAGCTTGCAAGACAGCATCAATTAGATCAATCTTTACATTTTCTTTATTTGTATCTTGTTTATGTTGTGATATATCAGCATCGACTAAGTCTTTTGAGAAAACATTTAAATCATAGCCGCTGCTAGGCTCTTGTGCACTTAGTTTAGTAGTTAAGAAAATAGTTATAAAACTAATTTGTAAAAAAAGTAGAATCTTTTTTTTCATATTTTCATAAACCATCATTTTTTCGTATTTACCATGATGATTCCATATCCAGCGTCATAGTCAACTGTTTGTGCATTTGGAATCTTGTCTTTTAATCTAACAACAACATCACTCTCTTTATACTCTCTTGAACGTATAAGATTTCTTATATTTAGGGCTCTTCCAAGTGCTATTTGCTTTGATATTGTGGCGCTAGCCTGATTTTTTGGCTCTGCTGTAAATATAGAGATATAGTGATTTGGAAATTTTATTTTTGCTTGTTTTAAAAATGAATCTACATCTTTCATTGTTTGAGGGTCTAGGATTATCTCTTTATTGTTATATTTTATAAGCATCCAATCATCATAGATACTATTTTCTTGTCTTGTAAGATTACTGTCTTTTACTGTTAAATCCATACCAGCAACAGCTTGTAAATCTTTTTGGGAATCTTTTTCTTCCTTGTTTGGGGTAACATCGAGTATATACTCTTTTTTCTTTTGCATATCAATTTTTGCTGCTGTAGTAATAGGCTCATTTGAGAGTTCTTGTACAGAAGAAGAGCCTGTGTATGAGATTTTATATTTAAACTGTGCATAGTAAGTAATGTTTACTATGAGCACAAGCATAAAAATTAGAACAACCATAATAACTGATGCAAAGAGATCAACAAATCCGGGCCAAGGATTAAATGGTTCTAAATGCTTTTTCGCCATCTATTTTAACCTTGAACCTTTTAGTAATTCTTCTAAGATTTGATTGTTTTTTTCTTGCAACTCTAAGATAGACTTTAAGTTTCTGTTTGAATTCATTGTAGCGCTTGAGAGGTCTTGAATGGACTCAATAAGTGCATTTGAACTTTGATACTGATTTATGTTTAAATCTTTCGTCCCATTAGCAATCTTATCCAGTGCTGCCATCATCTCTCTTGCTGATTTGGATTCGCCATCCATACTTTGAGAGAGTATTTTTAGCATGGCTTCATTGGATTTGTTTGATAGGCTCATGTTTTGTGAAAAATCACTCATTTTCTCTGTAAAAATATCCATCATTTTAGACATTGAACTGCCACCAGATACAACGCCATCTTCGCTAGTTAAGGTACCCTCTATGATTAGGGAGTTTATCCAATCTTGAACATCTTCTATAAAGTTTGCTTGATTTTTCTCTAAAACGTAACCTTTAATGCTAAGAATGATAGCTGCTGCAACTCCGAATAAAGATGAGCCAAAACCAACAGCCATACCAACGATAGGGTCGTTAAGACGCATCATGATTTCGCCAATGTTTACATCGCCTTTTAAAGAGAGCACTATCGCACCCATCTCATTAAGCGCAGATAAAAGACCAGTAAAAGTTCCAAGTAAACCAATCATTAAACACATGCTTACAAAAAAGTTGATGTAGCTTTTTTGATTTATAAACTTCTCTTGAAGCCAGTCAGATACGTCATGAGCTTCTGTATGTGTAAAATATACATAGTGGTGAGAAGCTCTTTTTGTAAACATCTTTGCAACATTTTCTGGAAAGATTTTGTCTATTCCACTAAGATAAAAATCTAGTGTTGCATCCTTTTTATATCTGATAACAGCAAAAGTACCTGTTAACATCACTAAATCAATTGATGCTTTAACAATAACCATCAAACCAATAGCTAAAACAGTCATAACTGCTACGTTAAACGTGATAGTTGAGAGGAAAAATCCATAGAGTGTTTCATAATTGTAAAAGACAATGAAGAAAATAAACAGCCATAAAATTGCATATACTTTAAGTATCTTTAGTCTTCTCATGCCATAACCTTAAAACAAGAAAAGAAGCAAAGAGACTATAAGTCCAAGCGCTATCATTACTACTTGATTTGTCATATTTTTAGACATGTCAACAAAACTTCCATCTTGGTTAATACTCTGACCCATTAAAATAAGGCCAATATCAACTCCGTTTGTATCTCTTACGACGACGCCATTTAGATATAAATCTTTTGTAACTATGTATTCGCCAGAGATAATTTGTTGTAGTGAGTGTAAGTCTATGTTATCAAGATAACCGAGTGTCGTTGTGTTGTATATCTTAGAATTTACAAGATAATTTTTCCCAACTTGGAAGTAGATACCTTCTCTATTTTGAATAGATAAAAGAGGTAGCATTTTTGAATCTAACAAGAATATCTGCTCTTGTTGTAGTCTTTTAAAACTATCCATTAATGCGTATATGCTCTGTCTAACTTCAATTATCCCAATTACTCGCTCATCTTTTATAACTGGTAGGAGAAATACATAAAAAATACCATTATAAATTACCTCAGGACCAAAGATATTGTTCTTTGTTTGGATGGTTGACATAAGACTGTTTCTTAGTATTTCGTTTTGATTTAGTGCAGAGTGAATTTTTATAAGAAGTGAGTTTCTCTCTTCTTCTTTTATCTCTGAGTTAAATTCATTTTCTATCTGCTCAAGAGTGGTTTTATCGCTTAAGAGCAGGGAGTCTATAATATTGTTGTTTTGCGCTAACGCTATGGCAATTTGATGTAGCTTAGTCTCTATCAAACTCTCTAAACTTTTTAGATGAAGCTCATAAGCTCTTGTTTGAGAAGCGTATACTTTGTCAGATGTTTTTGAAGTTGTAAATATAAGTAAATATGTTGATAATACAACCCCAAATGTAGCAATAATAAATATAGTTGTAAACCATAATCTTTTGTTGCTTTTTAGCTTATTGATAAATTGTTGTATAGTTTTTATAAAACCAAACATAGCCATCCCTTATTGAGCAATATAAATAAATTCCGTGATTTTATAGTATTTAGCATTTAATGCTCCTTTAACGCCTTGTATTTGATGTTTTTTATGGGTTTTAAGAGATAGTATAAAACAGTTCTCTTTCCTGTTAATATATTTACATTGGCAGACATTCCTATAAGAATTGGCGAATTCTCATCAAATCTATAATTATCTGCTCTAACTTTTATGGTGTAGTAGTTGTTTCCAAGCTCATCTGTTGTGCTATCTGGAGAGATACTTATGAGTTTTCCATCAAGCAGGCCATATTTTGAGTAATCATATGCAGTTATCTCGATAGAAACATCTTGCTTTGGATGTATATATGCTCTATCTGAAGAGTTTATCTTTGCTTCAATCATAAGGTCATCATCAATTGGTGAGACCTCTGCTATAGTCTCTCCAGACCTTACTATACCGCCAATTGTGTTGTAATAAAGTTTATTGATTATTCCCTTTGTAGGGCTAAGAACATCCATACGTTTATCTCTATCTATATATGTTTTGATTGCTTCTTGAAGTTTTTGAATCTCTACTTGAATTTCGCTACTCTCTTCAAATAGTTCAGTTCTAATTTCAAAACTTTTTCCCTCTATCTTTTTTTTCCACTCTTCTATTTCTCTATTTATAATAGGAATTTTAAATCTAGCTTCTTCAAGTTGTGTATATATTTTTTGTTTTGCAGATTGATGTTGAATAAACTTTTCTCTAGAAATTATCTTTTTATTGGCTAATTCTTCTTGTATCTTCATGTTCTCAAGAGTTAAGTTGTACTCTAGTGTTAGGTTTTCTAAACGAACTTGTAGCTCTTTAAGGTCAGCATGTTTTTGGTGTAGTTGGCTGTTTAAAACAGATATTTGAGAGCTATATTTACTTCTTTGTTCACGAAAAACCTCTCTCTCGTTTTGAACTATTTGAGGGATTGTTGCAATCATCTCTTTGTCAAACTGTGGCGCTTCCAAATTATTTAAAAGGGCGTCAATACGGTTTGATTTTGCTCTAAGAGCTATTAGTTTGATGCTATTTTCTTTTTTTTCTGAGATGAAGTATTGGTTTTCTATACGAAATAAAACATCTCCTTTTTGTACAGTATCACCCTCATTTACAAAGATATGTGTGATGATTCCACCCTCTAGGTGTTGGATTAAGCGGGTTTGTCCAGATGGTATAACTTTTCCACTCCCCTTAACACTCTCATCAATCTCGGCAAAGTACGACCATATAAAAAATATAGTTGTAAAAGCAATGATAGGAATCGTTACAAGTCTGTAGTTCCAACTCTGTTTTTGAGTGTACATATAGTTCATATTTCGCCCCTTTGAGGAGAATTAAGTATTTGTAACACTTTTTCTTTTGGACCATCTGCTACTATTTTTCCATCGTTAATGACAATAAGGCGATCAACTAGCTCAAGCGCAGCTAGTCTGTGAGTTATTATCAAAAGGGTCTGAGTAACATCTAGATTTGTTTTTAGTTTTTCTATAACCCTCTTCTCAAGGCCCATATCAAGGCCTGTTGTTGGCTCATCTAAAATCAAAATAGAAGGGTTGTTTACTAAAGATCTAGCAAGTGCTACTAAGTGTCTTTGACCGACAGATAGGTTTGAGCCGCGCTCTCCAACTTGCAGACCATCACCTTTGCCAGCTTTTTTTATAAGCTCTTCTAAGCCTGTTGTTTTTAAGATTTCCATCATTTTAGATTTACTTATTGGTTTGAAAAGTCCAATATTCTCTTTTATAGAGCCGTTAAATAGAAATGGATCTTGTAGCATGATGCCAATATTTTCTCTTACTTCTACTGGGTGAAGGGTTGAGAGTTCATGGTTATCAAGATAGATGGAGCCCTCAGATGGAGCAATGGTTTTTAAGATAAGTTTTGCGATTGTGCTCTTTCCAGCGCCTGTTTGGCCTATTATTCCTACTTTTTCTCCCGCAGCAATCGTAAAAGATATATTTTCTAAAGAGCTATATTTACTGTTTTGAAATTTATAACTTACATTTTTAAACTCAATTTTTCCCTCAATCTTTCCAAGCCCAGCTTCAGCGGTTGTAGCGTTTTCAGATGGTATAGATAAAAACTCATCTATTCTATTTACAGATTCTCCAATCTCTTTGAGTCTGATTAAAATTCCAGAGAGATTAACGATAGGAACTATCGCGCGACTTGCTAAAATTGTGATTGCAATTAGCCCACCAATTGATAGTTTTTGATCTGCTATCTCAAATACACCTACAACAACAACGCTAATGACTACGAGTTGAACCATAAACTGTGAAATGTTCATAGAGAGCATATGCAAAGATTGTATTCTCATACTTATACTATCCGTAAATGCGACAATGCTTTTCCATAAAAACATTCTGCTTGAGAGCGCATTTGAAGCTTTGATTGCTTCTGTTCCTTGAATAGACTCAAAAATAAAATTATTTTTAGATTGAAGGTTTTGCGAGTTGTTTGCACCAAGTTTTGCTATTGGTAGCTGCATCAAAATATTAAACCCGATAATCAAAATAGAAAAAATCAAAGGAACAGCGGCCATAGCTGGTGATATGATGTAGATAACAAGCAGAGCAATAAAGAAAAAAGGCAGGTCAATCACTTGCATCAATGAGCGTATGGTAAAGAAATCTCTAACATGATGAAGCTCTTTAAAAAGATTTGCTTTTGTGCCTGTTGTAAAATGGTCAAAATGCGCATTTGCAAGAATCATCTTTCTCATCAGCTCTTCTTCCCAGTAAAGGCCAATTTTTTTTGAAAAATCTTCTAGTATATGGTTTCTTGCATATTTTAAAATTATGTCAAATATGAGAATTATAAAAGCTCCAAGAGCAAGGACAAATAGCGTAGAATAGGCCTTGTTCGGGATA
>NZ_JAQVKA010000140.1 GCF_028694895.1 Sulfurimonas sp. | reverse complement strand
AATTGAAAAAATTAAAGACTCTTATACCAATTCAATTGATCAATTGCTAAAACAGTTGATGAGTCTAACAGCAATTCAAGGAAGAGGTAAAGTTTATTTAGATAATCTTGAGTTAGCCAACAACTTATTAAACAGTGCCCCTCAGCTGTTAGATTTAAGTAATCTTGAAAAGACTTTTCTTTTACTAGATGGTGTTAATTTTAAAAGAACAACTGTTAAAGATAATTTTGCACAACTATTTAATGAAATAGTTGAAGAGATTAGAAAAACTACTTTACCACTAGTTAAAAGTTGTGCTTTAGCTTTAATTGAAAGTGATAAACTTCTTCCAATATTTCAAATCTTAAAAGAGATGCACTCTCTTTATCTAACAAGAAAAAGGGAAGCTCAACTATTAACCTTTAACGATATCTCCCACATGGCACTCGATATCCTTTTAAACAACAAGAAAATTAGGACCTACTATAAAAATAAGTTTAAATATATTTTAGTTGATGAGTTTCAAGATACTAACCAACTTCAAAAAGATTTAATTTATCTTTTAGCAGAAAAAAAAGAGCTTTATTCAAACTCAATTCCTCACCCTAGTACTTTAGTTGAAGATAAGTTGTTCTTTGTTGGAGATGAAAAACAATCAATTTACCGCTTTAGAAAAGCAGATGTGCGAGTCTTTAAAAAATTATCCAGCGAGATAGAAAGTTCAGGTGGTAAAAACTTAGAGTTAGATCTCAACTACCGTAGTGATCCTAAACTTATTAATTTCTTTAACTCTCTATTTGAACCAATTTTTAGTAGTGCAACTGAAGATTTTGAGGCAACACATCAAGAGCTGAAAGCGGGCAAAAAAGAGAGTGCAAATGAGTCTAAGATAGAGTTTCATTATAAACCAATTGATGATGAACATGATGACGATGAAGAATCTTCTGATGCAATTCAAGCTGAGGCTTACCATATTGCTAAGCTAATTGAAAAGATGGTTGGTAGTGATGATTACTTACTAGATGATAACAAACGCCCCACCTATAAGGATATTGCAATCTTACAGAGAACAACAACTAATCAGATGCACTTTGAAAAAGCTCTTAGAAAAGAGGGAATCCCTTATACAATATCGGCAATAAGGAGTTTGTTTTTAGAATCAGTTGCCAACGATATTTACTCATTTTTACAACTAATAATTTATCCAGAGGATAAGTTAGCTTATGCAGCTGTTTTACGTAGCCCTTTTTGCCGTCTAAGTGATGAACTTCTTTTTCCCCTTTTAGAGAACTTTGAAGTGGCATTTGAAAATGAGAGTATTGAAACAAATATTGATGAAGAGCAACAAAGATACCAGTGGGCCCACTATGTTTACACTAAGATTGTAGAGCTTGCTAAAACAAACTCTATAAGTAGCATAGTTAGTTATTTATGGTATGAGGGGGGATATCGTTACTACCTTCTTAGTGATAAATCGTATCACCCCTATTTAGAGCACTTTGATTTTTTATACGATTTAGCTTTAGAGTTTGATGAGAAAAAAAGATCTTTAGTTCTGTTTTTAGATTTCTTAAGAGAGAGGATGGGACAACAAGAGCACCTTCAAGATATTGAACCACTAAGAGATGAAGTTGATGGGGTGCGAATTATGACAATCCATAAATCTAAAGGTCTACAGTTCCCCATAGTTATTTTAAGTGGAATGGGGGGAGGCGTTAGAGTAAATCAAGTTCCCCCATTTTACACAGTGGATTCAATTGCCCTACCTAAACACTACAAAGAGGATTCTTCTAAAAAGAATATCCTTTATGAATTAGATAAACAAAGTTTAAACGCTCAAGAAGTTGCTGAGATGAAACGCCTTTTCTATGTAGCAACAACCAGAAGCGAAAAACACTTAATTCTCAGTGGTTTTGAATCTAGTCGTAACACTGGTGAAAAAGCTGCTGATAGCTATTTTATAGCGCTGTTTAACAACAGCAGTTATAATGCAATCTTTGATAAAGTTGAAATAGAGAGTTATCCAACTTCTATTTTAGCAATTGGATTAGATTACTCTAAGATTGAAAAAAATGTTGCCTTGATGGATAAAAACTACAAGGCAACTGAGATACCTTACGTTGTAAAACCTTTTGCAACTACAGTTACTGAGTTAGCAGAAAAAAGTATTTATGAAACAGAGGAGGTTTATCCTCTTAAAAAAGTTCCCTCTGATTCAATAATCAAAGATAAAGAACTTGAAGCAGCTTTTGGTTCGTGGTGTCACAAAGCAATTGAGAAAGTTATAAAAAAAGAGTTAACAGAATCTTTAGATGAGCAAAAGCTTTTAGAATTTGTCCCTGAGAGATTTAAAAGAGCTAACATAACAACCTCTCAATTAAAAGAGATCGCCTCTTCAGCTTTGTTATTAGTTAACAACCTATTTAAAAGTGACTTTTACAATGAACTAATTAATAGTGGTTATGAGAAAATAGAGAGTGAAGTTGATTTTACAATGAGATTAGAAAATGAGGATGGCCCTAAAGTAGTTAATGGTTCAATAGATCTACTAGTACACTATCACTCTTATTTAAAAGTTTACGATTTTAAAAGTGATTTGTTCAAAGATAAAAATAGACACCAAGAGCAACTAAGGTTGTACCAAGAGGCAGTTACAAAACTTTACAATAAAGAAGTTGTTACTGAAATTATTTATTTAAGAGATCTGTAGCTGCTTTAATAATTGATTTAATTGCTAAATCTATACTCTCTTTGTTGGTTGCAAAATTTAATCTAACATATGTTTTATAATTATCTCCAAACCAAGAGCCATCGTTCATTGCAATGGATGCCCTTTGCCCAAAGAAACGGGATAACAATCCCCCTTCAGGGCTAATGCTTTCATCATATAAAAAGGGGTTGTTTTTAGAATCAAGGACAACTTTATCATAAATAGAAGAGCAATCTATTAGGCCAATAAAAGAGGCTTCTGGGAGGATAAACTTTATGCCAGTACCACTATGTTCAAAAGCATTTTTAATAGAGTTAGACTCTTTTTCTAAATAGATTAATAAATCTTCTAACCACTTTTTGCCCCCATCGTAAGCAGCTAAAGCTAAAGTAGTTCCTAAAAGGGAGGGGTTTAGTCCTAAAGCGCTCTGTCT
>NZ_JAQVKA010000139.1 GCF_028694895.1 Sulfurimonas sp. | reverse complement strand
TACGCCAGTTCCATGATCTATAAAGACTCTTTTGCCTATAACAGCACCTGGGTGAATATCTATATTTGTTAAAATCTGAGTTAAACCCATTATAATTCTAGCTAAGCTTTTAAAGTTAGCCATGTAGAGTTTATGCGCTACTCTATACCATGCAACAGCCCAAACTCCAGGGTAATTAAATAAAAAATCAAACCCAGAATTTAACGCAGGGTCATTTTTATATGCATTTGAAAAATCTTCTTTTATTTCAGCAAAAAGTCCCAATAACAGCTCCTAGTTAGTAGTTCTTAAATAACCATTTTGATGTAAAAATAGTTCTAGTTTTGCAAGTGTATCACTTTTTTCTTGTGCTGTAATAAAGCTAGAATTTGACAGTGTGTCTTTAAGCTTTTTTGATACTTCTTGTGCATCGTAACCTATGGAGTCTAGAATATCTAAAATACTTTTTGATTCAACAGCATTTATTATCTCATAATCATTCTCATCAATGATTATTGTATATTCGCTTGGGTGAGTAAAAAGGTTGTGGTTCATTCCAAGTGTCTCTTGATATGCACCAACATTAAAGAAACCTAAAAAGTAATCCTCTTCATCAAGATTCACATCATGAAGATATAGAGGTTTTTCTGGGTTAAATCCAATCTCACCGTCACTATCACATGTAATATCCCAAAGTGATGCTGCTCTAAGAGGTGTAGTATCTAGATGGTGCAGAGGCATAACTGGAAAGTGTTGATTGAGTCCCCAATAATCTGGCAAACTTTGAAATATTGAAGCATTTATAAGGTAACGCTCTTGAAGTTTGACTTGAAGTTGTTCTAGCTCATCTGTTGGATTTGATGATTTTAAATAAAGAGCTCTTTTAATAATATTGTGCACTAAAATCTCTGCGTTTGAGCGGTCTTGAAGGTCGATATAACCTAGATCAAAAAGCGTAAGAATAGACTCTAAGTGGTCAAGCGCATCGTGAAGGTACTCAATACAATTTGTGTTGTTTAAAAGCTTATTTAACTCAATGAGTTCTTGTATTAACGGTGGATTAATAACTTTAAAATTTAGTAGTTTTTCTTGAAAATCTTGGGTAGAGAGCTCCAAAACTGGAGTAATTAAGACTGCGTGAGAAGCTACAATAAATCTTCCTGATTCTGTAAAAATATCTGGATGAGAAACATTTTTGGCATTCATAATCTCTCCAAGTAAGAAGACAACACTGCTTGAAAACTCATCTATGGAGTAGTTTCTTGAGTTTGAGAGAGTATGCTGGTCATAGACCACAGCTAGTCCACCACCAATATTTATGCTATTTAATTTGTTTGCACCCATCTTTTTAAGTTCAGCATAGATATTTCCAGCTTCACGAAGAGCCTTTTTAAGAGGAGCAATATCAGACATTTGAGAACCAATATGAAAATGAATCATGCTTAAATAATCCAAAAGATTTGCTTCTCTAAGGAGTGTGATTGCTTCAATAATCTCTGTTGAAGTCAGTCCAAATTTTGCATCAATTCCACCGCTTTTAGCCCAGATACCGCTACCTACGCTATGAAGTCTTACTCTTATGCCAATATTTGGAACCTTTAAGTTACACTCTTTTGCCACCTCAATTATAGTTTCTAACTCTCCCAAACCCTCAATTGTGATGATAATGTTATGCCCACTTTGAGCTGCCATAAAGCCAAGTGTTATCATCTCTTTGTCTTTGAAACCATTTACTGTTATATAAGCTCCAGCAGGTGTTTTACTCATAGCAAGAATTAACTCAGCCTTACTTCCAGCTTCAAGACCATAGTTAAATTGAGCACCTTGCGTTGTTACGGCCTCAATTGCATGTGGAAATTGATTTACTTTTAATGGAAAAACAGCATTAAATTTACCTTGATAATTATTTTGCTGTATGGCCTTATCAAAATAACTGTAAAGTGTTCTGATTTGGCTCTTAATTAGATGTGGAAATCTAAGTAAAATTGGTCCTCTAACATCATCTAAGCGAATATCTTCAACAATCTGAAGAAGTGAAGGCATACATTTGTAATTTAACCTTATTTGTCCATCTTCTATGATGAAGTTGTTGTTTGACCAGATATCAAGACCAAAGTTATTCATTTACACATCCTATACATTTAATTTTTTATGAAAATATTTATCTACATCAAAATATATTTCATCATTTCTATTTTTGAAAGTAAGATGCGATTTGCTAAGCTTACTTATATGGCTAACCCCCATGACTGCTAGGACTACCTTCATTCCTTTTAAGAGGTTTATATGGTAGTTTCCTATCTCTTTGCCTTTTTTTATAACAAGATAAGATGCTCTTTTTTTCTCATCTTGGGTAGCCATTCCAACAGGGCATACGTGTGAGCCAAAGCCAGAACACATTCTAGCGCGTATGCATCCCCCACTCATCATAAAACCTCTTGCAATTCCAACAGCATCAGCACCCATACACATAGTAATAATAGCATCATCAGGTGTTAATATCTTCCCGATTGCTATTATTTTTATATCATCTCTTAAATTATATTTTTTAAGTATTGTATCTAAGATATAAAGAGCGTTATTTGTAGTTAATCCGACTGATTCCATAAGTTCAAGTGGTGCAGTTGCACTTCCACCTTCACCGCTATCTATTGTAATGAAATCTGGAATATTTTTACCTTGAGCTTTTCTTGAAACTATCTCTCTTACCATCTCATCAACGCTATTTGCATCAGAGATTACTATCTTAAAACCAACTGGTTTTAGTGAGAGTTTTTGAAGTATCTCAACAAAGTCAAGTAGATGAGATGTTGTATCTGCATAAGGAAATCTATTTGGAGAAAAAATATCCTTTCCTTGTGGTACACCTCTGTAAAATGCAATATCAGCAGTAACTTTTGCGGCTGCTAGTTTCCCACCAGTCTGTTTTGCACCTTGAGCTATTTTTATTTCTGTCATACGACAAAATTTCATAACTTTTTGATATTTTAACTCATCAAACTTTCCACTAGAGTCTCTTACACCATAAAGACCAGAACTCATCTGAAATATTATGTTTGGTATATCTTGTGGAACTTCTTTTGGAAATGACTCAAGGGAAGCGTTCCAGTTTACACGAAAAAGTACGTGAGAGTCTGTGTCATATATATATGTGTTTTGAG
>NZ_JAQVKA010000043.1 GCF_028694895.1 Sulfurimonas sp. | reverse complement strand
ATATATAGAGTTCTCATCTATAATAAATGGCTCTTTAGTTATCTCTTGAATCTGCAGAGCAATGTTTTTTACTATCATAGCACTACGACTCTCATCTTGAGAGATGTTTTCTAAAAGAATTAAAAACTTATCACCGCTATGTCTAGCTATAAGAGAAGCACTCTTAGCTTTCTTGGTTAGTCTTTTAGAGATCTCTTTTAAAATCTCATCTACTGAATTTTTGTCTACTATGTCATTTACGTTTTTAAAATTATCAAAATCTAAAAATAAAATTGCACCATATTGGAGGTGTTTAGCGCTTTGTATAAGAGATAACTCTAAATGATGTTCAAAAAGTTGTTGATTTGCAAGATATGTAAGTGGATCATAAAAAGAGAGTTGGTTAATCGCATCTTTTTGATAAAATGAGTTCATAGCAAAACCTATATCCCCAGAGAGCTCATTTATCATATCTTGCTCCTCTTTACTTAGGCCATCTGTTTTTGTCGTGCATATGCTAAGAACACCAATTGCCTCGTTGGAGTGGCTATTTTTTCTAAGAGGTGCTATGTATATCTCGCCTATATTGCTATTTTTTATTTTCTCTCTACAATCTTCATTGATATTATCATCAGAACTGCTTAGCTTTATAAAGCTGTTGTTTTCAAATGCAACTTTTTCATAATCAAGGATAGTTGGTTCTGAATCGAGCCCAATAAAAGCCTTAACTACAAGCTTGTCATTTTCAACAGCCAATATCTTTACTGCTGAAAAAGCGCTATTTGAATATATAGATGTAGCAGTGCCTTGAATAAGTTCATCTATATCTCTTGCTGTGATTAGTACTTGATTACAATTAGCCACTGTTCTAAGGATTGAGAAAAGTTGTTTTTGATTTTTATTTGCAACTTCAAGCTGTATGTTTTGTTCTTGTAAAACTACAGTTTTTTTTCTAACTTCATCTTGTAAAAGTATCTTTTGCTTAACTTCTTTAGTAGTTAGTTTTTCAACACTAAAGTAGATTATGACAAGAAGTATTAATACAATAAACCAATTAAAAGCAGCAGCTTTATAAAAGTTTTTAATTGCAACTTTTTCTATATCTTCTATAGGAATTTTAATACTAGTAACTCCCCTTACATCGTTTAGCTCATAGTTATAAGCGGAGTCGTATCTATTTTGTATATACAGTGGTGCATCCTCTTTTTTTCCATGACAAGATATACAATAGCCATCTATGAGGAGTGGGGTTACATAGTGAAAAACTTCTTTACCATTCTCTTTAGTCTGCTCTATTTTTGATTTGATTTTTGGGTTATTTTTAAAGTATTCTATAGCTTTTAACTCAAAATCATCAGCCATGTTTTTTGGATTTCTAGGTTTGTTTGTAACATTTTTAATACTTATGTCATATTTTGAAATTTCTGAGAATTTATCACTGATAAGTGTTGAAGCATGTGCCGGTAAAAAGCCTATTGTTGACTCATTTATGTCTATACCGCTATTTATAAATTGTTGTTGATAAACATAAGACATAGAGGTAAAATAATCTTTAAGCGAAATAGCTCTTGATAAAACTCTAGTTTTAGTATTATCACCAATCTGCTGATACGTATAAAAGGTTAAAATTGTGTTTGAGATAATTATAAAAAATGAGATAATCCAGAAAATTTTCTTGTTAAGATGAATTTTTATCAATTATTAGGCCTTATTAGTGCTGTTAAAATATGATAGCATAAATTTATATTTTTGTATATCAAGTTATTGAATGATAAATTTATTAAAATAAACCTCTTCAACAGTGCTATTTTCAAGGTTTTTATTTAATTTATTTTTAATGTTATCTTTTATTCTATCGTTATCAACTTTCATCTCAAAATTTCTACTCTCAAGCATAGCATTGATTGTAGCGTCTCTAAGAAGCGTTCCTTTTTTTACAAATTCATGCTTAGCACTATCAGAAGAAACCATGTCAGTTTTTGGTTTATGTATAACCGAGATATTTGCTATTAATTTTTTATCCCCCAAGACATTAAAAACAAAGTCACCTAAATTTACCTCATTTTTACTAACTATAGAGAGCTCTATAACGCTATTTCTAGAGCCAAAAGAAATCTTTGATGGTTTTCCTTCGATATCATATTTTTTAAGTTTGGAAAAATCAGAACTTTGTATTCCTAAAATCATAAGTAAAATAATAATAATTAAAATAATTGTAATAATGGCTTTTCTAAGTATCTCTCTTTTATCGTAGTTCATATATGCCTCAACTATAAATTTTTCTATAAATTATCTCTTATTATACATAAAAAAATAAAAAAGTACTTTGACGCAAAAAATGTTCCACTTCTTACATTATTTTCAGTTTTATTACTCTACAATATGCAAAAAAAATCAGGGTATGCTTTTTAATGAGAATAGATAAATTTTTAAATGCGGTAAATATTACTAAAAGACGCTCAGTTTCGCAAGATATGATAGCAAATGGAGTTGTTTTGATTGGTGATGCTGTTGCAAAGGCTAGTAAAAATATTGAAGTTGGCTCAATAATTACAATCAACTACCTTGAGTCTTCAAAGAAATATAGAGTTTTAAAAATTCCTACTACAAAATCAACATCAAAGAGCTTACAAAACGAATATATAGAGGAAATCGTATGAGATATGATGAAGCAAAAAAAGCTTTTACCTCACTTTTTATGCATGAGATGAATGATGCTGAGATGCTTGAGTTTTTACTAAGTATAAAACTCGATGAGCAGACGCCAACAGAGGTTATCGCTGCTGCTGCAGAGGTAATGAGGACTTTTGCTATAAAACTTCCAATACCAGATGAACTTCGCGCTAAGGTTATTGATATAGTTGGAACAGGCGGAGATAAGATAGGAAGTTTCAATATCTCATCAACTGTAGCGATTCTTTGTGCATCTTGTGGAAGCATGGTAGCAAAGCATGGAAGCAGATCTGTTACTTCAAAATCTGGAAGTGCTGATATGTTTGAAGAGCTTGGCGTTAGACTTGATTTAAATCTACAAGATAGTGCAAAACTCTTAGAAGAGAGTGGATTTACTTTTATGTTTGCCCAAGCTCATCATCCTGCAATGGGCTTCATCATGCCAGTTAGAAAAAAGATACCGCAAAAGACTATCTTTAATATTTTAGGGCCTCTAACAAATCCAGCCCAGACTAAAAAATCTCTTCTGGGTGTCTTTCACAAATCATTTGTCTCTAAAATAGCAGAGGCTCTTCGTATAAATGGCGCTACTTCTACAATGGTTGTAAGTTCTGCTGAGGGGATGGATGAGATAAGTATAAGTGACATCACTTATGCCTCAGAGCTTCGTGATGGAATTGTGCATGAGTTTATAATTGACCCGCAACAATACGGTATAAAAAAAGCTCCATTAGCGGCAATTGTTGGTGGAGATGCAAAAGAAAACTCTCAGATACTTTACAATATTTTTGATAGTAGAGCAACTGATGCACAAAGAGATATAGTTATGTTAAATACAGCCTCTGCTTTGGTAGTTGATGGCTTGGCTCGTGATATTCAAGATGGCTTAGAGATGGCACAAAATGCTATAAAAACAGGAAAAGCCAAAGAAAAGTTAAAACAAATCATTGAGATATCAAATAAATTATGAAAACATACACACTCGCTCTTGATGAAATAGATACTATTGTTAAAGATATAGCTAAAGAGTTTAAAAGCGGTGTAGTTATCTTGCGCGGTGACTTAGCAGCTGGAAAAACAACATTTGTAAAAAAAATGGCTCTATATTTGGGAAGTGATGAAGAGGTTACTTCACCTACTTTCTCACTACAACACACTTACTCCAAAAACATATTTCACTACGATATGTATAACCATGGATTAGAGCATTTTATATCTTTGGGGATGTTAGAAGAGCTAGAGAGAGATGGTATTCACTTTGTAGAGTGGGGTGATGAGAGGCTTATTAAAATTTTAAGTGAAGCAGGGATTGATGTGATGAGTGTAGATATAGAAAAAATTCCTAATAACAAAAGAGGGTATAAAGTATGCATATATTAAAAGCAGTGAATTTAAAAAAGAATATAAAAAATTTAGAGATAGTAAAAGGCATGAGCCTAGAGGTTAAAAGTGGCGAGGTTGTAGGGCTTTTAGGGCCAAATGGCGCTGGTAAAACGACTACTTTTTATATGATTTGTGGACTTGTAGAAGCAAGTGGTGGAGAGGTATTTTTTGATGATGAAAACCTCTCTGGAATGCCACTTCATGAGAGAGCTCTAAAAGGGATAGGCTATCTACCTCAAGAGGCATCTATCTTTAAAGACTTGAGCGTTGAAGATAACCTTTTAATAGCTGCAGAGGTAAAAATAAAAGATAAAGATGCACAAGAGAAGAGAATACTAGAGCTTCTTGATATGTTTAACATCGAGCCAATTCGCTACCGCAAAGGCGTAAGTCTTAGTGGTGGAGAGCGTCGCCGTGTTGAGATAGCTCGCGCACTTGTAAATGAGCCTAAATTTCTACTTCTTGATGAGCCTTTTGCTGGAGTTGACCCAATAGCAGTTATGGATATACAGACGGTTATAAAACAACTTGCATCTTATGGGATAGGGATTTTGATAACTGATCATAATGTTCGTGAAACGCTTGATGTTTGCGATAGAGCCTATGTTATAAAATCAGGCTCGCTTCTTGCAAGTGGAACAAGTGATGAGATAGGGCAAAATGCTGATGTTAGAACGCATTATCTAGGCGAGGAGTTTAAGCTTTAAGAAGCTTATAGCACCATGGCACAACTAAGGCAGACGCAAGGCGTAGAAAATAAGCACAAACTATCAAATACTCTACGTAATTGGTTGCCTATTTTACACTCTAGTCTAAGCGATTTGGGCGAGGCTATGTCTCCTTTTATCGATGCAAATCCTATTATAGAAGTAAGTTCTGGGTTTGAAGATAGCTTTGAGAAGTTGATACCTAAGCGAATAGTCAATAGCTCTGTTGCAAACACAAGAACTGAGCAGATAGAAGCACTTACTTTTGTCAAAAAATCACTTTATGATGTCTTAGATGAGCAGCTAGAAGCTCCGCTTTTCCCAACTCCAATCTCGCAAAAAATAGCCTCTTTTGTAGTTTGTAATCTTGATGAAAATGGTTACTACGAGGGAGAGAGCGAAGAATTTTGTACAAATAACAATATAACTATAGACGAGTTTGAAAAGATACGCCTGCGCTTTGCTAACGTTGAGCCAGTAGGAATATGTGCTAAAAATCTCTCAGAATCATTTTTATTTCAGCTAGATAGTTCTGATGTAAGTGATGAAGTCTATCCTCTAGCTATAAAAGTTATAAAAGATTTGACAAATATTTATGATTATTCAAATGAAGTAGGCTTCTGTGAGGTTATGCGGGTGCTTACAACATTTAAAAACCCTCCTGCTATCGAGTATCTTGAAGAATCAGCGCAAGTTATCCCTGATTTGATGATATTTTTCAATGAAGATGATTCAATCGAGGTAAAACTAAATGATGCTTATTACCCAACCATAACCATTGACACGAACTACTCAGTAGAACATGACTATATCTCGCAGAAAATCAAAGAGGCTAAAAGCTTGGTAGATGCGCTAGATATGAGAAAAGCAACGCTTTACAAAGTAGGGCTTATGATAGTTGAGTACCAGTATGAGTTTTTTACAGGTGGCGCTATTATGCCATTGACGCTTAAGACTTTGGCAGATGAGTTTGGACACAATCCATCCACCATATCAAGAGCTATTGCAAACAAATATATAGCGTGTGATAGAGGTGTTTATGCTATGAAAGAGTTCTTTACAACAGCCATAGATGAAGATGTCTCAAATGCCGCTATAAAAGAGTTTGTAGTAAACCTAGTAAAAAATGAAAATAGAAAAAAACCATTAAGCGATATGAAGCTCTTAGAGCTTATCCAAGATAAATTTAAAGTGCAAATGGTGCGCCGCACTATTGCAAAATATAGAAAACAATTAAACATAGCAGGTTCAAGTGAGCGAAAAAAACTCTATCATCTACATTAAAGAAAAACTAGACGCAGAAGTTCTAAAGAGAAACTGCGAGGGCGAGATTTGCGAAGAGCGACTTGACCCAATCATGGTTGCACACAAGTATAAAGACCCAACTATCTCGCTTATTTGCGCACTATTTGCGTATGGAAACGTTAAGCAGATAGTGAAGTTTTTAAACTCTCTTGATTTTACACTTTTACAAAAAAGTGATGAAGAGATAAAAGAGGCTCTAAAGGGCCACTACTATAGATTTCAAAAAAGTGAAGATGTCTCAGCACTTTTTATAGCGCTTAAAAGACTAAATGAAAAAAGCACACTAAGAGATGTTTTTAAAAGTGGATATGATAAAAACAGAGATACTGTTGAGGGCATAAACGCACTTATAAAAGCACTTCAAGATATATATCCACACTCATCCATGGGATATAACTTTCTAATCTCACAAATTACTCTAAAGACAAAAGGCTCAGGCGCACTAAAGAGATGGATGATGTACCTTAGATGGATGGTACGAGAGGATAACATAGACATGGGTTTATGGAGCGGAGTTGATAAGAGTGACCTTATAATTCCACTAGACACACATACCTTTAATGTATCAAAAAAACTAGGATTACTAAGTAGAAAAAGTTACGACTTACAAGCCGCTATCGAGTTAACAGAGATGTTAAAAGAGTTTGATAGAAGTGACCCACTAAAGTATGATTTTGCTCTTTATAGAATCGGGCAAGAGAAGATTTTACTAGAATAGTCTGCGACTCTTTTATTTAGCTGGCACCCATTTAGATTTCATGTCAGCTTTTTTCTTTGCTCGTTGTTCTACTTTTTTATGACGTGGTTTTTTTGTTCTATCTTTTGAAGTTATTGTTTCGCGGGTTGTGTGCTCAAAATTTTCCATCTCAACTTCACTCATCTCACACTTCATCATTAGCTCAATTGTAGCTAACATCCCCTCATCTTCTGGGTCTATGAGCGAGATTGATTTGCCGATTTCATCAACTAAAAGTAGAGTTTTAAAATAATCAGGCGCATCCAATGGAAGGTCGTAATTTACAACTGCATGAATACTCTCAAGTTTTAATGTTTCTAAAATTCTACTTGTAGTTATAAGGATTGTTGTCTCTTTAGAATTAAACGCACGTTGTGCATCTTCTATTTGAGTTTCTCTATGATTTCCGTGAACTGAGATAGACTTAATCTCTTTTTCCTTAAGATACTCCATAAGCTCATCCGCATTTCTTTTACTCTTTACAAGAACGAGGATTTGCATGTTAGGAATAGTTTTTAGGAGATCTTCAAACATTCTATTTTTATCATGTTGTTGCACAAAATATGCTGCTTGCTTGGTTCGGTTACCTACGCTGACGTAGTCGTAATATTTTTTAGTTTCTTTGATGCTTTTTTCGCTCATTGGTAATTGTATCCTTAAATATGGAAGCGAATTATAGCTAAAGTACATAAGTGAAAATAAAGAAGTTTTAGAACTTTTTTAGAATAATACCGCTTAAAAATTATGCTCTTTTTCGCTATAATCGTCATAAAAAAGTAAAAAGGTTTTACCATGGAGTGCGAATTTCCAACAATTAATTCAAATAAAGACGAGATACAAGAGATATTTAAGATGGCTAAGACTATTGCTGTTGTTGGGCTCTCTCCAGATGATAGTAAAGCAAGCCACAGAGTTGCAAAGTACCTTCAATCGCAGGGATTTAAGATAGTTCCTATCTATCCAAAAGAGGAGACTATTTTAGGGGAGAAGGTTTATCGCTCACTCTTAGAGATTCCGTTTGAAATTGATATGGTAAATATATTTAGAAAGCCAAAAGAGCTTGATAATGTCGCAAATGATTGCATAGAGCGTGGCGATGTAAAAATCTTTTGGGCGCAAAAAGAGATAGTAAACAATGCCGCTGCTGCAAAAGCCAAAGAGTTTGGTATGAGAGTTGTGCAAAATATGTGCTCGATGGTAGAACATCGCGCGCTTAGTTAGGGGCTTTTTTTGTTTGATGTAAAAAAAATCTATGAAGCTAGAGAACGGATTAAAGATGTCATTGTTGATACTCCGTTCTCTTATGCACCACATCTCAGTAAAGAGAGTGGATGTGAAGTTTATTTAAAAGAAGAAAACCTACAAGTTACTGGAGCTTTTAAAATTAGAGGCGCATATAACAAGATAGCGACTCTAAGTGATGAGCAAAGAGCATGTGGTGTTATAGCTGCAAGTGCAGGAAATCATGCGCAAGGAGTTGCACTCTCTGCATCTATATTTAAGATAAAAGCAGTTATCGTGATGCCAGAAGCAACGCCTCTAACAAAGGTTGATGGTGTTAAACATTATGGCGCAGAGGTTATATTGCATGGTGCAAATTATGATGAAGCATATGCTCATGCACTAAAATACGCAAAGAAAAACTCACTGACATTTGTTCATCCTTTTGAAGATGAAGAGGTTATTGCCGGGCAGGGCACATTGGCGCTTGATATTTTAGATGAGTGCCAAGACCTTGACGCGGTGGTAATACCAGCGGGTGGAGGCGGACTTATATCTGGTATGGCATGTGCAATAAAGAGTGTAAATCCTAAGATAGAAGTTATTGCCGTAAGTGCTAAGGGTGCACCAGCACTCAAAAACTCTTACGATTTAAAAACACCAATAGACACTCTTAGTGTGAGAACTATTGCCGATGGTATTGCGGTTCGTGACACTTCTGCTATAACTCTTGGCTACATGCTAGAGAGTGTTGATAGATATATCAGTGTAGATGAAGAAGAGATTGCAAGTGCTATTTTATTTTTACTTGAGAAACAAAAGTTAGTTGTAGAGGGCGCTGGAGCTGTTGGAGTTGCAGCACTTATGCATGAAAAACTCTCTCACTTAAGGGGTAAAAAAATTGCAATTGTTTTAAGTGGCGGAAATATGGACGTAACACTTCTGTCTGTTATTATAGAAAAAGGATTACTAAAATCTGGCAGAAAAATGAAGCTAACTGTTACTCTTGTAGATAAACCAGGCTCACTTATGCGTTTTACTCAGATACTTCAAGAGTTAAATGCAAATATTGTTCATATCGCTTACGATAGAACTTCTATATCGCTTGATTATGGTGATGCAAATGTTATGGTACATGTAGAAACAAAAGGTGAAGAGCATCAGCAAGAGATACATAGAGTGCTAAAAGAAGAAAATTACATAAGAGATTAAAATATGACACCTATAAAAAGAAGTAGTTTTGAAGAAGCTGTAATATATTTACAAATATTAGATTCAAAAACGCTTCTTAGTGTTGATTCTTTTACTACTATTAAACATTTAGACATAGAAACTCTAAACATTAAAGATGAGTATAAAATGTCAGTTTTACATCAAAGATACTCTACTAAAGTAGTCTCTCTAAGCTCAGATGCTGCTTATTTAGCTTTTATAACTCAAGAAGCAAAAGAGTCAAAACTATGTGACTTAAAAAATAAAAAAATAGTGGCAACCGTAGATAGACACCAAGGTGATGTCTCTTGTGTTGGAATTGATCCAAAAGATAGATATATGTTCTCTTGTGGTGATGATGGTGGTGTATTTGGAGTTGATATTAAAAGCGCAGAGTTAGCTCTTACCCTTCCAAGACACCTTGATGTAGTTAATGATATCGCTTTTAGTAGCGATGGCAATTTGGTTGCTACTGCAAGTTATGATAGAAATATCTCTATTTTTAATCTAGCTATGATGTTGCCAAAGGGAAAGTTAAAAGTCCATCCTGCTCCTGTTCTTAAAGTACAATTTTTAAACAATAACAGACTTTTTAGTTTTGATAAAAAAAACAATGCTTATATATCCGATATAAATACTTTAAAAGTTATCACAAAATTCACGGATTTACATGATGATATTACTAATATTGTTATTGGATATAAAAATAATTTTATCTTTTTTGGTACAAAGCTTGGTTATGTTTTAGTGTATGACCTAAACAGCTATAAGCTTATCTCAAGAAGATATATAAAGTTTGATCATGCGATAACAGCACTAAATTTTAATGAAGAGACAAATGAGCTAATAGTTGCTACAGAAAATGGAGAGCTTCTTTTTTATAATATTTTTCAAGACGAAGAGAGTCTTAATAAGCTCATTGAAGATAAAAAATATGATCTTATGCTTGCATATATAGAGAAGAATCCTATATTAAAATATACAAAAGCTTCCATGGCATTTGATGCCTTATGGGAGAAAACTATAAAAGATGCCAAAGAACTTCTAGAAAACAGTGATAAAGTAGGCGCGATTAAGCTCTTTGATGGATTTAGCTCAATACCTTCTAAACGTCAATTTGCACAGAAACTTATCGAAGAGTTCTTGGAGTATGATAAATTTTTAGTACTCATAAAACATAAAAAACTCGCTCTTGCGTATGCCTTAGCAAATGTGCATCCTGTATATAAGGAGACAAAAGCTTATATAAATATGGAGCTAGAGTGGAAAAAAACATTAGCACTTGCAAAAAAATATCTTCTTGATGCAAAACTAAGCCATGTAGCACAAGAAATTTTATTGCCATATAGAGGGATAAACGAAAAAACAACAATCATCCAAGAAGTTGTTTTAAACACAAGAGTTTATGCCAGATTTAAAACTTCTATAAGTCAAAAAGAGTTTAAAATGTCCTTTGAACTTATAAAACAAAACCCATTTTTAAAAGATTATCCAGAGTATGATGCATTGATTAGATATTCTGATTCTCTGTATATGAGAGCACAAATGCTACTTAATAGTGGTGATACACATGAGGCCATAAAAGTATTTCGTATTTTGTTAGACTTTGATGATTTTAAAGATGAAGCAAAAGAAGTTATAGCAGATATACAGAGCAGACATAAATTTTTCAATGCCATTGAAGCGCAAAACACTCTTTTAGCTTATGGCCTATTAGATATATCCCCATCACTGAAAGATACAGAAGATGGTAGAAAGCTCCAACAACAGTGGGATGATGCCTTTGTTAAAGCTAGTTTATATGCTAAAGAGAATGATGTGGAAAACCTTAAAAAAACTATAAATGAATATATGAAAGTAAGAAGTAAAAATAGCTCCATAGCAACTATCTTCTCTATTTTACATCTAGTGCAAATAAAAAATGCGATAAATAATAAGACAGATCAAAAAGTAGTAGAAAATGGAATAAGAAATTATCTACTATACTATGGATTAACACAAGAGATAAAAGAGCTTTTTTTACTATTTCAAGCAGAGCATCCAGAGTCAAAATTAAATATAGATTCACAAGTATATGGGGACATAAATAAATGGAGACCATCCATGGCTGTTGATGTCATTTTATGATTAAACTGTTACTTTTTGTACACTTCAGATAAGTTTTTATTATTAATCTACAAAATTTATAATAAATAAACTTAATCTTGTTATTATTTTATCACATTTGTAATTTTAGATATCAATAACTTGATAATTAAATTTATAAAATGAAACTTTAAAATAGGAAGTGTTTTATGAAAATAGTTATTTCAACTCTGCTTTTAATGTTAAGCATGGCGGCAACATTAAGCGCAGAGAGTAGTGTAAACGATGATAAAGCTGTAATCATGGGCGATGAAGTTCACCCAGATAAAGGTCTTTTATATTAAAAGACACATACGCTCTAACTCTCTTAGACTTGTAGGAGAGTTTTTTAGAGTTAGGCGTACTACTATATATTAAAACTTAACAGAAGCTATTAAACGAAAAGCATCGTTTTTAAAGTCTGTTGCTGTCTTCTCATCAACATCTTGATGAATATACATTCCAGTTAAATTTACATATTGAGCAACTTTTGCAGTAGCTATGATATCAACTTCTGTTCCATCTTTTGTTGCTTGTCTTACATCTTGGTATGATGTACTAATTTTAAAGCCATCAAATTGATAGGCAGCTCCAGCTCTCCAAACATCAGTATCACGAGAACCAACTACAGCACCATCTTGAAAAACAGACTGTGTATATACTTTTGACTTATCTCCTGTTGCAGCATTTGTTATTATAGCTGTACCAGTGTTACCTGTGGCTGTTGTAGAGTAAGCTACATCAAGAGTCAATTTATCCAGTGTATAGCCAACTTTTGCAGCCGTAACCATTGCGTTATCAACACCAGCAGTTGCAACATCAATTCCACTGTTTTGGATTCCAAAGAACATACCAGAGATCTTATACTCAGCATCAATCCAGTAAGCGTTAAACATAGAGTTAATGTCGTAATACCATAGATTCATCGCTAAATCTTTAACAGGTTTTACAATTGCACCAAAAGCATAAGCTCTATTTTTTTCATCTGTAACTTCTTTTGTAGTAGAGTTGTATGTACTACCAAATCCATAATAGCTTCCATTGTGCATAGTAGTACTTGGAAAATTAGTTGCAGTAGCGTTGCCTGCACTTGCGCCACCATTATGCTGGTGAACATATGCTGCAACAAGAGTTGTATATGGAATATCACTATTCATTAAAACAGCTGCATCAAATGTATTATACGAAGCATTCCATCTCTCTGTAAAAAGAAGTGGTGTGTTAAGTGCTTGGCGACCAACAATTGCAGAAGTGTTTCCTATTTTATAGTCAAGATTTGCTTCTGTAATCCAAACTTGCGTTCTATAATAACCATTATCTTCAACTCCAGCCCCAGCTGATGATATATCTTTTACAAAACTCTTCTCTAACCCAAGACTATCTAGTGCCATAACACTAACTTTACCCTTTAACCCCTCAAGCAGATCAGCGCTAACCCCTAGCTCTGCTGCAGCAACCCCAACACTACTCTCTCGTTGAAAGAATTTACCAGAAGGTTGCCCAGATATATCTTTTACTGTTGTTTGATACCAGTATTTTGCTTCACCAGTCACTTTGACATTTTCTATCGCATATGCCGAGCTTACTAGCAATAAAGCTAGAAACGGAGCGGTTGTTTTTGATACTATCATTTGTCATCCTTATTTTTGTGATGTTGACAGTATAACAAAACTTTATATAAAAAACTCCTTAAAATGTGTTTTTGTTATAATTTATTTCTACTTTTGTTATCACAAAATAATTACAAAGTAAAAGTTAGTAGCTTTTTAATTTTTTTATATCCCATTTTTAAACTCAGATATAGTTCATTTTTTATATAATTGGAGAATTTTTTAATATAGGAGACTTTTCATGCAGATTAGTGGCGCCCAGATAGTCATTGAAGCTTTAATTGCAGAAGGGGTAGATACAGTTTTTGGCTACCCTGGCGGGGCAATTATGAATGTCTACGACGAGATTTATAAACAAAAAAACTTTCAACATATACTCACTAGACATGAACAAGCTGCGGTGCATGCTGCGGAGGGCTACTCAAAAGCGAGTGGAAAAGTTGGTGTTGCGATGATTACTAGTGGTCCAGGATTTACAAATGCTGTAACTGGACTAGCTGATGCATATATGGACTCTATTCCACTCGTTGTAATTAGTGGTCAAGTTCCTATGAGTTTAATTGGAACAGATGCTTTTCAAGAGATAGATGCTGTTGGAATAAGTCGTTCATGTACAAAACACAACTACCTTGTAACAGATGCTAAAGATTTGGCACGTGTTTTAAAAGAGGCATTTTATATAGCTTCAAGTGGTCGTCCAGGTCCT
>NZ_JAQVKA010000138.1 GCF_028694895.1 Sulfurimonas sp. | reverse complement strand
AGTCATAATTGCTCACAACCTCATCACAAGTAACCTCTGCATCTCCGCCATAACCTACTCTTTGATGCGCCACAAGTTTTCTTGATGAGAGTTTTTTAGCCCAGAGTGATAAGACTGGCTTAAAACTATCTATATTAAGGGCAAGGGGCAGTTTCATACATCCATAAGCTGCAATCCCAACTCTAGCCATATCTTCATCAAACGAAGCATTGCGAAAAAGTGCAGCAGAGTTTGAGGAGTGAAATCTAAGAGGTGCAAAACCATACTTTAAAGATAACTCTTTTGCTCTTTTTTTTGCATCTTCAAAGTTCTCTCTCTGCCAATACCACTCGCTTGTCAACTCATCAGCACTTCTATGATGTGTAAACATTCCCTCTAAAAGTAGACCTGCTTCTTTTATCTTTATAAACGCATCTTCAAGCTCGTCCATAGCTATACCGTTTCTATGCATTCCAGTATCTATTTTTAGCTCTACTTTTGTACCTTTTGGAAATTTATCGATACTTTGCAAATCATTTATAGTATATCTGATGATTTGTGACGCTGATGTTGGGATATCACCAAGAACTAAGATATAGCTAAAAAAACTCTCTATCATCTTTGCTTCTCTCTGTGCTCTTACAACTGCCCTTTTGATACCATACTCTTTTGCCATAGTGGACATTTCAACGAGTCCATGCCCATAAGCATTGTCTTTTAAAACAAGTGCGATTTTATCTACGCTTTTGCAATATTTAGCGATAATGTCGAGATTATTAAAAAAATTATTTTTATTTAAAATTATAGTAGCCATGGAGGAATTATACCAAATGAAAAGGTTTATAGCAGAGTTTGAAGAGCAGAGTTTTACACAAATCATCTTCCCACACAAAAATAGCGATTGGGTAGAGTATTTGGACGAAGCTGAGACAAATTTTGAAAACATTATCAAAGAGATTATCAAATATCAGAAGTGTCTTGTTGTTTGTGCTGATATAAAAGATGTTCAAAGAAGATTTGAACCAAACAAAAACCTTTTCTTTGTAGAGTATGAGACAAATGATACATGGGCTAGAGATTGCTCTGCACTATGCGTAGAAAATGGTACAAAAATAGAGCTACTTGACTTCACATTTACTGGCTGGGGCGGAAAGTTTGATGCTTCTAAAGATAATGCAATGAGTAAAAAGATATCAGGGAGCTACTCTGCAAAACTACGAAGTATTGATTTGATTTTAGAGGGTGGCGCTATTGAGAGCAATGGAGTTGATACCATCCTCACAACATCAGAGTGTGTGTTAAATAAAAACAGAAACTCTACTCTTTCAAAGGAGCAGACGACTCAAATACTCAAAGATGAGTTTGGTATGAGCAAAATTCTCTACTTAAATCACGGTTATCTTGCAGGTGATGATACTGACTCACATGTAGATACTCTTGCAAGATTTGTTGATGAGAGAACTATTATGTATGTAAAATGTAAAGATAAAGATGATGAACACTACAGAGAGTTAAAACTTATGGAGGAGGAACTTGAAGCATTTGCAAAAGATGAAGGTTTTACTCTTGTTGCACTTCCTATGAGCTCGGCTTGCTATTTTGATGATGAGAGACTACCTGCAACTTATGCAAATTTTCTCTTTATAAATGGAGCTATTTTAGTACCAACATATGGGGTAAAAGAAGATGCAGAAGCACTTGCTGTCTTTAAACGAATATTTCCTACAAAAGATATTGTGCCAATCAACTGCTTCACTCTTATAAAACAGCATGGCTCACTTCACTGCGTAACTATGAATTTTGCTAAAGGTGTTGAGCTTATTTAGACTCAATACTCTTTGGCGCAATCTCTTCTTCTTGGTTTAAAATCTTAAAACCATTATAAATCAAATAAGCCGAGAGGCTTAAACCTAAAACTATCAAAACAATTTTTTTTATCTTATCTACTGTGCTCATGGCGGAATTCTAGCATACTTTTTTTAAATTGATTTAACACTTTTGTAACAAAACTCTTATACAATCGGCTTATTTTAAAAATCAAGGTTAATTATATGATAAGCAAGAAATTCATTCCTTTATCGCTTGTAGCGGTAACTATTTTAAGTGCAAATGAAGTCGTATTACCAAGTGTAAAAGTTGAATCAACAACTATTACTGAAGTAAGCCAAAATGCGCAGTTATCAGCAGACTTAGCTCAAGCACTAAGCACAACTGTTCCAAGTATAGATATGAGTAGAAGAAGTGGTATCGCAAATGATATCTTAATAAGAGGGCAAAAAAGAGATAACATCTCTGTAAGTGTTGATGGCACAAAGGTCTGTGGTGCATGTGTTAACAGAATGGATCCACCTACTTCACACATAGTAACAAGCCAGATAGACACGGTAGAAGTTATTGAAGGGCCTTATGATGTTGAGAACTTTGGCACACTAAGTGGAGGGTTAAAAATCACTACTAAAAAGCCTTCAAAAGAGCCAAAAGCAGAGATAAGTTTTGGCATAGGGAGCTGGGGCTATAAAAAGATAGGTGCGACTGGAAGCGGTGGAACAGATACTATCCGCGCTCTAATTAGTGCATCTTATGAAACAAGTGATCAGTATGAAGATGGAGATGGCAACACTTTAGCAGAACAGATAGATAAAGCTGTGGCAAAAGGTTCAGCTCCAGCAGGAGCAAAATATCAACCACAATACAAAGATATAGAAGCTTATACTAAAAAAAGCATTATGAGTAAGATTTTTGTAAAAACACTTGAAGATCAAGAGCTTCGCCTTAGCTATACTGGTAACAGAAGTGATGGCGTACTTTATGCAAACTCAAAGATGGACGCTGCATACGATGACTCAAATATCTACAGCATTGAGTACAACATAGACAATGTAACAAATGACTACAAAAACATAAATATCCAGTACTACTACTCTGATGTAGATCATCCAATGGATACAAAACTTAGAACCATTCCAACAGCTGGGCCTATGACAAATCTATATATGACAAACCACTTAAAAACTTCTATGCAGGGAGTAAAACTAAAAAATAGTTTTGATTTAGATGAGTACAAACTCTTAGTAGGTCTTGATGGAAGCAAACGCACATGGGAAGGTGAAAAATATAGCACACATGCTATAACTGGAGTAGTAACTCCTTTGGGCGTTAGCTTAACACATACACAAACTGACAACAAAGCTATCTTTGCAAAGATAGAAAAAACTTTTGGT
>NZ_JAQVKA010000005.1 GCF_028694895.1 Sulfurimonas sp. | reverse complement strand
GAGTAGCAGAAGCAGCAGCTAGAACTTGCTATGACTCATTTGAAAATAGTGAAAATGAAGCTATTCAATATATTGAAAAAAATATGCCAGATAATTCAGTATGTCAAATAAAGATGATCTCTTCTTTTATATGAAGTTTTTTAATGGTTATGGTGAGAGCTTAATCGACTATGATAACCATGTCAAAAAAGTAGGAATAGGCTTTAGCATATCAAGATAGAGGCTTATTAGTAAGCTTTTTATAGTAAAATAATACTTAGCATAAGTGAGGATTGGTGTATGGAAAGTGTTTATGGCATAAAATATTCAAAACCTGAAGTTGTCTTAATACAAGAGACGGGGATAGGAGTAGCAGAAGCAGCAGCTAGAACTTGCTATGACTCATTTGAAAATAGTGAAAATGAAGCTATTCAATATATTGAAAAAAATATGCCAGATAATTCAGTATGTCAAAAAATAAATGCTATTGAGGAGTCAAATCTTTTAGATGATTTGGCTTGGACCTATTTTCATCACTCTATTTTAGAACATGCAAATTTGAGCTTTTTAGTAAGAGGAACAAGTAGAGGCGTACTTCAAGAGCATGCACGCCACCGTATGCAAGCTATTAGTGTAAGAAGTACACGCTATACTATGAGTTCTGTGATAAATGCTTTTGTAGCTTCACAGAGTGCAAATGATAGAGATTTTTTTATAAACAAAGTTTTGAGTTTTGATATGCTCGTTACATGTGATGAGGAGTATAACAAAATTGAGATTGGCGCGATGTATGATAAGCTCCTTTATCAGTCAAAAATAGTAGAAGATTTTAATGAAATTGCAGTGGCTAAAAGCTCACTTGGTGCTCTAGAAGAGTTTAGAGGTAATCCTAGGATGCTCTTTGATGCGCTGGAGAGTGGAAAAAAGAAGCGTAATGTAGGCGATGCTTTTAAGCATATAATTAGTGATAATGTAAAGGTTGATATGGTTGTTACCTTTAATCTTAGAAGTTTAAAAAACTACTTTACATTAAGAGACAGCGGTGCTGCTTATTTTCAGATAAGATGGCTAGCACAAGAGATGATGAAAAAAACACCATCAAAATATTTAGATTTAATCATTAAAAAAAGGTAATTACATGTGGAAATATATTGCGATAAGCTCATTGTTATTTAGTGGATGCTCATATTTTGAGGTTAACTTTGCTATGTGTGAAAATGTAGGTCCAAATAGTGACCCAAGCATGATAGAGAAGTGTAGAAACTACAACGAAGAAGAGGCACAAAAAGCCTTTGATGGAACAAAACATAAATCTACAACCGTACCAGAAGATGCGATTGAGTTTAAAAAATATTAGGAGAAGTTATGAGTGTTGAAGAAGAGTTAAAGAGTAGAAGTGAATCTAAGTGTGAACTTTGTCAAAGTAGTGAGAATCTTAGTGTGTTTGAAGTCGCACCATCAGATGGTAGCGCAGAGCAGTCAGTGTATATCTGCGCTACATGCAAAGAGCAGATAGAAAATCCAGATAAAATAGATGAGGTACACTTTAACTGTCTAAATGATAGTATGTGGAGCGAAGTACCAGCTGTTGTAGTTATGTCATATAGATTGTTAAAGCTTCTTGGAAGAGAAGATTTAGTCGATTCAATCTATATGGAAGATGATGTAAGAGCTTGGGCAGATGCAGGGATAAAAAGTTCAAATAGCGTAGTTGTAAAGGACTCCAATGGAACTATTTTAAACGCAGGTGACAGCGTTGTAATCATAAAAGATTTAGAGGTTAAAGGTGCTGGCTTTACTGCAAAAAGAGGCACAACTGTTAGAAATATCTCAATACCACAAGATGTAGAAGGACATATTGAGGGCAGAGTAAATGGAACAAAAATTTATTTAAAAACAGAGTTCCTAAAAAAAGCGTAGCTTAACAAAGAAGGTATATGAACCCATTAAAATTAATAGCAATAAATATATCTATACCTCTTTTTATATCTCTAACTCTTGGGTCACTCATTTTTTATGAGAAGAAGATACCAGAAGTTATATTTAGCATAATCCCGTATCTGTTTTATGCTATAACAGTAGCTATTTTATGGATTTCATGGCATTTTAACAGAAACAGATTTATATTTATAATTCTCCCTCTTCTTTTGATATATATAGCCTTTGAGCATCTAGGAGCTAAAAGAGCAACTGATCTTTTTCTTTACGTCTCAATGCTCTACCCGCTACATATTCTTCTCTTTTTGTCACTTAAAGAGCGAGGCCTTTTCTCAATCTGGGGAGTGCTAAAAATAGCCTTTTTTATAGTTGAGATAGCAGTTGTTCTATATTTTGTCTTTTATCCAAATAGTGATATTATTACACTTTTAAAGACAAAACTCTTTACAACTTCTTTTTATCCAATCGAAGATATAGCACTAGCTATCGCTATTTTTGTTATAACTGTGATAGCAATATTATTGATATTTAACAGATCTATTCTTTACAATAGCTCGTTTTTGATTATAGTTTTAACATTTTATACGGGCTTTTATTTTATAAAAACTCCACATGCAAAAGAGTTGTTACTTTTATCAATAAGTATAATTATATTTATTTTACTCATCAGAGAGTCTTATCGCTTGGCTTTTTATGATGAGCTAACATCACTTCCAGGAAGAAGAGCTTTGATGGAAGATATGGCAAAGCTAGGTATGAAATACTCTTTTGCAATGATAGACATAGACCATTTTAAAAAATTTAATGATACTTATGGGCATGATACTGGTGATGAAGTTTTAAAAATGGTTGCTGCAAAATTGGCAGAGGTTGGTGGTGGCGGAAAAGCTTATCGGTATGGAGGAGAGGAGTTTGTTTTGCTCTTTCCTTCGCGAGAGTTAGATGAGTCATATACAAGTACAGATACCTTAAGAGAGGTAATTGCTAAGACACCTTTTGTAGTTAGAAATAAACAAAACTCAAAAAAGATATATATAAATATCTCTTGTGGAGTTGTGCAAAAAAACTCTCAAGACAAAGACCCATTTGCGGTTATGAAAAGAGCTGATAATGCTCTATATAAGGCGAAAAAAGCTGGAAGAAACCAAGTGATAAAAGCATAAAGGAGGATTGATAATGCAAGCATATGATAGATTTTACACAATAGATAAAGATTTTAGAAATCCTTACGCAAGAGATAGAGACAGAATTATTCACTCTGGAAGTTTTAGAAAACTTGAGTATAAAACACAAGTCTTTTTAAATCAAGAGGGAGACTTTTTTCGTACACGCCTTACCCACTCAATAGAAGTTTCACAAATTGCCCGCTCAATTACCTCTCACCTAGGATTAAATGAATCATTAGCTGAGGCGATAGCACTTGCACATGACTTAGGACACACCCCTTTTGGCCATATAGGTGGAGATACGCTTGATGAGTGTCTGAAGAGTGATGGTTTTAAAAATGGGTTTGAGCATAACTTTCAAAGTTTTAGGGTTGTATCATCACTAGAGAAGCGTTATAAAGGGTTTGATGGGCTCAATCTTACTTTTGCAACGTTAGAGGGGATACTAAAACACTCATACCCTTATAAAAAGAGTTTCTTACCCTCTTTTATTGATGAGAAATTCAATCTTGAAACACATCCAAGTATTGAGGCTATGGTGGTTGATAGAGCTGATGAGATTGCGTATATAACTCACGATATCGATGATGGTGTAAACTCAGGTCTGATACGCTTTGATGATCTAAGAGAGAGTCTATTAATCAAAGAGATTTTACAAAAGGTTAAAGATGAGGGGATTAGTGAAGATGAAGATGAGATGTTTAGGTATCGTTTTGTCTCACACCTAATCAATCATCTTGTATACTCCCTCATAGATTTCTCAAAAGATAAAATTGATAATAGTAAAATATATAGTGCCTCACTCCCGAGTAAGAGTGAATTACCAATAGGTTTTGAGCCAAAACTTGAGACTGAGATAAAAAAACTAAAAAAACTTCTCTTTAGTAAGCTATATCAACATAAAGATATTATGATAAAAATGTATGCGGGCAAACAGGCTATAAAAGGGCTCTATGTAGGCTTAAACGAAGAGCCTAAGATGATGCCTAAATTTTACCTAGAGCAGTTGCAAAGTAGGAATAAGCATAGAGTAATAGCTGATTATATAGCTTCTATGAGCGATAGACATGCTTTATCATTTTACAATGATATGTATGGGAGATTGTAGTTAAGAATATGAAAGAGAAATATTTTGTACTGATTTTTATTATAGCTACCTCTATTGTTGCGTCTGTTTTTATCTATACGCTCAAAACAATAGAGAAAAAAGAGCCTCAAACAAAAAGCAGAAGCTATAATAAAATAAATGGTGCAAAAAATATTTATAAAACTGATGAAAATGGGACTGAGGCAGGTTTATTAAATCTATCTCAAGAAGATATAAACAGTTCAATTGTTGATATAAATGAAACTCTTTTGTCAAATGTTGATGTAAATGTCATGAAAGAAAGTGCCGCCTCAAGCGAGGATTACGCCCTTGTTGTAGAGGAAGATGCAGCGCAAACTACGGTATTTAATAAAAATTTTACTTTGGATGAAATAGAAAAAAGAAAAAATAAAGATAAGAATGTTGAGGATTCTTCTTCTGGTGATGATGTTTCTGCACAGCTTGAAGAGATAATTAGCGATAGAGATAGGCTGCTTAACAATGAAAACATCCCAGAGTGGATAAAAGAGGGCATCAGAGGGCTAAATGTTTTAAAGTATGAGTATAACTTGGATATTGGTATATCTTATAGAGGGGTTGCTCAGTATGAGAGCGTTAGTGATACTTTTGGAAGTGGTGGTAATCTTGATATTTTTGGAATATATAAATCAACTCCAAATTCGAGTTTTGGCTTTAACCTCAGAAGTAGAAACAATTATGGTGGATACTCAAGTAAAGAGTATAGCGATAAGATAGGCTCTCTTTATCCCGTTTCGCCATCTCATGAGAACTTATCTCCATATGTTACGGAGTTTTGGTATCAATATATCTTTGATGATTTAAGAGTTCGTTTTGGATTTTTAAATCGTAACTCTTTTATTGACAACTCATTTTATAAAAATCAAAATAGATATTTTTTAAGCCATACTTTCTCACACTCTCCATACAATTCACTCCCTGAAAATGGGCCAGGAGTAGTTTTAAAGTATAAAAAACCAAGTTATTATACCCTTGCTTATTTTGCAGATGCTGACGTAAAAAAAGGGGAATCTTTAGGAAATATAATAGATAGAGATTTCAAGCTCTACTCTGCACTGGAGTTTGGTTTAACACCAGAAGATGGTCTATACTATATCACCTTATGGGACAAGGACTCTAAAGATAATAAAAAAGAGAAAAACCAAGGCGCTATCTTCTCTTTTAACCACATACTTGAAAATGAGTATAAAGTATTTGCAAAGTATGCAGTCTCTACTGATGCGCTAGAAGAAGAGCATATCTCACTAGGTATTGGGCGAAAAGATTTATATAAGACAAATGATTTGCTCTCAGTTGCAGTTGGCTATGCAAAGCCAAATGAAGACTATAGAGCTCAAAGCACAACAGAGATATTTTATAGATATGAAATATATTATGGGGTACAGTTTACAACTAGTATGCAGTTTATTTATCATCCATCAAAATCAGATGAAACTTGGGCAGTTTTGCCTGGAGTAAGAGTTAGAGTAGCTTTTTAAGAGAGTTTATTTTGTATGTAGAGGAAAAAACACAGCCCGAAGGCTTATGTTCTATAGGCGTGATTCGTAACGTCTCATCATATAAAGACGTTTCAGCATTTTTTTACGAGAAGCAATTAAGAATTTCTTACGCTTATCAGTTTTCGTTTCATGGAAACGGCGAGCACGAGCTTCAGTAACGATTAAGTTACGATCAGTCTGCTTTTTAAAACGACGATAAGATGCATCAAAATTGTCATCACTACGTAGTACAATACCTGGCATATCACATCACCCACTTTCTTTAAAATTTGAACCGCAATTGTATCATAAATAACTTCGCATAAAATTATTTAATAAAATTTATAGGGATTTGTATATAAATTGATATAAATCAATAATAGGTTTCTTTAAATCGGATAAAATTACTCTGATTTAAAATTCTAGAGCGTAATGCGTTCTTACCAAAGGAAATGAAATGAAAAAATTCATTTTAGCAATCACAATAATGTTAGGTGCCCTCCAAGCTGATAGTATTGTACATTACGATGTACAAGAAACAAATACACCGATTAGTAAACCTAATCACCCGACTACAGATATTTATTAATATCTAGATTTTTTTTCTCCTTCTAAAATAGGTCCTAAAATGACCTATTTTAGTAAATGTCACCAGACTTCAAAAACCTCCCTTTAACTAACATTTTTGTATAATTCATACATGATTACACAAGACTCCATAGAAGCCCTAAAAGCACGCCTTGATATTGTTGATGTTGTAGGTTCTTATGTAGAGTTAAAAAAAGCTGGTGCAAATTATAAAGTTCCATGCCCTTTTCATGATGAGAAAAGCGCCTCTTTTGTGGTTAGCCCCGCAAAACAGATATATCACTGTTTTGGATGTGGTGCTGGCGGCGATAGCATAAAGTTTGTTATGGAGTATGAAAAACTAAACTACCCAGAAGCACTTGAAAAACTTGCTTCAACGTATAACTTCTCTCTATCTTACAGCGATAGCAAAAGCCCTAAAGTTCGTTCAGGGATTATGGAGAAGATAGACGCGTGGTATCGCTATCTTTTTACAAAAAATCCTCAAGTTATCTCTTATATAAAAGAGCGTGGCATCTATGAAAATAGTATAGAGAAGTTTGGCATAGGATACGCACCAGACTCAAATGCAACTATCTCATATATAAAATCACAGTTATTTAACATGAATGAAGCCATAGAGATGGGAATTGTAGGAAGCGAGAACTCAAGAACGTTTGCAAGGTTTATAGAACGCATTACCTTTCCTATCCACTCTGCAAATGGAACCATTGTTGGTTTTGGTGGCAGAACTATAACGGGGCACCAAGCAAAATATGTAAACTCTCCAGAGACCCCATACTTTAATAAATCTCGTCTTTTATATGCTTATCATCATGCTAAACAAAGTATCCATAAAACAAAAGAGGTAATTATAACAGAGGGCTATCTCGATGTTATAATGCTTCATCAAGCAGGGTTTACCAATGCTGTTGCAACACTTGGAACAGCTCTAACGCCAGAGCATTTGCCTCTTTTACGTAAGGGTGAGCCAAAAATTATAATGGCTTATGATGGAGATAAAGCAGGGCGAGCAGCTGCTCTTAAAGCCTCAAAGCTACTTAGTGCAGGTGGATTTAATGGTGGAGTTGTAATCTTTTTGGATGGTATGGATCCAGCGGATATGGTAAAAAATGGTGCTGTTGAAGAGCTGTCAACTATGTTTAGAGAACCACAACCTTTTATAGAGTTTGTGTTAGATGAGATTTTATCGCTCTATAACCTAAGTGATCCAAAAGCAAGAGAGCTCTGTATGCAAGATGCAATAGCTTATCTTAAAACTCTCTCACCAATGCTTCAAGAGGAGTATAAATCATACTTGGCCTCAAGATTTGGAGTGAGCCCTTCTCTTATCAAGATAACAAATCAGATAAACACTAACCAAAATACTCATTTCATAGATAAAAATCGTCATAAAGATATGTGGGAGTTAAGCCTTATAAAAACAGTTTTAGAGTCTCCTGAGTTTATAGATCAGATTTTAGATGTGCTAGATCCATCACTTTTAAAGTTTCACTCATTAGAATTTTCTTTGGCATTAAGTGGAGAGTTTTCTCATCCAGAGCTTATGGCCATAGCTGTTGATGAACAGATAAAAGCGCTCAAAGATGAAGAGGCACTAAAGGCTGAGTTAATTTCATTTTTGATGAAACATTATGAGAGAGAGTACAAGAAAGTAAATGTTCGCTCAGATATTTCGTTTGAGCAAAAAGCTTTTTATATTCGTAAGTTTAAAGGAAAGATTGCACTCTTAAAAAGAGGCGAACTTGTAACTTTTAAGAGCTAGGCTCATCTTTTGGTTTACGCTCTTTTATAGTTATCTTTCTTCCTACATTTTTTGGCGCTTCAATATTTTCTCTAGGCTTTCCGTCATATTTATGATTTCTCTCACCACTTTTACCAGAGAATTTAGCTTTACCGCTATCATCTTTGCCTAAAAATTTATTTGGTTTTTTACCTGATTTATCATACTTTTTTTCACCATCATATTTTGGCTTATCCCACTTAGGTTTGTCAAATGGCTTACGCTCAGAACTCTCACCATCACTTTTTGGTTTATCCCATTTAGGTTTATCGAATGGTTTGCGCTCGGAGTTTTCACCATCTCTCTTAGGCTTATCATATTTTGGTTTGTCGTATTTGGGCTTATCAAACTTTGGTTTATCAAATGCTTTACGCTCAGAGCCTTCAGCATCTCTTTTTGGCTTATCCCATTTAGGTTTATCAAACCTTGGCTTGTCAAATGATTTTTTATATTCTGTTTGTGTTTTCTCATAAGAAGGCTTATCAGAAGCATCGGGGTCAAATTTATAGACGCTTTTCTCTTTTTGAAGAGATTTTTGAGCAATTTTCATCTTTTCTTGAGGTTCATATTCATAACCAACAATGATATCTTGTCTAATAACTCTTTTAAGAATCGTCTCAATTGGGTAGAGGTTTTGTTGCTCACTTATGTCAAGGAGTATAATAGCGCCCTCTTTTGCTCTTGATAATCTTGACATGTAAATATCAGCTGATGGTAAATCATAACTAATTAAAAGGTCACACATCAGATCTGGCTGATTTACTAACTCATCATCATTAACAACAGTAGCGTTTTTTGCCTCTGTTATCTCTTTAGTAAGCTCAATATCTTGTGAAGAAGCAACTAGAATATTTAACATACTGTTTTGCTCTAGTAGGAGTGTAAGAAGAGAGAGTTTTTTATCATTAGGACAAGGATGAATACGGTGTTTATTGTGTTTTATGATGATTTTAGCACTTGACATAAGGTGTCCTAAGAGGGTATCTTGAATATTTATCCGGCATTATATCTGAACATTAGCACAAATTATGCTATTCTATGGTTATATTAAGCTTTAAAGCTTAACAAATCTTCCACAAAAACAATTAAAAATCAGGAAAATAATGTCATTTACAACACTAGGTTTATCTGCTCCTATATTAAAAGCTATAAAAGAACAAGGCTATACAGAGCCAACACCAATCCAAAAACAAGCCATCCCAGTTATCCTTAGTAAAAAAGACATTTTAGCAGGTGCACAAACAGGAACAGGCAAGACAGCAGGTTTTACACTTCCACTTCTTGAGCTTCTAAGCAGAGATAAATCATCAACTAAAAAGAGAGTACGAGCACTTATTTTAACACCAACAAGAGAGTTAGCAGCGCAAGTTGGAGAGAGTGTTGGTCTTTATGGAAAATACCTCCCTTTTACTTCAACAATTATCTATGGCGGAGTGAGTATAAACCCACAATTAGCAGCTCTTCGCAGAGGTGTTGATATAGTTATAGCAACACCGGGAAGATTGCTTGACCATCTCTCTCAAAAAAGCATAGATTTAAAAGAAGTTGAGTTTTTAATACTTGATGAAGCTGATAGAATGCTTGATATGGGTTTTATAAATGATATAAAGAAAGTCTTAGCAGTTCTTCCTAAAAACAAACAAACTCTACTCTTCTCTGCGACTTATTCGGATGAGATTAAAAAGCTCTCCAATGCTTTGTTAAACTCACCAACTCTCATAGAAGTTGAGCGTCCAAACAGAACTGCGCAAAGCATAAAACAGGTAGTTTATCCAGTAGATAAAGAGCGTAAACGTGAGCTTTTAGTGCATCTTATAAAAGAGGGTCAATGGCAACAAGTTCTTGTCTTTACAAGAACAAAGCATGGAGCAAACAAGTTAAGTGCACAGCTTGAAAAAGATGGCATAAGCTCAAGTGCTATTCATGGAAATAAAAGTCAAAACGCTAGAATGAAGGCCTTACAAGAGTTTAAAGATGGCGATATAAGAGTGCTTGTTGCAACAGATATTGCAGCAAGAGGAATAGATATAGACCAACTCCCACATGTTATAAATTATGAGCTTCCAAATATAGCAGAAGATTATGTTCATAGAATTGGAAGAACAGGGCGCGCTGGAAGCACAGGTGACGCTATATCACTTGTTTGTATAGATGAGCATGAGTACCTCGCAGGAATAGAGAAGCTTATAAAGAGTGATATCCAAAAGGTTTGGTTAAAAGATTTTAAACCAGACCCTACTATTAAAGCCGAGCCTATAAATCAAGGTGGGCAAAGAGGCTCTCATAAGAAAAGAAGATAAGTAGTGTATAATTTTATAATTTAAATTATCAATTTTACAAGGAGAGTAATGAAAGCAATCGCACTATTTAGCGGCGGACTAGACTCAACTTTGGCGTTAAAACTAATAATCGATCAAGGTATTGAGGTTTTAGCGGTGAATATTAACACAGGTTTTGGAAGCACTAAAGACAGGTTAGAACATATGCAAAATATGTGCGCTCAAGTTGGAGCAGAGTTAAAAATAATAGATATCGAGAGTGAATATCTGCAAGATGTTCTTTTTGATCCAAAACATGGTTATGGCAAAAACTTCAACCCATGTATTGATTGTCATGCAAAGATGTTCGCAGTTGCAAAAAGAGTCATGGAGAGTGAGGGAGCATCATTTCTTATAAGTGGTGAGGTTTTAGGACAACGCCCAATGAGCCAAAACAAAGATGCTATGCAGACAGTTTTAAATGAGAGCAATTGTGATGGACTACTTCTTCGTCCACTCTCAGCTAAAGCTCTAGCTCCTACACTTGCAGAGATAAATGGCTGGGTTGATAGAGAGAAGTTAGAAGGTATCGTAGGAAGAAGTCGTGACAGACAGCTCGAGCTCGTAGCAGAGATAGGTTTAGAAGATTTTGAAAGCCCTGGTGGAGGATGTCTTTTAACGGATGAGAATTTTGCAAAAAAAATGCTTGATTTTATAAAATATGATAAGTTTGAAGTAAAAGATATTCCAGTTATGAAATTTGGTCGTCATCTAAGACTCCCAGATGGTGCAAAGCTTGTTGTTGGAAGAAACAAAGATGAAAATTTACACTTGCAAAATATAGATAGCCAAAAATACAATCATGTAAAAACAGTAGCGCTACCAGGCCCTCATTCACTACTTAGTAAAAATGCGACTAAAGCAGATAGAGAGTTAGCAGCAAAGATAATTCTTACATACTGTAAAACAAAAGAGGATACTGAGTACACTATTTTGTATGACAATGCAGATGAGATTCAAGCAGCTCCATTTGATTCAAGGGATGAGCTAAAACCATATACGGTTATGTAGTTTTTAAAGAGTTTTAATTGCTAGAAGGGTTCTTATTTTTAGCTTTTTTGTAAAACTCTATCGCATCTGAGATTTTTTGCTCTTTATAAACCTTTTTATCACACACCAATCTACAAGTTACTTTTACATTTTTAGAAGCTTGTAGATTTTGCTCGCCTTTTTTTGTCTCATACGCAGATAGATCCATATCTCTCATATCTAGAGTTTCAAATGGGCTCTTAGCAAATAACAGTAGCGGTAAAAGTAGTAGTAAATGTTTCATGGTTAAAATTATAACTTAATAGTGGAATACAATGTGCTACTGATTCTAAAATCTTTATATTAAAGACAAAGGAGAGTCAGTGGTTTTACTAGATATGAAAAACACTAATGGATCATCTTCACCTTCGCCGCTAAATTTAGCTGCTCCAAAAGAGAAGCCTACTATCTCATTTTCAGAACTCCTTCGAGGAGCTAGTGATGCAAAAGATAAAAAAGTTGTCCAAAATGGCTCACTTGTTTTAGCGCTCTCTAACGAAGAGAAGAGTATCAAAACGCCAAAGGCAACGTCATCAAAGGTAACTACACTTACCTCTCTTATGCAGACACAAGAAGTAAAAGTTGAAAAAAAAGAAAAAGAGCCTTTAGAGTTAAATCCAAAGTTGGTAGCTACACTAAGTAGTGCCGAGATAAAAACTCTTATAAGTGATGCAAAAAGCTATCTTAAATCAAAAATTCAAGAGAGTGATGGTTATAAAAAAGCTGAGATTAAAGAGCTTCCTACTACGCTAAAGGGATTAGCTGAGATGGCTAAGAAGTTTGATATAGATGTAAGTAAGATAACTCTTCAAGAAGTTAAAGAACACTCTCTAGGCAAAGTTGATACATTAAAACAGGATAATGTTTTAAAAGCAGAGCCCCCAAAAGAACCAAAAACAGAGGTTACAAAAGAGGCCCTAAAAACTCCAAAAGATTTGCCACCAGAGAACAAAGAGATAAAAACAGAGAGTCCAAAAGAGGTTATACAAGATAAAAAGCCTCAACTACAAGAGATGACCAAGCAACAAACTGTGCAAAATACGCCTTTAAAAACTGAGCATACAGAGATGCGAGCTGATGAGAAGCAGAGTGAAGTTCTAAAAGAGATAAAAGCAACACCTCTTTTTAAAGCTCAAAGTGTAACTGAGCATGCAACAACAGAGCAGATTGTTCAGGCAAAAGTAAATAGCACATCTTTAAAAGCAGAGCAAAAAACACCAAAAGAGAAAGCAGATGAGACATTAAAACTTCTGCTTCATGGTGAGAGATCATCACGAGACTCATCATCTCTAACGGCTGATTTTTCAGTAAATAGTGCCAAAGTGGTTGCTCCAAGCTTAACTCAAGAGAATACAAAATCACTTGAGAAGCTTCTTCAAGGGGAGTCTTTTGTATCAGAAGCACCTTCTCAAAGCAAAGTGGACTCTTTAGGTGTAAGTAAAGCAGATAGCTTTGAAGTTAAGATAAATGAAGCAAAACAGATGATTAAGTATCTCTCAAATGATATAAAAAATGCAATTGATGAGTATAAATCTCCATTTACAAGGGTAAAAGTTCAGTTAAATCCACAACATTTGGGGGAAGTTGATTTAACCGTAGTTCAAAGAGGTAAAAATTTACATGTGAGTATCAGCTCAAACAATACGGCTATAAATACACTCTCAATGAATATAAACGAGCTAAAGACGCAGTTAAACAATAGTGGAATAAATAGTGCTACATTTAACTTCAATAGTAGTTCACAAAATGGTGATAATTCATCTGGGGCATTTCAGCAACAGAGACAAAATGAGCAAAAGGCTCAGACAGAGTACAACCATTTTGAAAATGAAGAGGCACATGAAGAGATAATTAGCTCTTTAGAGATTATCGTTCCACGGTACATATAATTGTTACACACTAAAACGAACTCGTCCGTTTTAGAGGCAGGGACTAAAGTCCCTACAACCCCCTTGTCATGGAGTATGCCATTGGTTAGCATACCTAAAAGCTACGAAAAACATAGTTTTTCGAGAAAAGAAAGATACTTACGTCTTTTTTATAAAAGTACGTAAAATCACTATATAAATAAAAAAGGAAGTGTTATGGCAATCACATCAACAGGATTAAATGCAGCAACAAATGCAGAGTATGCAGCGGCAAACACATCAACAGACAAATCAGTTTTAGGTAAAGATGACTTTATGAAGTTGCTACTAGTAGAGCTTCAGTATCAAGATCCAACTGAGCCTATGGATACCGAGAAGATTTTAACTCAAACTTCACAGCTTGCAACTCTAGAAGCATCTGAAAATACTAATAAGGCATTGTCTGATTTAGCAGCTTCTATGGGCTCTTCTCAGCAGTTTAGTACAATTTCTGCAATAGGTAAAACAGCAGATTTGGGCAGTAATGCTATTGTGCTTGATAAGGGAACAAATTCTACATTTGAGATGTACTTCCCAGATGACGTAGAGCAAGGGAGTGTTCAAATCCTTGATGTAAATGGAAATACTATAAAAACAATAGATGTTGGAACAAACCCTAGAGGTGTATATGAATTCACATGGGATGGAACAAATGCAGGTGGCCAAGGCGTAGAGAGTGGATACTACTATGTAACAGCCTCTTATACAAACCCAGATGGAGCACAGCTAAATACGAGAATGGGTGCTTATCCTATAGAGTCTGTTAAATTTGATAAAGGTGAGACTTACTTTAAACTTGGTTCTAATTATGTTCCACTAGCTAACGTTAAAGAAGTTTACTAAAGGATTCTCTTATGATGATTCAAGCTTTTTATACAGGGATTAGCGGAGTTAAAGCACATCAGACTGCTATTGATGTGGTTGCCGATAATTTAGCAAACACAAGCACTCTAGGCTTTCGTGGCTATAGTAGTGAATTTTCATCTCTTTTTGAAAAATCAGTTGTAGGCCCTTCTGATAGAAATGCGGGAGTTGGTTTAGGTACAAGTGTAAATGCCATAACGATGGATAATAATAGTGGTGTTATTCAGCTTAGTGAGAGAAATACAGATCTAGCTATCATGGGAGATGGTTGGTTTGGTATTCAAGGTGAAGGTGCTCCTATATATACCCGCGATGGAAGCTTTACATTTGATAGAGAGAGAGACTTAGTAACTGCTGATGGATATTATGTTCTAGGAACAATGGGTAAAAATATTAACAATGGTGTCTTAACTCAGCAGCTAAGTGAAGTAGGGCTAGGAAATGTAGCAACGCAGGAAAAACTTCGTTTTCCAAACGAGCTAACTTATCCAGTTTCACCCACAACTGAAGCTAAATTTTTTGGAAATTTAGGTCTTGATGATACAACAAGGGTTATAAGTTCTAAAGCAATTGACGCACAAAGCAATACAAACAATATAAGATTAGAGTTTAACAAAGTCGTTCCACAAGTCTCTCCTGGTACACAGTGGAATGTTGTAGCGACAGCTCAAAGTGCAGGAGTTCAAACGTTTTATAATGAACAGACTGGGGAAACTACTTATCTTCCGGATGAAATTTATGATACACAAAGTGGCGTAGTCTCTTTTGATGATAGCGGTGTTATCGTATCAAATACACTCTCAACTATAAACAATAATGGCACACCCGTAAATATAAATTTAGGCACTGGCTATGAGGGCCTTATATCAATGAACAACCCTTTTAGTGGTTCAAGTACTTCTGATGGAGTTAAATCAGGTGAGCTTTATGGGTATGAGATAAATAAAAATGGACAGATTATTGCAACTTTTTCTAATGGTATGCAAAGTTCAATAGGTTCTGTTGCTGTTTATCATTTTCAAAATGATAAAGGGCTAGAGAGAATAAACGGCTCAAGATTTAGTGAATCAACAAACAGTGGCAGACCTATATTTTTTCAAGATGCAAATGGAAATAATATATTGGGTACAGATTTGAGTAACTTTAAATTAGAGGGCTCAAACGTACGTATGGAAGTTGCGCTTACCGAGATTATTATTATGCAAAGATCATATGATGCAAATTCAAAGTGTATAACAACAGCAGATCAGATGTTACAAAAAGCCCTTAATATGAGCGCTAAATAGAGTTGGAACACTAAATGCTAATTAATCATACAAGTAAAAAATAACTTAGCCTCTCTACATAAGAGAAGCAATAGTGCCAAAAATGGCTGATATATCGGAGCGAAAGTCGCTCTTAGTGTTTAAAAAACTTAATATATAAGGGGTTTAAAATGTTAAAATCACTTTTTGCTGGAGTTTCAGGACTTCAGTCGCACCAAGTTGCAATGGACGTAGAATCAAACAATATTGCAAACGTAAATACAGTTGGATATAAATATTCTCGTGCAAACTTTTCAGATCTTTTAGCACAAACTAGAGCAATTGCGACAGCACCTCAAGGAGAACTTGGTGGTAAAAACCCAGTTCAAGTTGGTCTTGGTACAACTGTTAGCTCAATGACACGTATCTTCTCACAAGGTTCAGTACAAAACTCAGATAAAAATACAGACGTTGCTATTCAAGGTGATGGCTTTTTTATTATCTCTCCAGATGGCGGAAATACATACAAGTATACTCGTGCGGGAGACTTTAAGTTTGATGCTGGTGGAAACTTTGTTGATAACAACGGATTTATTGTTCAAGGATGGCTCAGAGATAGAGAGACCGGTTTTGTTGATGCAACAGCGCCCATTACAAACATAAATATCCCTCCAGGGCTTACAACACCGGCATCTCCTACACAAAATGTAGTTATTAAAGCGAACCTAAACTCAGGTCCATTGGTAAAGACATATTCACCAGCTTATGAGGTAAAGAGTTATCCAGCAGGAGCAACATTACCAACCCTTAGAGCGGTAGATGGTAACGGTAATGCTATAGACTCTGGAAATATGGGTGTACTCTTTAATGACTCCGGAGAAGCATTTAACTTGCAAAAAAATCAAGGTATTTGGGCATCATTTACTCCTACAACAACAACGGCTGCAGGAGTGGTTGAAGACTCTACAACTATAACATACAGTAGACCTCCAGTAGCGGGTGATACTATAAGTGTAACTATTAATGGTACTTCATATTCTGCAGCTTTTAATACAGATGCAGCAACAACTTATGCTGATTTGGGAACAGCGGTAGCTGCTGTTGCAACAATTACTGCAGCTGGTGATACTCTTACGTTCAATCCAGCCACAGCGACGCCTATCGCGGTAACAAACCTTTCAAACGATAATGGAAGTGCAACTACAGCAGTAACTACAACATATACGGCTAATGAACTTAGTTTAACACTAGAACTTGATAATGGAACTACAAAGACAATATCGACAAGTGGTGGTACTGGAGCAGAGACTCAGGCGGAAAATGCGGCACGTTACGTTTCAGCAATTAATGCTCAATCATCAGTAACTGGTGTAGTTGCAACATACAATACAACTACTCATCTAATATCTCTTTCAAATAGCAATACAGATATGAACGCTTCTCATAATATTAGAATTACGGCAGTAGGAAACGCAAATAGTGGTTTCGCTACTACGGACTCTAGAACTACTGCATATAGATATCAGTATGATCCAACGGGTAAGTCAGTGGTATCTGGTATTGATAAGAAATTTACAACTATTGCAGATTTACGTGAAGCTCTGGAAAATCAAGCTCGTGCTGTAGGCGATGGGGATTTAGATGGTACTCCAAATGAGAATAATATTGAGATAAGAATAAACGCTCAAGGTAAGTTTGAGATGACAAACCCAGGTGGCTCTCAAGATGGCGATTATGATATTAATCTAGCTATTACTGGAATGAATGCTAGTAGTATAGCTGGTGGCGGAATAACTGAAAATACAAAGTTCACTAGAAACATGGAAGCTCTAAATGCTACACTACCAGCAGGAAGTGCTGGAAAAGCATTTTCACAAAGCTTTAACGCAGCAACACACTCTACAAGTATAGATGTTTTTGACTCACTTGGATCAAAGCATACACTAAGAACAGAGTTTAGAAAGGTTGCTGTTGATGCTTCAACCGGAAGTTCATGGAATATGAAGATTAGTGTTCCTGAGCCTGCTACCATCGACTCAGTAATGCCTTATAATGAAAAAACAGGTTTTGTACGTTTTAATAGTGATGGTTCACTTGCAACTTACAATCCACCAAACGTATCTTTTACAGCAAACAACGGCTCTGCTTCAAATCAGCAAGTCGCTATAAAGCTTGGAACTTCAAATAGTTTTGATGGAATGACGAGTTTTGACTCTCCTTCATCAACATCAGGAATCTCTCAAGATGGATTTACTGGTGGAGATTTAGTTGGTATCAGAATCGATCAAAGTGGAACGTTAATTGGCTCATTTAGTAATGGTAGAAGTTTTGGTCTTGCACAAATTGCAATGGCAAAGTTTACAAATAACGAGGGATTAACAACTGAGGGTGGAAACGTTTATGTACAAACTGCAAACTCAGGAGACCCAATCATTGGAACAGCTGCAACAGCTGGACGTGGATTTATGCAATCAGCTGCGCTAGAAGCTTCTAACGTTGACTTGTCTTTAGCATTAACACAGTTAATTATTATACAAAGAGGTTATCAGGCAAATGGTAAAACAATTACTACATCTGATCAACTTCTCCAAACGCTAATCGGATTAAAACAATAAGTTTAACTCTGTTTTAAAGTAACTCCTTCGCCCCTAGAAGGAGTTATCATGCGTTTTTGCCTCACTTAAAAAAATACCCATACATTGATTAAGGACAAAGAGTTGAATATTATAATTTTAGATGCACTTACCTTTGGAGATAGTGATTTAAGTGCTTTTTCATCTCTTGGAAATGTTCAGATATTTCAAACAACTTCACCTCTTCAAACCAGCGAGCGTATAAAAGATAGCGATGTTATAGTTACTAACAAAGTTGTTATAACATCTGAACATATGCAAAACACTCCATCTTTAAAGCTCATTTGTGTTGCCGCAACTGGTATGAATAACATTGATTTGCAGAGTGCAAAAAAAAGAGACATCGAGGTACGAAATGTATCTGGATACTCTAGTGATTCTGTTATACAGCACACCTTTTCTATGCTCTTTTATCTAATAGGGCACTCAAAGTATTATGACAACTATGTAAAAGATGGCTTATATGCAAAGAGTGAAATTTTCACAGATGTATCACGTCCATTTTTTGAGATAAAAGGTAAGAAATGGGGCATTATAGGGCTTGGTGAGATAGGCAGAGGTGTTGCAAATATCGCAAAAACTTTTGGTGCAGAGATTTGCTACTACTCAACAAGTGGAAATAATACAAATCAAGAGTACCCATCTCTTGCTCTTGATGAACTTTTAGTGAGTTGTGATATCATCTCCATACATGCACCGCTAAATGAAAATACACTCAATCTTTTAGATTATAAAGAGTTGCAGAAGTGCAGAGATGGTGCGGTTGTATTAAATCTTGGTCGTGGCGGGATTATCAACGAAGAAGCGGTTGCGCGCATTGTTGATGAGAGAGATATGCTCTTTGCTTTGGATGTTTTAAGCCGTGAGCCAATAGAGAAAAGCAACCCACTACTGCATGTTAAAAACAGAGATAATCTATACATAACACCACATATCGCTTGGACTAGCATAGAGGCACGAAAAGCCCTTATAGAGGGCGTTATAGATAATATAAAACTATTTTTAAAGCAAAAAGCATAGCAGAGATAGCACTGTTTTTATCCGCTTTTTTAGCGGCTACAATCCTTCCATTTAGCTCAGAGATAAGCTTTGTTGCGGCATTAGAGAGTGGCATGAGTGTAATAAACGCTATGTTTTTTGCGTCAAGTGGAAACATCCTTGCCATCATCCTAAACTACTCTTTGGGTTATCTTCTTTATGAGAAGACAAAAACAAAACTTTTTAACTCAAAAATCGGCAGAGCTTCATACGATTATGGACACCGTTATGGATATGCTGCACTTCTTCTTTCATGGCTACCTATAATTGGCGATCCACTAACGTTAGTCGCTGGTGTTTTAAGACTCAATTTTATATATTTTATCCTTATAAGTGCCACGCTTAGGGTGCTTAGATACTACTTTTTAACTCTTATGCTATAATTTAATAAATTAAAACAAGAGGAGAGGTTGTTATGAGATATATGCTTATTCTCCTCTTGTGCATCTCCCTTTATGCTTCACAAAAACCATTAGAAAAAGTCTCTTTACAGCTTCAATGGTTTGATCAGTTTCAGTTTGCAGGTTACCTTATGGCGCAAGAAAAAGGCTTTTATAAAGAAGCTGGCCTTGATGTTGAGGTAAAAAAGTATAGTGCTGAGGTAGATGCTGTTGAAGATGTACTAAGTCAAAGGACTACTTACGCAATTGGGCGCTCAAGTCTAATTTGGTACCGCTCAAAACGTAAGAAGATAACGCTTGTTAGTGCGATTTTCCAATCCTCTCCTATGATTTTAATAGCGTTAAAATCTTCAAATATAAATAACATAAAAGAGTTTGCAAATAAAAAAATCATGATAACTCCGAATGCTCTTGAGAGCGTACCAATATATGCCATGATAAAATCTGCTCAAGTTGATGAACAGAGTATTGAGTTTGTTCAACACACATTAAATCTTAATGAACTGATTGATAAAAAGATAGATTTGTATACTGGGTATAGCTCAAATGAGCCTTTTTTACTTAAAGAAAAAAAAATAGATTTTGAGGTTTTTTCTCCATCAAACAGTGGCTTTGATTTTTATAGTGATATTCTCTTTACATCAGAAGAAGAAGCATCCCAAAACCCAGAGCGAGTAAAGAGTTTTAGAGATGCGTCTGTTCGTGGATGGGAGTACGCATTTAACAATATTGATGAAGCTGTTTCTATTATGTATGAGAAGTATAATCCTCTAAAAAAATCAAAAGACGCTCTAAAATTTGAAGCACAAGAACTCAAAAAATTAGCCTATAAGAATGGACTTGCTCTTGGAACAATTGACAAAGAGAATATAAGAAGAGCTTTAGATATATATAGATTAATGGGTGTGGTTGACTCAGAGGTAGATATGGATAGACTAATCTTTAACTCAGAGAATAAGTTTTACACACAAAAAGAAGAAGAGTTTTTAAAAGAGAAAAAAGAACTCAAAATCTGTGCTCTCTCAAAACTTCTACCATTTAGTGATATAAGAGAGAGTTCATTTGTAGGAATCTGTTCAGATGTTTTAGATTTAACTAAAGAGCATATAAAAATTCCATACAAAGAGATATACGCTTCTTCTTGGGAAGAGAATTTAGCAAATCTTAAAAATAAGAGATGTGATATTTTACCAATGGCTACACAGAGACTTAAAAAAGAGAATCTCTTAGTTGCTGATCCCTACTATAAAGAGCAACCAGCTGTAGTTACTAAAAAGTCGCAAAACTATATAGTTGATATAAAAAATATCTCTGATAAAAAATTTGTAGCAATAAGAGCAAACCCATTTATCATAGAACTTAAAATCAAGTATCCAATGCTTAATATCTCCTATGTTAATTCGCTTCAAGAAGGGTTTGAGAGCGTTGAGAGTGGTGAATATTATGGATATATAGATACTTTAGTTGCAACTGCGTATGCTTTTAAAAATATATCTAACGGTAATTTGAAAATTGCTGGATTGTTTGATGACAAAATAGGTGTCGGATTTGGATTTAGGCAAGAGGATAAAGAGCTATATGAAATTTTTAAAAAGGTATCAAAAGAGATAAAACCTTCTGATGTAGATAAAATTATAAGTAAGTGGATATCAGTCAACTACATCAAAAGTATAAATTTTGAGTATATAAAAGAGATACTTTTTTTACTTTTTTCTCTTACTATATTCTTTTTTTATAGACAGCATCTCTTAAAGAAAAAAAACAAAGAGCTTGAAGCCTTAAAGGATGAGTTACAACAAAGAGTTGAAGAGGCAGTAGTTGATATACAAAAAAAGGATACCTACATGCTTCACAAATCAAGACAAGCACAGATGGGCGAGATGATAAGTATGGTAGCGCATCAGTGGAAGCAGCCTCTTAGCTCTATCTCAGCACTTCAAATATCGGTTTTGATGGCGTTAGAGCTTGAAGAGTATGACCTCACAGATCAGAGGCAAAGAGAGAGTTTTTTATTCTATTTGCACGAGAGATTAAAGAAGATAGGTGAGCAGACACAAGCACTTAGTATGATTATCTCTGATTTTAGTGATTTTTATAAGCCAAACAAGCTTCAACAAAAGGTGCCATTAAATTCTCTTGTATTAAAAGCGTATAAGTTTTTGGAAGATAATTTAAAATCTGAAGAGATAGATTTATACTTAGAGCTTAATTCCAAAAAGAGTGTTATGGTATATAAAAATGAGTTTATTCAACTCCTCTTAAATATCATAAACAACGCAAGAGATCAGCTCAAACAAACAAACAAACAAGATGCACAGATTTGTATAAAGAGTTATGATACAGATGATATCTGCGTTATAGAGATAAGTGATAACGGAGGCGGAGTTGATGAGAATATAAAAGATAACATCTTTGACCCATACTTCTCAACAAAGTTTGACAAAAATGGTACAGGGCTTGGTCTTCACATGTCTAGAAGTATTATAGAACAGCATTATGGAGGCAAAATTTATCTGCAAAATATAGAAAATGGTGCAAAATTTATTATAGAGTTAGCAATAGATAAGGAAATAGATGAAAAATAGAGTAATAGTTATAGGCTCTGGTGGAGCAGGTCTTGTTGCTGCACTTAGTGCGCATGAGAGTGGTGCAAAAGTAACAATAATAACAAAAGAGTATCCAACAAGAAGTCAAACATGTATGGCTCAAGGTGGCATAAATGCAGCACTCTCAAATGTAGATGAAGATAGCGCTGAGTTACATATTCAAAATACACTAAAATCAGCACGTTCTTTGGCTAATGAAGATGCGGTTAGATTTTTATGTAATAGTGCCAAAGGTGCAATAGAGTGGTTAGATAGTATAGGAGTTCCTTTTAGTAGAACAAAAGATGGCAAGATAGCCCAAAGAAAATTAGGTGGCGCATCTGCTACGAGGGCTTGTTATGCACAAGACTATACAGGTCTGAAGATACTCCATACACTTTATGACAGATGCACAGCTTTAGGGATAGAGTTTTTAAACGAGAGATATCTTTTAGAATTTATAACAGATGAGAGTTCTAACAAAAAAAGTATTTGTGGTGTTAGTGTTTTAAACAAAAGAAGTGGTGAGGTTGAGCTGATACAAAGTAACAGTGTTATAGTTGCCACGGGTGGTTATAGCAGAGTTTTTCATAACTACTCTACAAACTCTATCTCCTCAAGCGGGGATGGGATTGCAGCAGCACTTCGTGCTGGAGCAGTGGCGAGTGATTTGGAGTTTATACAGTTTCATCCAACATCTCTAAGGGGCTCTTCTATATTGATATCTGAGAGTGCAAGAGGTGCTGGAGGATATCTTCTTAACTCTAAGGGTGAGAGGTTTATAAATGAGTTAGCCCCTCGCGATGAGGTCTCACGCGCAATACATGATGAGATACTAAAGGGAGAGAGTATCTTTTTAGATATCCGTCATTTAGGCTCTGAGTTTATTGAAAAAGAGTTGCCACAAGAGGCAAAACTTGCAAAACTTTATGAGAACATTGATCCCTCTCTCGAGCTTATTCCTATAAAGCCAGCAGCACACTATACGATGGGTGGTTTAGATGTAGATGAGAAAACATCTACCAATATCCAAGGACTTTTTGCAGTTGGAGAGTGTGCAAATCATAGAGTTCATGGAGCAAACAGACTTGGCGGAAATTCACTCCTTGAGCTTGTTGTATTTGGCCGAGTTGCTGGAGAGAGTGCTGCAAAGTTTGCTTGTGAGCAAGATTTGGATATAGATATAAAAAGATATAAAAATCTACATGAAGAGAATTTAGAGCAGATAAAATCTTATACAAATGAGATAAATTTTTATGAGAAATACTCAGAGTTAGGTGAGATGTTCTATAAAGATGTGGGAATTAAAAGAGATAAAAAAACTCTGCTCTGTACACTTGAGAATGTTAAAGAGATGAAGAAAGCTCTTAAAAATATGGGAGTGAGCGATAAAGGAAATATATATAACTCAAATCTTATAGAGTTTTTGGAGTTTAAAAATATGCTCTTTTTAAGTGAGCTTATTCTTCTTTGCGCCATCCAAAGAGATGAGAGCAGAGGTGCACACTTTAGAGTTGATACACAAGAGAGCAAGACGGCATTTGATGCACATACCATAATAGATAAAGATGGAGTAATCAGCTATGAAAATTAGTATAAAAAGAGAAGACTCACATGAGATTTATGATGTGCCTTTGCAAGATGTGACACTCTTAGAGATTTTAAATGAGATAAAGAACAAAATTGATGCAACCTTAGCATATAGCAGCGGATGCAGAAGCAGTGTTTGTGGAAGTTGTGCTGTGCGGGTAAACGGCAAAGAAGTTTTAGCATGTTCATATAAAGCAGAAGATGGCGATGTAGTAGAGCCGCTTTTAAATGTCCCTATCGAGCGAGATTTAGTTGTAAACATGGACAAAGCGTACGGATTTAACTCAAAAGCAAAAGCGTATCAGAGCACAATAGTGCAAAACATCAAACTAAGTGATGAAGATGAGAAGAGAAATGCGCTTCAAAGCGATTGTATATTATGTAGTGCATGTTATAGTGCATGTCCAGTGTATGCTGTAAATAAGGAGTTTTTAGGGCCTTTTTCACTAACAAGAGTGTGGCGTTATGTGAGTGATAAAAGAGAAGAAAACCCAAAAGATAAGATTGATAACATCCAAATGGATGGAGTTTGGGATTGTACCTTGTGTAACGCATGCACGCTTGTTTGCCCACAAGGAATCTCTAGTAAAGCAGATATAGAAAAATTAAGAGCCAGAAGTGTTATGTTTGGTTATAGTGACCCATCGTTTGGGAGCTTTGATGGCGGGTTTGGCTTTGATGGGAGCCCAAGTTTTTGATTAGTTTTACATATTTTTAAGTTATCTTAGATTGTGTTTGTTATATAATCAAAAACCGTTAGTTTTAAATAAATATGGAGTGACAAAAATGGCAAAAGAGTACTCATTTGATATAAGTGCAAAGATAGATATGCAAAGTTTTAAAAACGCTATAAATCTTGTAGATAAAGAAGTAGCAAACCGTTATGACTTTAAAGGTACAACTTATGAAGTTGACTATAAAGAAAAAGACAAACTATTGGTGCTAATCGCATCAAGTGATAACAAACTTGACGCTCTAAAAGATATTGTTATAACAAAACTCTTAAGACAAGACCTCTCATCAAAAGTGCTAGATGAGCAAAAAACTGAAAACTCAAGTGGGAATAACAGAAAGGTAACTTTTAAAATTGTTGATTATATTGACTCAAAAGAGGCAAAGAAAATAACAGCAGAGATCAAAAATCTAAAACTAAAAGTTACCGCTCAAATAGAGGGAGATTCCATAAGAGTAAAGGGCGCTAAGCTTGATGACTTGCAAAAAGTTATAGCAACTATCAGAGGTATGGAGTGGGAAGCACCTTTAGTTTTTGAAAATATGAGATAGGGGATAAAAGATGTCAAAGTTAACTATTTCTGATGCAGCGCAGTTTTTAGGTGTATCTAAAGAGGCGATTCATAACCGCATAAGAAGAGGAACACTTCAGAGTGTGGTTGAAAATGATGTAAAGCTCGTGGTAATTAATGAAGAGGAAAGTACTAACAATACAGCGAAAAAATCTTCTAATCAAAAACACTCAATCCATGGTAATGATAAATATTATAAATTTTTAGAAGAGCAAAATACAAAGCTTCAATGCAGAGTTGATACGCTAGAGGGTGAGACAAGAAGCCTAAGAGATCAAAAAGAGCAGATGCTCATCGATGAGAGAATCAAGATAGAAAATATCTATAAAGAAAAAGATGAACAGTTAAAAAATATCATAAACGCAATATCTTCAAAACTAATGCTCTCTACCTCGCAAGAGACGATAGAAGGTGAGATAGATGAAGCGCAAGAGATACAAGAAACGCAAGATGCAGAGTTTGCTAAGAGTAGATTGGTTTCTCTAAACAAATATCTAAAGAGCCAAGATTTTTCAAAGAAGAAAATTTCCAAAATAAAGATAAAGTTTAAACTAAAAGCCAAAGAAGACTCAAGAGTAGTAACTATCGGTAAGAAATACTATATAGATTTACAAAAATACGATTATAGTGATTTCTCTATTTAAGCCACTTAGAGATAAAATTCGCACTCCAAAGAAGGACAGTTGGGAGAGTTGGTTTAATCCAGTCGCCTGGAACGCGGCCGTAGGGAAACTTACCGAGGGTTCGAATCCCTCACTGTCCACCATATATCAAACAAAAATCACTAAAACAAATCGTTTTTAATCAAGCAAAGCCGATATATATATGTACATAAGATATAATACATAAAAAAGTGATATTTAATGGAAACTGAGTTAATTGTAAAGTTTATTATAGGGCTTGTAGCACTTTTATCACTTTTAGTTTTTCTGCTTTTTTTAGAGCCAAATAAAGATAAAAAAAAGCCTGATGACGCCCCTAAAGTCAGTAAAGATACGAACAAAGTTGATAAGGAAGATACAAGCTTAGATGCCTTAGTCTCTATTATAAAAAATAAGAGATCTGACGCTTCAAGACTCTCTTATGCACTTGATATGATTTTAAAATACCATGGGATGGTTCATAGAAAAATGGGCTTAAGAGCACATAGAGATTTTGAGACTTATGAAGAAGTTCTCTTTATACTATGCAGACACCCTAATGCTAATAAAGATTTGATAATAAACTTTGATAGAGAGTTGGCGCGTTTAAATCCTGATTATAAACAAGAGATAAATGACGCTGTAACAAAAGGTTTAAATTCAAGAGGCATCTAAATCTAGCTCCTCAGTTACTTTTCCTTGAATAACATAGATACCTCTACTCTGTAGCTTCTCTAAAGTCTGAATATCCATAACTCCAACGGCAATCAGCGACATACCTACAGTGTCTGTTATAAGTCTTAGAGCAGAGAGTGATTGATCACTTTGAGTTAAAAAGTAGCTACTCTCTCCTTTTATATAAATAGGTCTTAAATCTTGGAGATACTGATAGTCATCGCTCTCTCCAATAAACTCAAATATGCCTATGTTAATACCAAATTTTCGAAATAGAGCTACATACTCTCTGATTAGCTTTGAGTCTTGGCGTATAAGTTTATCTGGAAGCTCTATAATTATTTTAAAGTTAAGCGTAGCAGCGTTTGCGCGTAGAAGATCACTTAATTCATTATATGTATCATTTGCCTCAAGATATTCATATGGAAGTCTTAGGGAGTAAGTTGAGGTGCTAAGAAGCATAGATGAGTGTCTAAGTAGCATAGAGAGTACTTTTTTATAGATATTTACACTAAGTCCAGTTTGTATAGCTGGAGCCATAAATTGAGCATAAGAGTAAGATGTGTTTTTATCTAGCGTTAGTTGAATGCTAAGAACATGATGGAATAGTTTTTTAGCTTTTGTATCAATAACGCTCCAAGATACAAAAGTAAATCTATCTTTTTTTATAGCTTTGTTTATAAGTAGTTTCCACGCCTCTTTTCCCATAACCTCTATAGCGCAATCGGCTTTTTCTATATGTATATGTTGTAGGTTGAATTTTGCTTGTGCTAGAGCGTTATCAGAACGCGCAAATAGTTCAGATACCGTATCTGTATTTTTGTATTCATAAACCCCAATTGAGATAACTGTTTGCGTTATATCGAGCTCAGCGCCTTCAATCGCAACATTGCAAGCTTGTCTTATGTTTTTTGCTAACTCTATAGCATTTTCGTTTGAGTAGTTTGGTAAAAAAAGTGCAAACTCAGTCCCATTTAGTCTTGCAATAATTGCGTCTTTTACATCTTTTGTTTGAGTGCTAAAAATATTGGCAATAGTTACAAAGAGTCTATTTACCCTCATTCTGCCTATTTTTTCATTAGCTTCAATAACGCCATTAAGAGCTACAATCATATTTACGCCGCCCTTGTAGGAAGAGTCTATCTTAAGGTATGAAGGTAGTTTATCTGTTAGGTACTTTCTATTTTTTAACTGGGTACTTTTATCGATATACTCTAACTCTTTTTGCGCTCTTAGCTCATCGTTTCCTTTATCAAACATAGCCTTTACTTTTGTAACCATTGTATTCATTCCAAGGACAACATCTCTAAACTCTTTTGTATAAGGGATGTTTTTTTGGACAATAAATTCATGCCTCGTAATAGCAGCTGCTTGTTTTTGTACTACTTTTAATGGTTTTAATATAGCAAGAAGCAGAAGGTGCAACGCACCAAGAGCAATTACTGCAATAAAAGCAAATGAGATAAGCAGGTTTATGAAAATTGCATAGAGCTGTTTATATGCGTATGTTGCATCACCTTGTACTTTTAAGATTCCGACTTGTTTCCAGCCAGCAGAGACGTTTGCATATGCAAGAGGTGCTTGAAGATTTACAAAAGAGATAAACCATTTTGGGATATTACTTAGGTTACTCTCAATTTTTCTATCATAAAGTATTTTATCATCAACGTCAATAAGTGCTATATGATTGTAGTTTCCGCCGTCAAAATTTGCATTTATCATAGTTGACATCATAGTTGTATCGCCATTGGCACTTCCAAGATAGAGGCTTAGTGAAGTTGCGGTGTTTTTTGCATCATCATAGAGCCTCTCTTGAACTCCTTTGTTTGCACTTTTAAAATTAAGGGCTAGTACTGTTGTTAGAATGATAAGTAAAAATAGCGACAATATTAGGGCTATCTGCTTAAAGAGCGTCATATTTTCTTCCTTTGCATGTTGAGCATTAGCTTATCCTATTTTTTATGAGAGTTTTCACTATTTTTTCCAACTTTATAAAGTGTATCACCGTTAAAGTTATAAATAGGTGTTAAGTCGTCTCGTTTTGAAGCTGGAGATATTTTATGGTTGTCGTTGTCTAGGATAAGCGGCTCGCTTTTTGGAGTTTCAAAGTATGTCAAAACCATATGAGGTTCTTCAAATTTTGTAGAACGTACATATGTAAAGAAGAGTTTTTTGTGGTCTACGTTTAAATATTTTAGGGCAAAATATTTACTTATTACATAATCTTTGCTATCACTCAGGTTATTACACAAAAACTCCCATGGTGTAGCCAAATAATCACCTTTAGATGAAATTTGTATATCTGAAGAATACTCTACTTCATTAAAAAAGTCATTTACGCCCTCTAGCTTTTGTAAATCACTTTTACCCCTTAGCATATCAAGTCTCTCTTGAAGAAGAGAGGCTCTCTTTTTTGCAAATGTATTGTGCTTCTGCTCTATCGCAGGGAGCAACTCTTTATCCGTAAAAGGTTCAAAAGATAATAGATTGCTTGCAATAAATAGTGATAATAGTATAAATTTTTTTAATCTAAGCATATAAGATTATATCAAAAAAATTTGAATTTTATTGCTGTCTTTTGTTAAAGCCAGAGGTTCCTTTTTTGGCACTATTTGATGTAATTGAGGCATATTTTTTTAAATAATGTGGAACGACTCTTCCCTCAAGTCTCATCATATCTTCTATCATAACATTTGCAACAGATTCCTCAGAGAGATTTTTTATCTCACATAAGTATCTAAAGAGCAATTCACCTAATCTTTGAAGTGAGATTTGCCAAGTTGAGTCAGTTTGTTCATACATCCAAAGACCAAAATCATAAAAACTCTCAAACACACTATCATCTTGCCAGATTAACTTTACGCTTTGTTTGAAGTTACCGCTGTTATAGGTCAAATCCCAAAATCTTGAAAATCTCTTCATGATTCCAATTTGCTCAAAGGAGAGCTTTGAAGTCTGCAGTACATCATAAGGAGGGATATCACTATATATCATCCCATGCTCTATATCGTGGCGATTTATGTAAGTTCCTGAGAGTTTTTTGAGGATTCCTATCTGTATCTCACAGCTACTTAGCGATACTAACTCATCTAGGTTTTTCCCAAAACTCTCCAAAGTCTCCCCAGGCAAGCCAACAATCAAATCAAGATGAATATGCGCATGCGTCTCATTTTCTAAAAAGAGTATATTTTCTTTGATTTTTTCTAGATTTAGAACTCTTGAGATATTTTTTGCAATCTCTGGGTTTAGCGTTTGTATCCCTATCTCAAGCTGCAGAGCGCCATCTTTAAAAGAGGCTATTTTACTCTTTAGTGATTGTGGGAAGTGATCAGGTACAACTTCAAAGTGTGCAAAATATGGCTCATTTTGATCTTTGTTTAAAAAGAAATCTAGCAGAGTAGAGGCTGTTTTTATATTGAGATTAAAAGTTCTATCTATAAACTTAAAATTTCTAGCTCCTCTTTGCCATAAAAGTTCAAACTCTTCGAGGAGCGTTTGTATATCAAAGGCTCTTACCTTCTCATCCATTGAAGAGAGACAAAACTCGCACTCAAATGGACATCCGCGCGAAGCCTCTACATAAATATAACGGTTTTTTATATCATCATCACTATAGTATCTATAAGGAAGAGCTATGTTTTTAAGTGAGGGCATAGTCATCTTTATGATTTTCTCTTTTGGCTCACTTGAGTAGAGGATGTTTTTACATAGTTCATAAAAGGCTACATCGCCTTCACCTTGAATGATAAAATCAGCAAGATCAAGATTTACTCGAAAGGGCTCATGTGAAACCTCTGGCCCACCTAAGATAATCTTAGTTGCAGGAGAGACTTTTTTAATGATGTGAATTAGCTCATAAACCTCTTTAACGTTCCATATATATACGCCTATGCCAATGATTTGAGGATTATGTGAGAGGAGTTTTTGAGCGACGCTCTGCATTGCATCATTGATTGTAAATTCTTGGATAAGTGCATCATCTCTAAGCTCTGCTAAGTTTGCAAAGAGATATCTAAGAGCTATAGAAGTGTGAGTAAATCTTGAGTTTAAAGTTGTTAGGATAATTTTTTTCATGGGGTAAGTTTAGCATAATTATCCAAGCCAAAAAGGGGGAATGGCTGGATAATTAAAATAATTTATAGGTTATATATCTCTATTATGAAAGGGGTTGAACATAATTGAGATGGGTAATGATATTAATTATTAGTTAACATTGAGTAAATAGTTAGAAAATTTGACTAATTTGTGCCACTTTTCATCTGAGGTAGCGCTAACATAACTACATATCGAGTATATGTTATTATCTTTTTTTGTTTTATTGATAACATAGTACAATTGCGCATGTCATTATTATTAGCAATCTTTTATTTCTTTTACTTCTCAATTATTGGTGTCTATATTATTTTCTTGCCAAAAGTACTCTCTATGGCAGGATATAGTGCAAGTGATATAGGTATAATCTTTGCAGCAGCTCCTCTTGTGCGCTTTATAGTTCCTTTTGCTTTTATAAAAGGGCTTAAGATAAATATAGTGAGCTTTAATATCGCACTTTTAATAATGGTTCTTAGTGCCTTGTCATTTTATTTCTCACTTGAAAGCTTCTACAAACTACTTCTCTCAAACATAGCTTTGGGTGTAGGCCTTAGTGTTGTCCTTCCATATGTAGAGGTAATATCGCTTCAATACTTACAAAAAGAGAGATATGGAAAGATAAGACTCTTTGGCTCTGTAGGGTTTATTTTAGTAGCTCTTGTTTTGGTAAAGTTTTTAGAAGATAGTAGTATGGCTCTTTTATATCTTTTAGTTTTAACTTTTATAACAGCACTCTTTGGACATATAATAGCAAGAAAAGCATCTACTGTTTTGGAAAAACAGATAGAGCATATAAACGATATAAGTCTTTTAAAAGATTGGAAGTTATGGCTTGGACTTACTCTTATGCAGGTTAGTTTTGGCTCTTTTTATAACTTTTTTACTATCTATACAACAGATCATGGTGTAACTCTTGATATAACAATCTATCTTTGGACTTTTGGTGTTATTGTCGAGATTTTTATGCTCTATTTCCAAGGGGCACTTTTACGTAAAAACTTACTTTTGATACTTCAACTAACTACTTTTATAACAGCTATTCGTTGGTTTTTACTCTTTGCATTTCCTAACAATGTAGGTATGTTATTTTTCTCTCAATCTATGCATGCGCTTAGCTTCGCACTCTTTCATTCAGCGGCAATTAGTTATCTTTTCTATTTTTATAAACATAAAGCTTTAGCACAACAGTTTTTCTCAGGGATTACTTATGGTTTTGGAGCGTTTTTAGGCGCGCTTATGGCGGGGTATATTTATGAGTTATACCCAAGTTACCTCTTCTTAAGTGCGACATTCATCGCACTTATGGCAACTTGGTTTTTATATCTTTGGGGAGTTAGTCAAAGAGGCCTTAGTAGTCAGCAATCAGGTTAAAAGTAAACATTTTATCTGTTGAAGTTTTTCCAGTAAGTGCTGGTTGATTTGTATAGTCGATATGGTACGCGATACCAGCTGAAAATATTTCAGAGAGTCTTGTAGTAAATGCTGTTTTTGAGTAAGCAAAGTAGTTTCCAAGGTCAGAAAATTCTGATCTATAACTAAGCGTTTGGTGAAACTTTAAGTTCTCTAGCACCTGCATATTGTATACGCCTTTTAGTCTGTAACCATAGTATTCTCTATCTTGCTCACCAAAAACTTTATCTTTTGCATATAAGAGATTTCCATCTACTGTAAAATCATTAAAGTCAGTCTTGATAGCCACATATTTAGCACCAGGTCCTGTATAGAACTGGTAGTCAAAACCAGAAAATTTATCATCTTTATATCCAACTAAGTAGTCAAGAGAGAGCACTTCAGATAACTTATAATCATAAACAAGTTCGCCCAAAAATCTGTTTTTGTTCTCTTTACCATTTTCTGTTCCATACTGCATAAGCATTGAGAGTTCAAGAGAGTGTAAATCCCAACTGTTAGTTAGCTTTACATCAGCATTAAAAGCTTCTGTGTCTGTGTTTCCAGAGTTTGATACATATCCAACTTCAGCACGAGCCTTAAACACATAATCCTCTTTTGGAAGTGTTGCTTGAAGCTCTTTTAGATTTGCCTTTAACTTGGCAATCCTAGCTTGCGTATCTTTTATCTCATCTTTTATATCTTCTGTATTTTGAGCCATTAGACACGAGGTAACTAAAGAGAGGGCTATCATAGTTTTGTACATTTTTTTAATCCTTTTTTGTGTGAATATCAATTTGTGGAAATGGAATAGATATCCCTTTTTCATCAAACGTAGTTTTTATTTTTTCTAACATATCAAAGTTTACATTCCAGAAGTCGTCATTATTGACCCATACTCTAAATGTAAAATTTACGCTACTTTGGGCTAGTTCACTAACTGCAACTAACGGTTCTGGATCTTTTAGAACTCTCTCGTCCTCTTTTATGATTTGTTGTAGGGTCTCTTTTACAAACTTCAAATCATCATCATATCCAACACCGATACTTAGAGTTACGCGGCGTGTTGGCTTGTTAGAGTAGTTTGTTATAGTAGAGTTTATAACAGATGAGTTAGGAATCATAACAGTTTTGTTATCAGGTGTTGCCAATACAGTTGAGAATAGGTTTATCCCCTCAACCTTACCAAAAGAGCCACCAGCATCTATAGTATCTCCAACCCTAAAAGGTCTAAATAGTATGATTAAAACAGCAGCGCCAATGTTTGAGAGAGAGTCTTTAAGCGCTAAACCAACGGCTAAAGAAGCAGCACCAAAGATTGCTAAAAATGATGTTGTATTTATACCAAGAGTGCTAAGTGCTGTTAGTATAACAACTATAAAAAGAGCAAAATAAATAACTTTTGATAAAAACTCAATTAGAGTTATATCAACCTTCGCAGTTATCATAATCTTTTTAAGAACTGATGTTATCTTTTTAGCAATAACTTTACCAATAAAAAATATGGCAATAGCCGCAATAATTTTTAAACCGTATTCACTTACATAACTAATGAGTAAGTCATTATATTTTGATATATCCATCTTTTATGCCCTTGTAAAATTTTTTCGGAAGTATATCAGAAATAGTGTCACTCTGCTTTGTTTTGAGACTGTTTTATGAGTTGTATCTCTTGTATGATGAGATTGTATGTGTCTAGATATGGTGAGTCTATATTGTGAATAAGCTCTTTGTATTTTAGATAGGTTGGCCAAACTTTTTTTGAAGCTTCTACTTTGCCTTTTTTAAAAAGTTCAAAACTTACAGACGCGTTTATAAAACCTTTTAGAAGTTTTATCTCATCGGAGTCTTCAAATCGTCTCTTAAACCATAATAGTTCCATGTCTTCATGTGCATCATAAAAATTATCACTACGGAGATTTTCTATGAAACACTCAAGCTGTTTTATGTGCTCACTCATCAAGAACCATCATATTTACTCGCCAGTAACCTCTGCCACCATGCAGTGAGATGCAGTGGTGTTTTGGGAACTTTTCTTTATACTCTTTTAGCCTATTTAGTGTCGCTTTACCCGTGTCGCAGTAAAACACAAAGACACTTCCCTCTGGCTCGCTTTGTAACTCATACGGGTTGTAGAGTACCGTATCTGCTTTTTCTATGGGAGAGAGAATCGTGTCAATTAAAAGAACTTTTACACCTTTGGCTTCAAGCTCTTTTTTGTTTTGCAAAAATTCTTTTTGTGTCCATTCATTTGGAAAATTCATATCAGTTATTTAACGCCTTTTTTGATGTTACTAAAACGATAAGTGCGGTTAGAAATGCTCCTAAAAAGACAATAGCATAACCAGTTGGCAAATCGTAGAAGTATGATAGGATAATTGCGCTTATACTAAAAACCCATCCAAAGATGAAACTCCCAAGTAAAGGCCTTTTAAAGTTTAAAGAAAGTGCTACAAAAGGAGGAGCAATAAGAAGAACAAAGACTACAAAAACTCCTGCAAGTGAGACAGATGAAGTAACTGTTATAGCTAGGAGTGAGAAAAAGAGAAGCTCTTTAAAAAATCCACTAAGTTTTGGGTATATAAAGTAGAGCGCCATTGCTATAAAAGCATATATAACCCCACTCTTTAATACTTCCATCGGCGGAGTAAAGAGTATATCACTAGCAAGAAGTGATTTAAAATGCTCCATCCCCTCAGCAGAGTGAGATAAAACCATCATAATCCCACTAGCTCCCAAAACATATAAAATCCCGATGAATGCTTCAAGGTGAAGTTTTCTAGTTGTTGCGTAAGCTATAAGAGAGGCACTAAGTAGGGCAAAGCCAAGGGTTAGTATATAAAAATGTTCTTCATGAAAATATCCAAGACTAATAGATGAGCCAAGAGCCGCAAACTGCGCTATTGCTAAATCTGTAAAGATAATGCCTCTCTTTAATATCTCCATACCAAAATATGAGTGAAGCATAACAAGTATGACTACAAGAGCGATGGGAACTAGTAAAATATCTATCATTTTATGGCACTTGTTAGATAATCAAATAGAGCGCTTAAGTTATCGATACTATCTAGCGCTTCTATATCATGAGGCATAAGAATCACTTTTATGCCACTTTTTTGGCTTATAAAATCTGCTGTTTTTGTGGAGTGATAAACATCATGTAAGATGCAGCAAGGCTGCTCTTTTTTAATAAGCTCAATAATTTCTATCGTATGTTTTGAAGATGGGGGAATTCCCGCTAGTGGCTCAATCGTGCCTATGTTTGTTAGCCCATAAGCTTTGTTAAAGTAGGCTAGATTATCATGAAACTGTATCACTTTAAGACCATTTTTACTCTGCATCTTCTGTTTCCAAATAACAATTTTCTCACTCCACATATCAAAAAACTCTTTGTAGTTTTTCTCATATACCTCTTTATGTTCAGTGTCAATTGAGATAAGAAACTCTTTTATAACGTTTGCAAGAAGAAGGATATTTTGTGGATCTAGATGAAAGTGTGGATTTCCATCTGGGTGAATATCGCCATCTTTTCTATCTACTAAAGAGGGCTTATTTATAAGCTCTACATGGTGTGATAGATTTAAAAAAGTTGGCGAAGAAGGTGAAGTTTTTGGATTTGCTGCTCTGTTTATTAGAGGTGGAAGCCAGCCGATTTCAAGCTGGGCTCCATTCATGATAAGTGCATCTGCATTTCTAACTTTTGTTATCAAAGAAGGACGTGGAATGATAAAGTGTGGATCCCAATTTCCCTTTGCTAACACAGTAGTCGTTATATGCTCGCCACCGATACTCTTTGTTAGAGCACCAATATAAGGATAACTAACCACAATATTTAAGTGCGCTAAGAGTGTTAGCGGCAATAGTGTTAGGAGTGTTAGTAACTTTTTCATCTTAGAATGAGTGTGCTGCGTGCGCACCGATTGAGATGTTTGCCTGTAAAATTATCGTGTCTATTTTCTTTCTCTCTCCATCTTCATCAAACATTGCATTATTACGGCTGTATTGAAGTCTAAATCTCGCAAATTCACTTGTGTGGTACTCTACCATTGCTGTGTATTTGTCTAGTCCATCTGGTTGCTCTATTGTTACACCATTTTCAATAACATCATTTTGAAGTATTGTGTCATATCTCACACCCATTCTCCAGTTTTTATCATGTGTATAGATAAGTTGTGAGTATAACCCGCTCTGTTTTTTAAGCATTGTTGGAGATATAAATACGCCCAAACTATTATTAGCGTACTCTATACCATCTAGCTCTCTTGCAAGAAACTCACTCTGCCATTTGATAGAACTATAAGAATCAAGTGCATGTAAGATAACCAAGTCAGCGCCATATAGTTTTGCATCACCACTAAATACAGTTGGTTCTTCATCAACGCTGTGATCTATCATAGAGTCACCTTGTGCATAAGAGATTCCTCCTAGTATTGTAGTGTCTCCAATATCATGTGATGCTTTTATATATCCAACATAAAGGCCAGCGCCATCACTCGCTTCGGCAGTTTGTGGAATAGCTAGTGGGTTTATTACAGTCAAATCAACGCTCTGATTTCCAAACATCTGCTCATTTTCACCTTGCAAAATCTCAAAACCAGCCATTAAGTAAAATGGTGTTGGAGCAGTCCATTGGATTTGAGCTCCCGTTTCATTGATACCGTGCATGCCTAAAAACGACTCATAAACAAGTGGCATATCTGCAAAATCCCAAGTATGGTGATGTTGCTCATTTAGATATCCAAAGTTTGAGTTAAACTTTCCACCCTTTACTTTTGTACCATAACCTAGAGCATTTGAAGTAAAAAACAGCTCCTCTATCTCAACACCATTCTCTGAGAAGTGAAATATGCCATCCATTGTAAAAAATGGATCAACTGAGCTTGAGAGAACTAGTTCTGCATAGTTGAGATTAAATCCATTATCTACATTATAAGTTGCATGGTTGTCATCTCCATGAGAGTGAGAGCCAAGCAGACCATGAACTACACCGGGAACTGCAAGGTGTTTAACATCAGCATCTTTTACATTTCTATCAACATAAGAAGCATCCATAATAAGTGATATATCTGGGATAAACTTTGACTGATCAAAAGTTCTTTTTTCCGCAGGAAGCACATCTAAACCATAAACTAAAGCCGTGCATAGTGCACTTGATAATAATATTTTTTTCATAATTTTCTCTTGTTATTATTTTTATACAACAAAACGAACCCGTCCGTTTTGCTGGAGGGACTAAAGTCCCTTCTATCCCCCTAAAGCTTCAAAAAAATAGATTTTTTGAGATATATGAGATTTGCCATATTGTTATTAAACAAAACAACACATCCTTTTTTGAAAGATATGAGGTTTTTTATTTTATTTTATTTTATTTGGTTTAGGATAGTTTTGGAGGGGCTCTGTTTTGGTTTGATTTTGCTTGAGTGTGAATATAAGAGATTGGGGCTGTATGAGCAATGGCTTCAAAATGAAAAAGTTCAACATTCTCTGCAGAGATAACTGCATCATCTGACACTAAGTTATGATTTACTGAACATATCAGACAGGTTGCACCATCGTTATGCTGTATGTGCTCTACTTCATGAATAGCAGCAAAGCTAGTAACAATTGCAAAGAGTATTGAGAGCAATATATTTAATTTCATAGCCGCAATTCTATCATAAGTTACTAACTAAAAAATGAAAAACGTCTTTAAAAGAGTGCTAGAAGCAACATAATCCTCTGTATTTATTGAAATATTTATCTTCTTAAGTGCTATAAAATATTTCAAGTTGTAAGATACTCATCTACTTTTTTGTCAAATAAATCTTACAAAAAACTATATTTTATTCATGGGGAATTTATATGAAAAATCAAATCAAAATTGCAATTGCAGGCTATGGAAATTTAGGCAGAGGGGTTGAGCACTCTATCTTAAAAAACCCAGATATGAAACTTGTCGGGGTTTTCTCAAGAAGAGACCCAAAAAGTTTAAAAACTCTTTGTGGGGATACAAAAGTTTTCTCAATTGATAATATTTTAGATTTTAAAGACGAGATTGACGTTTTAATCCTTTGCGGCGGTTCAAAAGATGACCTGCCTATACAAGGTCCAGAGTTCTCAAAAAACTTCAATATCGTAGATAGTTTTGATACACACGCAAAGATTCCAGAGTATTTTTCAAGTGTAGATAAACCCTCACGTGAAAACAACAAAGTAGCTATGATAGCTATAGGATGGGATCCGGGGATGTTTTCTATAAATAGAGTTTATTCAGAAGCACTTCTGCCAGATGGAGATACTTATACATTTTGGGGTAAAGGTCTTAGCCAAGGGCACTCTGACGCTATTAGAAGAGTTGAGGGTGTGAAAAATGGTGTCCAATATACTCTTCCATCTTCTGATGCAATAGAGATGGTGAGAAGTGGTGCTAGACCGACGCTCTCTACAAAACAAAAGCATACAAGAGAGTGTTTTGTTGTTTTAAAAGATGGAGTTGATGCTACGCGTGTAGAAAATGAGATAAAAAATATGCCAAACTACTTTGAGCCTTATGATACAACTATACATTTTATAAGTGAAGAAGAGCTACAAAGGAACCATAACAAAATGCCACATGGTGGATTTGTAATCAGAAGTGGAAGTTCAAGCAAAGAGAATAATCAGGTAATTGAGTATGCAATAAAACTTGATAGCAACCCAGAGTTTACAGCAAGTGTGTTAGTTGCTTATGCAAGAGCTACTTATAGATTAAGTAAAAGTGGAGATTTTGGAGCAAAAACTGCCTTTGATGTGGCTCCAGGACTTTTATCTATCAAATCAGCTGAGGCGCTTAGAGAAGAACTTTTATAGATTTTACTAAGCTAGAGAAAAAGAGGCGCTTTTTTTGGCGCTTCTTTTTGCTAAGCCTTTAGATTCCTTTTCTCAGAGTTACTTACAACACCATACATTTTAAAGATAGAGTCAGGATTTAGCGATATCGAATCGATGTTGTTTTGAACTAAGAACTCTGTTATCTCAGGGTAGTCTGATGGTGCTTGACCGCAGATTCCTATGTATTTTCCTTTATGCTTACACGCTTCTATCGCCATTTGCAACATTCGCTTTACAGCTTCATCTCTCTCATCAAATATTTGAGATATTTTTGCACTCTCACGATCAACGCCAAGAGTTAGCTGTGTCAAATCGTTTGAACCGATAGAGTAACCATCAAAAATCTCTAAAAACTTATCTGCTAAGATAACATTGGATGGTATTTCACACATAGCGTAGATCTCAAGTCCATTTTTTCCTTGAGTTAGCCCTTGTTTATTCATAATCTCGATTACTTTTTTTCCCTCATCAGGAGTTCTTACAAAAGGGAGCATTATTTTTATATTATCAAGTCCCATATCATCACGTACTCTCTTTAGTGCTGCACACTCCCACTCAAAGGCCTCTTTATAGCTCTCATCATAGTAACGACTAGCTCCTCTAAAGCCAAGCATAGGGTTTTCTTCAAGCGCTTCGTACTCCGCTCCACCGAGCATATTACGGTACTCATTACTCTTAAAATCACTTGTTCGTATAATCACAGGCCTTGGATAAAAAGCCGCTGCAATCATACTCACACCCTCGCTGATTTTTTCTAAGAAGAACTCTTTTGCATCACTGTAAGGAGTCATGAAAGAGATGATTTTATCTTGTTCTTTTACCTTTTTACCTTTTTTCATATCGACTAATGCCATTGGATGAGCTTTGATTGAGTTGCTCATAATAAACTCCATTCTAGCCAGTCCCACACCATCGTTTGGCATTTTTGCAACTTTAAACGCTTCTGCAGGATTTCCTATGTTTACAAAGAGTTTTGTTTTAGTAGGTTTGAACTCATCCATATCAATGCTTTTGATTGTGTACTCTAACTCTCCATCATAAACAAATCCCTCATCACCCTGCGCACAACTAACAGTTACACCTTGTCCATCTTTTAAAACTGTTGTGGCATTTGAGCACCCAACAACTGCCGCAACGCCTATCTCTCTTGCAACAATGGCCGCATGGCAAGTCCTGCTTCCACGGTTTGTTATAACTGCTGAAGCTTTTTTCATAATAGGCTCCCAGTCAGGATTTGTTGTGTCTGCAACTAAAATATCGCCACTTTTAAAGCGCGAAAATTCAGAGGTATCGTTGATGATAGTTACTTTTCCACTTCCAATCTTCTCACCTACAGCTCGCCCTGAAGTTAAAACCTTCAAATTTTTGTTGCTCACAAGGGAGTACTTCTCACTCTTCGTACTACCACTTTCTCTACTTTTTACAGTCTCTGGTCTTGCTTGAACAATGTAGAGTTTGCCATCACGGCCATCTTTAGCCCACTCTATATCCATTGCTCTTTTGTAATGCTCTTCAATGATTAGAGCTTGTCGTGCTAGTTCTATGGCTTCTTTGTCATTTATTGAAAAGCTATTTTGCTCACTCTGTGAGGTTGCTACGTTTAGCGTGCGTGATTTTTCATCATAGAGCATCTTCTCTTTTTTACTTCCTAAAGAGCGTTTTAAAATAGTGTTTATCCCGCGCTTTAGAGTTGGTTTAAATATAAAAAACTCATCAGCATTTACTCTCCCGCTAACTACATTCTCTCCAAGCCCCCAGATAGAGTTTATCAGGATTAGATTCTCAGAGCCGCTCTCTGTATCTATTGTAAATATTATTCCACTTGATGATGTATCACTTCTTACCATCTTTTGTACACCAACTGAGAGAGCAACTTTGAAGTGATCAAAACCTCTACTTGTTCGGTAGCTTATGGCTCTATCTGTAAAGAGTGAAGCAAAACACTTTAGAGTGCTACTGAGTAACTCCTCATAAGAGGCTACATTTAAAAAGGTCTCTTGCTGACCTGCAAAAGAGGCATCTGGTAAATCTTCTGCTGTTCCTGATGAGCGAACTGCTACATCAATATTTTGTGAATTGTATTCGTTTGAGAGTCTTTTATATGCCTCTTCAAGCTCTTTTACAAGGGCTTTTGGAAGAGTTGATGAGAGGATTAGGTTTCTTACTTTTAAACCTCTTTGTTGAAGATTGGTTGTATCTGTAATATCTAAGCCATTGAGGATATTTTTAATCTCATCTTTTATGCCATTTTCTTCTAAAAGAAGCCAGTAAGCATCACTTGTCGTAGCAAATCCATTAGAAATTGTGACACCCTTTGGCGTGAGCTTTTGGTACATCTCTCCAAGTGAAGCATTCTTTCCGCCAACTATTGCAATATCACCTATATTTAACTCATTAAAAAATCGTATATATTTCATGGAGGTCCTTTTCTTCGGATAATATCTCATATGGTAACATAAATTTTAATTGCTATTGTGTTAGACTATGTTAAATTTTTTTAGAGATATATATCTGATTTGGAGTCATTTAATGAGACGATTACTGCTTTTGTGTGCGTTATTATTATCGTTGTTTTTATCTGGGTGTTCTAGTAAAGAAGAGGGGCCAAAGCCTATTGAAAAATCATACTTTTACTTTAGTGGAAAAGCTAAGGATGTAAAAATTAGTATAGATAATGGTGTTAAATTTGGGGTAATTGCTTCAAAAAAGAGTGTCTACTCTATTGACGCAGGGGAGCATGTGATGGAGATATATAGAAACAATCAGATGATACTAAAATATGAGTTTGTTTTTGAGAAAGATAAAGTAAAAGAGATAGTGCTTCAATAAAAACCTTTTTATCAAGATGAAAGATAGCTAAAAGAAAAAAAGTACCTTTTAATAACATATCTTATAAAGAACATATCCATATAATGATAGAAATTTTATTAAAGGTATAACATGAAAAAAGTACTGCTTTCTTTATCTATTGCAATTGGCGCATTCGCGATGGAGCCAATTGTAAGTGTTGATTGGTTAAGTAAAAATCTAGACAATAAAAATCTGCGTATAGTTGAGGTCTCCTCAGAGGAGAGCTACGTTCTTTCTCATATCCCAAATGCAACTCACACAACAATAGCTAAGTGGCGTGGCGACAATGGTACTTACGCACTTCTAAAAGAGTTAGATGTTATAGAAAAAGAGATACGCTCTCACAACATAGATAAAAATACACAAGTAGTTATCTATGCAGATATCCTCTCTCCTATAGACTTTTTAAAAACAAGTTATATTTTTTGGGCACTTCATTATGTTGGTGTAGAAAAGGTAGCGCTTCTTGATGGTGGAAAACAGGCTTGGAGTAAAGCAAAAGGTACACTAACACAAAAAGAGACAACTCTTAAAGAGAGTGATTTTAAAGCAGTAGCAAATCCAAAACTCATAGCTTCAAAAGATTATGTGTTAAAAAATCTTGGAAAAATTCCAATGGTTGATGCAAGACCAGGGGATAACTATCTAGGAATTACCCCGACAAATGGTGTAAAAAGAGATGGACATATCAAGGGTGCGATGAGTTATTCGTGGAACTACTCTGTAAATCAAGATTATATGTTAAAAGATAAAAGCAAACTTGATGCGCTCTTTAGCGATGGATATAATCTTGATAAAAACAAAGAGGTACTAGTTTATTGTACTGGTGGTCTTGAAGCGTCTTACAACTACTTTGTATTAGCTGGCGTTTTAGGATACAAGAACATACGACTTTATGATGCTTCTATGAAAGAGTGGGGAAATACTGATACTACTCCTATGACAAAGTATAAGTATGAAAACTTTAAAAAGTAAAATCCACTTTTTCTCTTAAAAAGCCTCAAGCGCCCTTCTTCTTTTTCTGATATAATAATTTATCAGGGCGCGGCTATTAGCCGCACTTATTAGAGGGGCGTTTTTTTCATGAAGGTACAATCACTATATATCTCAGCACTACACAAAAACGTAGGCTCTCTTTTTATAACCATGGGAATCATGGAAATACTAAAGACAAAGATAGACAAAGTTGCCTTCTTCCGCCCCATCATCTTTGATAAAAATATAAAAGATAAAGATATAGAGTTTATCTCACAAAAATATAAACTAGATATGAGTTATGAAGAGTGTTATGGATTTGACCTTGGTGAGGTTGAATCTATTATCGCCTCAAAGGGTCTAGATGAGCTTATAACCCAGCTCTTTGAGAAGTTTAAAAAACTCCAAGAGCGTTATGAGTTTATACTTTGTGAGGGTATCGCTCGCTCTTTATTTACATCAAATTCAAATCAAAACATAAATGCACTTCTTGCCCAAAACTTTGGCTCATCCATCATAAGCATCTTTAGCGCAAAAGAGCGCTCATCTCAAGAGATATATGAAGATATCTCCATAGAAAAACAAAACCTTCTAGCTTTAGATATCCCTTGTTTTAGTATGTTTGTTAGTAGAGTTGATGAGAAAAATTTCCCAGAGTTAGAAAATAAGCTCAAAGAGTACTCGCCAAATATCTCCTTCTTAAAAGAGCTCCCAGAGCTTGATGTACTTACTTTAGAGGATATCACGGAGACTCTTGAGGCTAAAAAAATAGTTTTTTCGCAAAATGACAATGTAAGGGCAGTGCGCGGTTTTGTAGTAGCTTCTTTAGGAGTTGATGAGTTTTTGCAGGAGATAAAAGAGGATGCTTTGGTTATAGTTGATGCAAAGAGATCAGATATTATCCTAGCCCTTATTGCCTCATTTTACTCAAAAGAGTATCCAAAAATAAGTGCGGTACTTTTTGTGGGTGATTCAGAGCTTAGCCAAAGCCTCAAAAAGATTATTTTAGGGCTTCATGAGTATAAGATTCCATTTTTAAGTATAGAGGACGATGCATTTGAGAGCGTAAAAAAATTGCTTCAAGTATATCCACGTCTTAGGGTAAACAGTGAGCGCAAGATTGCCCTAGCTCTTGGACTCTTTAGTGCAAGTATAGATATGGCTGCTTTTGAGCAGAAGATAAAAGTACAAAAGAGTGATGTAATGACACCCATAATGTTTCAATACAAACTCTTTGAGATGGCGCGTAAAAAGAAGAAAAATATAGTTCTACCAGAGAGTAGCGATGAGAGGATTTTAAGAGCTGCTGAGATAGTTCTTCGCCGCGATGTAGCCGATATTACCCTCTTGGGTAAAGCAGATGAGATACGCGAACACTCTTTAAAGCTCGGCCTTGATATTAGTAAAGCAACAATAATAGAGCATGAAAAGTCAGAACTTCTAGAGGAGTTTTGCCACTCTTTTTATGAGATGAGAAAACATAAAGGCATAACACTTGAAGCTTCAAGAGATACCATGATTCACTCAACGTACTTTGCAACGATGATGGTGCATTTAGGATATGCTGATGGTATGGTAAGTGGAGCACTCCACTCAAGCGCAGATACTATAAGACCTTCCCTTCAAATCATAAAAACAACACCAGATGTTGAGTTAGTATCAAGCATCTTTTTTATGTGCCTTAAAACTAAAGTTCTGATTTATGGCGATTGCGCCCTTAATCAAAATCCAAACGCAAAAGAACTGGCTCAAATAGCGATATCGAGTGCGGATACAGCTTGGCTTTTTGATATTGTGCCAAAGGTAGCGATGCTTTCTTACTCAACTGGAGAGAGTGGAAGTGGCGTGGATGTCGATAAGGTAAGAGAAGCGACGATGATAGTGAAATCTCTAAGAAGCGATCTTGAAGTAGATGGTCCCTTGCAGTATGACGCAGCAGTAGATAAAAGTGTAGCTTCCATAAAACTTCCAAACTCAAAAGTAGCGGGAGAGGCGAGTGTCTTTATATTTCCAGACTTAAATACAGGAAACAATACCTACAAAGCAGTGCAGCGCTCAAGCGGAGCTTTGGCAATTGGGCCGATTTTACAAGGGCTTAAAAAACCTATAAACGATTTGAGTCGTGGATGCACCGTTGATGATGTGCTAAATACTATCTTGATAACCGCAATACAGGCAAATATATGAAGATAGCAGTTATTAACTCTGGAAGTTCATCTATAAAATTCAAACTCTACCTTATGCCACAAAGTGAAGTTTTAGCGCATATACATATAGAGAAAATCTCTGAGGGGTCATCAAAAACCACTTTTAAGTACAAAGATAAGACAAAAGTGTTTAACGATAAAATAGACACTCATGATAAAGGCTTAAGTTTTATAGATGACATTTTAAAAGAGTACAAAATCATAGAAGATTTCTCATCATTTGACGCTATTGCACATAGAGTTGTTCACGGCGGTGACTTTTTTAAGAGTGCTACTCTAATTGATGAAAACTTGATTTACAAAATAAAGAAGCTGATTCCACTCTCTGTACTTCATAACAAAGCAAACGTGGAAGGTATTTTGATAAGCCTCCAAAAAGCTCCAAATGTTCCTCAAATCGCAGTTTTTGATACCTCTTTTCATGCAAGCCTACCAAAAGAAGCATATCTCTACGCTCTACCTTATGAGCTTTATAAAGAGCACAATATTAGAAGATTTGGCTTTCATGGGATATCTCACTCTTATGTTATGAAAAAAGTAGCCCATTTGATGCGAAAAAGTCCACATGAGCTAAATATCATAACACTTCATCTAGGAAACGGCTCAAGTGCATGCGCCATACAAAACGGTAAAAGTATAGATACCTCTATGGGATTTACGCCACTTGAAGGGCTTATCATGGGCAGCAGAAGCGGAGATATAGACCCTCAAATAGTTATCTATCTTCAAAAAGAGTTGGGTTATAGCGCCGATGAGGTAGAAGAGATTTTAAACAAACGCTCTGGGCTTATAGGGATTTGCGGCGAGATTGATTTAAGAGAGATAATGCAAAGAGATGATGAACTCTCCCATATAGCTATAGAGATGATGGTAAGAAGAGTAAAGAAGTATATAGGCTCATATATGGCACTTCTTGGAAGAGTTGATGCTATAGCTTTTTGCGCTGGAATAGGTGAAAACTCTCCTACCATAAGGGCTAAGATAGTTAAAAATCTTGAACTTTTTGGGATAGAGTTAGATGATAGGGCAAATGAAGAGAACCTAATAAAAATCTCAAAACAAACAAGTAAAATAGAGCTTTTTGTTATAAAAACAGACGAAGAGTTAGAGATGGCGCTAGAAGCTAACGCTCTACTAAGAGAGGATTAGTCTTTTATAAATTCAGAGCCTCTTTGTGTTAGTACAAGTGTTAGTCCATCATCTTGAACGTCTACAAAGCCGTTGTTTATAAGTTCATCCATAGCTTTTTTTAGTGCATCGTTTTGCTTGGCATCTAACTTTGCTATAACGTTGCTAACAACATCTTCTTTGCTCATAATCTGACCTACGCTATTGCGCTTTTTAAACCACTGAAAAAACATCTCTTTGACCTCATTTTTTGGAGCGCTATCTAAAGGTTTATCTTTTGGAAATTTTTTAATTGTTCTGCTGGGATTAGTTCTGCTCTGGTTTGTTTTACTCTTATTAGTTCTAGTTTGATTTTTTTCTGATGGTTTCATTTTTTTACTTTGTTATTAATTTTATGTTGTGCGTATTTTACCAAAAGTTCTTAGAGTTTATACGCTCTAAAGTGACTATAAACTTTTTGTTAATAGTCACTCATAGCTTTTAAAATTTTTTTGCTACAAATTTATGATACAAGATTGGCAAAAGAACTAGAGTTAAAAAGGTTGATGATATTAAACCATTTATGATAACTATAGCTAAAGGTTTTTGTATCTCAGAGCCTGGTCCTGTTGCAAATAGCATCGGGATAAGGGCTAGAGCTGCTATTGAAGCCGTCATTAAAACAGGTCTGAGTCTTCTAAGTGAGCCTTGAATCACAAGCTCTTTTGAGTCTTGTATAGTTCCTTTGAGCTTGTTAAAGTACTCTAACATCACGACTCCATTTAAAACAGCAATCCCCATCAGTGCAATAAAACCAACGCTAGCAGGCACACTCATGTACTCCCCAGTATAGTAAAGTCCAAAAACTCCACCAATAAGGGCAAAAGGTATATTTAACAAGACTAATAAAGCTTGCAATGATGATTTAAATGTCACAAAAAGCAAGATAAAAACAAGAGCAATACTCAGAGGAATTACTATAGATAGACGCTTTGATGCTCTTTGTTGGTTTTGATACTCTCCTGCGTAGTCTATATAATATCCTTGAGGAAGTTCTAACTTTGAGTCTATTTCAGAGCTAATCTCGTTAACAAAACTAACTAAGTCTCGCCCTACTACATTGGTTTGCACAAGACTTTTTCTCAAAGAGTTCTCATGATTAATCTGCACTGGACCTTGCGTCATTTTAAACTCTAAGAGTTCATTTATCTCTATGCTCTCTCCACTAGGGAGCACATACTGCAAGTTCATGTTTTTGCTCATAGTTGTTTGAAGAGTTTTATCACCCTTTATCATCAAAGGAATTCGTCTTAACTCTTCTTGGATTATCCCTACTTCTATCCCATCAACACTAGCCTTTAGATAGTTAGATAGTTCATCTTTACTTACACCATGCCTTGCCATTGCTTCATTTTTAAATTCAATCTCGAGGTAAGCAACTCCCTCGTTTGCTTTTTTGTAAACATCACTACTCCCTCTAATGGACTCTACAATTTTTACTACTTGTTTTGCTATCTCTTCGAGCTTTGTACTGTCTCCGCCATAGATATTTACAACTATATCCCCTCTTGAGCCACTGAGCATCTCTGAGACCCGCATAGCTATGGGTTGAGTAAAGCTATACTCAATGCCTACAAACTCATCTAAAACTCTTCTAAACTCATCAAGAAGCCACTCATTAGATGGAACTCTCCACTCATCCTTTGGCTTTAAAACCAAAAAGGTATCTGTATCGTTTAATCCCATAGGATCAAGTCCTATCTCATCACTACCACCACGAGCCACAATAGAGAGGATTTCTGGAACTTCTCGCATAAGTGCTTGTTGTATTTTTAAGTCAATATCACGGCTTGCATTAAGCGAAATAGATGGGTTTTTCTCTATACCGATGATTACATTTCCCTCATCAAGGGTTGGCATAAACGTCTTTCCAACACCCATGTAAGCGATAACTGCAACTATCCATAAAGCTCCAACTGCTACAAAGATGCTTTTTTGATTAGATAGTGAGTATCTTAGTATCTTCTCATATCTTTTTTGTAAAAATGTCATCAAAGCTACCGGTTTATGTGGAGTCTTTTTTAGTACATAAAAACTAACAACAGGGATAAAACTAAGCGCTAAGATAAGAGATGACGTAAGCGCGAAAACTATACTAAGAGCCACGGGAACAAATAATTTTCCTTCTAAACCTTCTAGCGTTAAGAGTGGTAAAAAAACTATGATGATGATTAGTATTCCTGTAAAGACTGGTGTTGCTACCTCTTTTGCAGAGCTCATAACTAAACTTAGTTTTGATTCATCTTTATACTTCTCATCTTCTAAATGTTCGGCTATATTCTCAACCATAACAACCCCAGCATCAACTAGCATACCAATAGCAATAGCAAGCCCGCCAAGGCTCATAAGATTTGCGCTGATACCAAAGTAGCTCATAGCTATAAAGGTCATCATTGCGGCAAACGGTAAGATTATCGCTACACTAAAAGCTGATGCAAAGCTTCCCAAAAATAGGTACAAAACTATCAATATAAGCGCCATGGCTTCTAAAAGTGCTTTTGTAACTGTATGTATGGCTTTTGCGACTAAATCTGAGCGGTCATAAAAGATATTTAGAGTTGTACCTTCTGGTAAATCTTTTTCAATATTAGCAAGTTCAGCTTTTACCCTTTTTAAAACTCCAGAAGTATCAACCCCTTTTCTTGATAGTATCAACCCCTGAACAGCCTCTTCTTTGCCATCTTTTGTTACAAAACCGCCTCTTGTAAGCGAGCCTATAGTTACCTCGGCGATATCACTAACTCTTACATCTCTTGAGTCTTCGTTTTTAATGATAAGCGTTGAGATGTCATCAAGATTTTTGAGTCTTCCCTCTGTTCTGATAAAAAGGCTTTGCTCCCCAACAGAGAGTCTTCCTACTCCATCGTTTTTATTGTTTTTTCTAACAGCGTCCTCTAGCATCTCCATTGTAATCTTGTGAAGTTTCATCTTTGCAAAGTCAGGAGTTATTTCATAAGTCTTGACATAACCACCCAAAGCGTTGGTATCTGCAACCCCATCGATAGAGCGAATTCTTTTATTTATTACCCAGTCAAGCAGCGTTCTTTTTTGCATCAAATCAAGAGTGTCAGACTCGATAGTAAACATCAAAACTTCACCAAGTGGCGTCGTTATTGGGGCTAGCCCTCCGGTGAGATTTTCTGGGAGTATATCTTTTACTTCACTAAGCCTTTGCGCTACTTGTTGTCTTGCCCAGTAGATATCAACACCCTCTTCAAAGTCAATAGTTATATCGCAAAGTCCATACTTTGCAATAGAGCGGACTATTCTCTGGTCTGGTATGCTTTGTAAGTTTTGCTCTACTGGGATCATCACACGAGATTCCATCTCTGAGGGCGTCATCCCTGAGGCCTTTAGTATGATTTTTACTTGAGTTGGAGCGACATCAGGATATGCATCTACTGGTAGTTTGAGCATTGATGATGCACCAAAAAATAGAACTGCCACAGCCACAAGGAGAACTAAGAGCCTTTGAGAGAGTGCAAAGTTTATTAGTCTCTCACTCATCTGCATGCTCCAAAGCACTAAGAAGCGTAGAAGTTGAACTAGAAGCTAAGGAATCATTCTCATTTAGTGGTGCTTGAATGATATAACTCTGAGTGTTTTCTTTTAGTATCACAACATCCAAAGGCTCATATCCGTTTGAGACTTTTTTAAAGACGATAGTCTTGTTTTGTTCGTAAAGCAAAGCACTTTTTTCAATCTCAAAAGCGTTCTCTACACTCTTTTTTATCTTTGCAAAATAGACTCTATTTATCATGACATCTTTTGCATCTTCTATAATGGCTCTAAGCGCAACTGACTGCGTTTGTTCATTTGCTATGTTTGATATAGCAACGATTTTAGCGCTAGAGTTCTCAAAGTAGCATCTATCTCCTAAAGCTATTTTATTTGCTATATCAATAGGCACATTTAGCTCCAAATACCTCTTTGCATCAGCATAGATTTTCATCATAGTTCTGTTTGATTCTACTTTTTCTCCGATATTTATGGCTATCGCATCTACTAAACCGTCTCTTGGTGCTAAAATATTTATAGACTCTACAAGCTTATGAGTCTCTCTTACACTTCTTAGTAATGAGCCATCAAAACCACTCATTAGAAGCTCACCCTCGCTTAGCTTTACTTTTAGCGCAGAGTTTAGTTTCTCTTTTTGTGAAGCTAGTAAATTTTTTTGAGAAATGATGCCCTCAAGATATAGTTTTTCATCTCTTTGGTAGTTTTTAAGTGAGTTTTCACTCTCAATCAGAGCGTTTATATAATCCTTTTGAAGATTTAAAAGAGCGCTACTTTTTACGGATAGAAGCTTTTGTGATTTTTTTACATGCGTTAGCTTTGTAACAAATATATCTACAACAACAGAGTCAACTGCGAGCCCAACAGATATGATATCTTTTGCATCTAGTGTAACTTTTGCGTTATATGCTCCAAACTCTATGTTTGTGGCTTTTTTAACTTTTGTAGTTTTTATGCCCAAATCGTCTTGCTGTTTTTGACTCATCTCTATAGTTGCAAAAAGACTCATATAAACAAGTGTTAATAGTGATAATATTTTCATAAATTTCCTTTTATATCCGCTTTTTTATAAAATTCAAAAAGCTCATTGTAGTAATCTTTCTTAATCTCTTGAAACTCGAGAGATATTTTTGAGTATGATCTTGTAGCATCAAGATATTCTAAAACACTACTATGACCCTCCATAAGAGATTTTTTAGCCAAATCTTTTAGCTCTAAACTCATTGGTAAAACATTTTCTTCTAGTAAAACAAACTCTTCATAAAGAGTCTTTAGTTTTAGGGCAGACGTCTTTAAAGAGTTTTGTATCTCTAGTGTTAGATACTCTTTTTTAGCTATAAGTGATACATCTTTATGGAGATACTCAGCCCTTTGTATCTCTGTTTTTGAGCTTAAGAAGTCAAGTGGAACGCTAATCCCAAATGTATAGCGAGTTGTATCTAACTCTTTTTCATAAAGCAGTTCATAGCCGATAGTGCTAAAGGTTGAGTTATATACATTGTAAAAAGACTTAGCTGAGTTTTGTTCATAAGTTATCTCTTTTATAAGAGAGTGCTCATCAACGCTCTTTAGCTCTATCCCTTTTGTGATTTTTGCCAAATCATTACACTCTAACTCTTCTATATCAAGATTATCAATCATCTCTTGAAGATTTGAGAGCTCAGTTATATAGGCTCTTTTGTAAGTTGTTACACTACGCTGAGTCTTTGCTAAGTCTAGCTTATTAAAAAGTAGCTCTTTTTTTGAAATCTCTCCAAGCTCATAAGCTTTTTGTAGTTTAAAAAAGCTCTCATTTTGTTCATCATAGAGCCTTTGTAAAGAGTTGCTTATCTCTTTTGATATACAAGCTTGATGGTATTTTTTAGCTACTTCTAGAGTCAAAATATCAAGAGCATAAGATGCGCCTTGCTCTATTGCTCTGCTCTTTGCTTGTACTGCCACCACTTTACTACTGCTTGCAAAAGGATGAGCTATCTCTTGGGATATACCAACCGAGTACTCTTCTCCTTTATCGTTACTTTCATCAGCATTAGATATGCTAAGGCCTAAATATGGGGCATTATAAGAGCCAAGATATTCTGCTTGAGCGATATCAGATTTAGTCTGCTCTTTCATTGAAGTTACTCTTTTGCTCGCCTCTAATGCTTGCGTTATCTCATTTAGATTTTTTGCATATAGATTTATAGAGACAAAAAAGAGTAAAAATAGTTTTATTTTCATAGTTTTACCTTTTTTAAAATTTTAAGTTTATAAAAAAAAGTTTATAAGAGCGGTGGTCTTTGTGGAACAGGATTTGTATTTGAGCTTAGATTAAGTATGCTGCTAGAAGGTTGAGTGCTTAAGACTTTTGTCTCTATTAAAAGGTTTTGTTGAAGGTTGAAATTGAAGATATTATCGATGGCATCATGAATCTTGGTTTGCACTTCTGCCTTGTCACAAACTTTACTGCTAAGTTCGCACTTTGTATCTAAATGGAGATCTTGCACAATATAATCATGCACCATAAAAAAAACAAAAGTAAAAAGTAGTAAAGTTAAGGCTTTATTTTTAATCATCTTCATAATGGAGAAATTTTACATAAAACTTCATTATAAGAGCGTTAAGATATAAAGTAAAACGCTAACGCAAGCTAAAAACAGGGTAAATTACAGAATTTAAAGACGAATATTAAAATTATAAGATTAAGTATGAGTTGTTTGAAAATTTATTGGAGTATTTTAAATTAAAGGAGTTATAAAAAAATAGGTGGTGGACCCTCAGAGATTCGAACTCTATTTAAAAGAATTCCTTAAGTTTCTTAAAGTTGTCTATTGTCTCTTAAAGTCCCATATTTTAGGGATTTAAACCTTGTTTTTATTATATCAAGTTCGCTATACTTTTATATAGATTTTTAAATTTTGGGTAGCAATAGGGTAACAATTTGGCAAGAATAAAAAGTAAAAAATATTCAGGCGTCTATCTTAATAAACTAACAGATGGAGATATAACATACTCCATCAATTACAAAGACGCAGAAAATAAAAAAACTTGGTTCACGGTAGGTAAAAAATCAAACGGTATTACCGAGACATATGCTTACAACAAAAGAAATGAGTTTATAAATAAAATAAAACTCGGAGAAGAACCGCCAGCTGTTCTTAAGAGAAAGAAAAAAGATATAGTTTCGCTTGATAGCATTGCATTAGAGCATTATAAATCAAAAGAGAACCATAACCGTAACAATAAACTATCTAAAAGAAAGTATGAAATGCATATATCTCCATTATTGGGCAAAAAAGATATAAAAAGCATTACATCAGAAGAGATACAAAAATTACAGACTCTTAAATTAAAAGAGTTTGCTCCAAAAACTGTTAACACTATTTTGGGAGAAATGAGTGCCATTTTTAACTATGCAATCGAAAAAAATATCGCTACTCAAAATCCATTGAAAAAAATAAAATCATTAAAAGTTGATAATATAAGAGAAAGATATCTAAGTAAAGAAGAGATTTTTACTTTGCTAGATCATACTAAGCTAGATGAGCAGCTACACATATTTACACTACTTGCTTTGACTACAGGAGCTAGAGTTGGAGCAATTTGCAAGATTACACCAAGAGATATAAATTTTGTAACAAAGACCATAAGTGTGTTGGATGAGAAAAACAATGAAAAATATATAGCATTTTTAGGTAGCCAAGAGCTTGAAGAACTTTTAAAAATAAGAGTGAAAAATATAAAACTTGATACTCCTGTTTTGAAAGAAAATGAAGCAAA
>NZ_JAQVKA010000137.1 GCF_028694895.1 Sulfurimonas sp. | reverse complement strand
ACACCCGTATCTGTTCTCATAATGTTTTGAATTGATTTTACGATATTTGAAATATCTGCCATAATTTATTTGTTCCTTTTAAAATTGTTTACGATGCGTATAAATGTTGTTCTATCTCTTTGATAAGTGACTGATACCCAGCTCTGCCACCGCCAAAAAGTTTTGTAAGTTCCGTCATAGTTCCGTACTCGTTAAACGGCGGTACTTTTAGAACTGCGATGTCTTCTATACTCTCTATGCCTGATTCCGTATATTTGTCTAAGAGTGCGTTTATAACTGCTTTTGCTTTGTCTGAGTATTTATTAAAATAACTGTTTTGTTTTAATTTGCCTGCTCGTTCGGCTCTTGTGAGTGCTGGTCTGTCAAATGCTATGTGACATATAAGATCAAATGGATCAAGCCCCTCTTTACCTACTTCGCTCTCAAGCTCATCGAAAAAGACACCTTGATCGCTTAAAGCTTTGATGATCGCTTCTTTTTGTTCTGTACTGCTCCACTCTTGTAAAAATTCATCTAAACTTGCATAGGCTTTTTTGATGTTTTTACGGCTGTAATCCACAAGTGATTCTGTGATGAGCTTACCATCTGCTCCGATGTACTGCACTCGTTTATTTAAAACTTTTACTTTCACACCGCTTACCGTGTGACGGGTAGGTTTAGAAGTGCCCTCTTCGCCATCTGTGATAGATACATCTGGAGTTTCACCGTAAGGCTCATTTGGCTCATTTACCGTGTCGCTAAACTCTTCTGGTATCTCTTCATCTGGAGGTGTAATTGGGTCATCATCTTTTGGCTCATAGATTTGAACTGGACCACCGTCAAAATCTGAATCAGCAAAATGTCTTGTAACATTTCTAAAATCCATGATTGTAAAGTAGAGTTTCCCGTAAGTCTCGTTTATCCTTGTACCGCGACCTATGATCTGTTTAAATTCTGTCATAGAACCTATGTTGCTATCTAGTACAATTAGTCCTGTCGTTTGAGCATCTACGCCTGTCGTCATAAGCTTTGAAGTAGTTGCGATGACTGGGTATGTAGATTCTGGGTCTATGAAGTTATCTAGCTCTTTTTTACCCTCTTCATTGTCTCCAGTTATTCGCATAACATACTTTCTACTCTCTTTTGCCATAGCAGGGTTTGCATTTACAAGAGCTTGTCGCATCCTCTCTGCATGATCTATATCTACACAAAAGACGATAGTTTTCATATAAGGGTCATTTGCATTTAGATATTCAGTAACCTTTTTTGCTACAAGATTTGTTCTTTGAGTGAGAATTAGATTTCTATCAAAGTCTTTTGTGTTGTACTCTCTGTCCTCTATCTCTTCTCCCTTATCATCAGTTTGTCCGTTGTATGGTCGCCATCCTTCAACATCTTTGTCAAGAGATAATCGGATCACTTTATACGGAGCCAAAAAGCCGTCATCAATCCCTTGCTTTAAAGAGTATGTATAAACTGGTTCACCAAAGTATGAGATATTGCTCACATATTTTGTCTCTTTTGGAGTTGCTGTAAGACCTATTTGTACTGCACTATCAAAATACTCCAGTATCTCTCTCCACTGGCTGTCCTCTGCTGCACTTCCACGGTGTGCCTCATCTATGACAATCAGATCAAAAAAGTCACGGCTAAACTCTTTAAAGATCTTTTTCTCTTCACTATTACCCGTAATAGCTTGATAAAGAGAGAGATAAACTTCAAAAGATTTATCGATAGTTCTATTGGTAATTTTAGTCATCTTGTCGCCAAAATGTTTAAAGTCACCTATCTTTGTTTGATCTACCAATATGTTTCTATCTGCCAAAAAGAGGATTCTTTTGGCTTTTCTTGACTTGTAAAGTCTGTAGATGATTTGAAATGCGGTGTATGTTTTCCCAGTACCTGTTGCCATAACAAGCAAGATTCTTTTTTGCCCTTTGGCGATGGCTTCTATGGTTCTGTTGATGGCATTTTTTTGATAATACCTTGGTTCTCTTTTTGGATCATCAATGTAGTAAGGGGAAAGTGCTACTTTTTGGGCTTCATCATCTTCAATGCCTCTGTATTTTTTATATCTTTGCCAAAGCTCATCTGGAGATGGAAAGTTATTTAAGCTAATTTCTCTTTGAAGTTTTCCATTAGACTCAGTTGGATCGTGCTCTAAAAAGCCATCACCATTGGTACTGTACACAAAAGGTATATCTAAAATCTCTGCATAACTTAGACCTTGCTGCATACCGTCACCAATGCTGTGTTTGTTGTCTTTTGCTTCGATGATAGCTATAGGAATGTTTGGTTTGTAGTAAAGGATATAATCGGCTCTTTTTTGTTCACCTCTGCGTATCCTCTTACCGTGAACATAGATACGACCGTTTGTAAAAAATGTTACCTCTTCTCTAAATTGAGAGTGCAAGTTCCAGCCAGACTCAATGAGTGCTGGAGTTATATACTTTGTACAAATATCTCGTTCTGTTAAATTCTTCTTTGACATACTACAAACCTAAAATTATTATTGTTTTTTATATTATCATATCTTGCATAAAAGCGTTATTTTTTGCTTTTAAAACCCTTGCCTTTTAAGTTCTTTTGCAAACTCACTAAGCCCCTGCTCGATCTTTTCCATAGCTGTATTATTACTCACTGGCACTAACTGAACCATACCATTTATGAAATTGGTTTTAAAGATCTGTCCTGTCTCTTTGTGGATCACCATATCATCATAATCTTTGTAAAAATCGTAGTTTTTTGCAAATTCTTCTGACATCACGCTAAATACTTTTTGCTCCATTGCTACTTCTCCTTATCAAGTTTATTTTTTACATATTCACTTAGACTTTTAATAGTTCCATAACCTAAGTGTTTTTTTGAGATATTTGTAAGAGTTACACCAAGACTATGAAGCTCTTTGATTTTCTCTTTGTCTTTATCGTAAATGCTTCCTTGAATAGTTCCAACTGGTTTGCCAAGTTTTATTCCCTTTGCTTTTCTTGCTTGTAGGGCTTCTTTTGTTCTTTTGCTTATTAGATCTCTTTCAAGTTGTGCAAAAGCTGAAAAAATATTTATTTGGAAATCTGTGAAAGGGTTTTGCTCGTTTGGTTTTATAAAAAGCTGTTCTTTGAGAATATGAAGATTTACGCCAAGTGCTATGAGTTGATTTACAATAGTAACAACATTTACGACACTTCTTCCTATACGACTAAGTTCAGATACTATTAGATGATCACCAGCTTGTAAAGTTTCAAAAAGCT
>NZ_JAQVKA010000136.1 GCF_028694895.1 Sulfurimonas sp. | reverse complement strand
ACACCGTATCAATGAAAATTTTTGTTTTGTTTTTAATTTTTTAAAAGTTTGTAATTTAAGAAGTTTTAGAGAGTAGGTGGTGCGGATGAGAGGACTTGAAAAATGGTGTTTTTTCAAGTTTCTTAAAATTTCATCAACTATCCTCAAATATCGCCAAAGCAAGGGCTTTTCAAAGATTTTGTATCCTCATGTAAAATCAACTAAAATCATCTTTTTTCAAAAATGGTGACTAATTAGTCACCCCTTTTGTCACCTAGAAATGTTATACTTCACAATCAAAATTTAATGAGTTGATATATGGCAAAATTCACAAGTTCTAAAAAATATGAAGGTGTTCAGTACTATATAAAAGAGAATGGCTACAAAACTTATTATGTCAGATATAAAGATGAACAAAACAAACTCAAGCGAGTAAAAGTTGGCTGTGAGACAGAGGGTGTTAATGAAATTTATTGTAAAAATAAACGAATTGAAATTATCAATTCTATTTTTAAAGGCGAACAACCACCTAAAATAGTCAAATCAAGAAATACAAAAATTTTAACTCTTGATTCTATTGCTAAAAAATACTTTGAGACTAAAGACAACTCAAAAAGTACTTTTGAGAGGCTAAGTAAATACAATAAGCATTTAGCACCGGTCTTAGGAGCGATGGATATAACAAAAATCACTAAACACCACTTAATAGACTTACAGCAAACAACTTTGCAAAATGGTTTAAGTAATCAGACAGTTAATATGATAATAGAGCTTTTTGGTACAATTTTCAACTATGGATTCAAAGAAGAGCTATATGAAGCAGTAAATCCATCTATCAAAGTCACGAAACTCAAAGTTAAAAACACACGAGAGCGTTTTTTAAATAAATATGAAATAGAAGAGTTGTTTGCAAAGACTCAAAAAATTGATTTAGAAAATAGCTATGGATCTCTGCTTGAGCTATTTTGTAAATTATCCCTTTCTACTGGTGCAAGGATGGAGAGTATATTACATCTAAAAAAATGTGACATTAACTTACAAAACGAAATAATAAGGCTCACAGACTTTAAAGGTGGCAGTGAAGTTTACAGTGGCTATATAACCAATACAACAAGAGAAATCCTTCATACCACTCTCTCTAAAATTGGCTTTAATGATTATCTTATCTCCTTTAATTATGATGGTATAAAAGTTACAGGAAGACAGCTACAAAGACGACTAAAGCCCATACTGGATGAACTCTTCAATAAAGGGCTGGATATAAAAGACAGAAAAAATCGCATTGTTATTCACTCTCTGCGTCACACCTTTGCATCACAGCTAGCCTTATCGAATGTACCGATAAGGCAGATTCAGGAGTTATTAAATCATTCAGATATTTCCCAAACAGTTCGATATGCAAAATTACAAGATGATGCCAATAAACAAGCACTGCAGGGTGTCTTCTAAAAGTTTGAATTCCCCTATTTTTCTGGAATAAGCTCTGGGATAATCTGCGAAGCAAAAAATGAGTTCACTCTCAGACGAAGAGGCGCTTTAGAGTGTTCACTTTCAATGTAGCCCATTTTCGTAAGATTGCTTACAAGTTTTGTTGCCGTACTTACACTTTTTCCTATTGCTGTGGGCACATACTTTCTTTCTAGCTCTCCATTTAACAACAGATGAGAGAATAACAGTTCAGAATATTTTGGTAAAGCTTCTTGTTTGTAAAACATCCCCTCTTGTGAAAATTTTACAAATTTTCTGATTTTATCATTGAGCTGATCAAGTCGTAAACCATTGCCCATAAACTCTATTTGATCCAATGCCGTTTCAAGCATATATTTCAAATACCCTTCAAGTCCCCTCAGTGACAATTCTCCCCTGCCATCAGTTGCACCTTGTTGTCTCATATCTGCGTAGGATAAGTAATGCTGATACTCTTTAACATCTCTTGCAAGTCCTCTTGAGATATTCCAGAGTCCATACCCCTCAAGCTTCATATTCCAAAACATTGCATCAAGATAGAGTCTTGAGACCCTTCCGTTTCCATCTAAAAATGGGTGAAGATATACAAGGCGGTGATGAGAGCTAAGAGCTGCAAGTAATTTTATTGCTTTTGTGGAGCTATTAAATACCGAAGCGTACTCTTTTTCATAGTAATTGAAAACCGTCTCTATCACATCACTTGAAGGTGCAATATGATTGCCAACCTGAACATCTCTCTTTCTGAACTCACCAGGCACCATCTCTATGAGTTCATTTTCTTCTTCAAGTTTTGTAAATTTTTCCATACCTTCACTAGAGTAAAAAACTCGATGGATCTCTTTTAGGAAGCCTCTATCAATAACACTATGCTTTAAGGAGTAGTTCTCAACAAACTTTTGTGCTTGAATATGGGCAATAGAAAGTTCTTGAAGTGCCTTTTGTTTTGAATCATCAGAGAACTGCTTGAGCATTGCCTTCTCAATATCAATAGGGTGCGTACTCTCAGCTTCGATTCTGTTTGAATAGTAGCTGTTAGTGATGCGTAAAACATCCCTAAAAGCATTCACAACATGTTGATTATATCCACTTGCAATTTTGGCACTTTCTATACAAACTTTTTCTGCAAGCTCTAAGAGTTCTGGCTTTATTTGCCCCTTAAGATCATAAGGCATAATTGGAGATATTAACATTTTATTCATCCTTGATGTTATTATATCTTTTTTTAGTATTTTATTTCAAATTTTACGAGATAAATAACGAGAAGTAATCAATAAAAAAAGACCATTTATAGGGATATAAATACTAAATATCAACTGACATAGTGACTTTATTTGCGAGATAAATTACGATTTGTATTACGAGATTATTTTGTATCTCATATTTTACTAAATGGCTCCTCTATTTGATAGTTTTAGCCAATAGTGTTATAAGGTTTGTATTCAATTTTTATTTCTGTATCAGTTCGTCAAAGAAAATCTCAAAATCGTTTCACTAGAGCTTTAAAAAGTGGAAATATAAAAGTAAAAGGACTGGAATTACCCATAATTAAGCCACCAAGTGAGTATTTTGTTTGATGTAGTAATTCACCAAATACTCTATCGCTTTTTTGATGTCATTACTGTCATAAAACTCAATCATTACCTTGTTAAACTCCAACTTATCTTTTGCTTTTATATTCAAAATCGGATAGCCATTATCTAAAAGTATCCCATTCATCATAAGTCTTGATGTTCGTTTATTGCCATCAAAGAAAAATTGACTTTTAGCACCAAATAAAAAGTATG
>NZ_JAQVKA010000042.1 GCF_028694895.1 Sulfurimonas sp. | reverse complement strand
ACATAACAAACACAGATGACTCAGAAACTAGAATGCTAAACAGAGATATAGCAGACAATGAAGTAGACATATATAACATTCAAAGTCATAAAGGTTTAAAAGTTGAGTTAGATACTAGACTGCTTACACAAGATGGAAGGAATCAGATAGCAGAAGATTTACTAAAAACTAAGATGATTGCAAACACAGTAGAACTTATAGCTACAACTGAGAGAGTAGGAATACAAGACTTCTTTAGTGAGACAGAAAAAACTCATAATACTTATGAAGCTCTTAAAAAGGAAATAGCAAATTCACCAGAACTAGCAACAGCACTAAACAGCCCTGACTTAACACCAAGCCAAAAAGAGCAGATGTTAGATGAAGTGACAGATGCAGTAATGGTAAAACTTGGATACACTACATATGATAATAAACTAATAGATACAGATGTAGCAGGAAAAGATGGTGAACAAGTAAAAGGTTACTACTCAGAGATAACTAAAGATGCTTACATCAATGATAAATATAATGATTCAACAAAAGATTTAATCTCAACAGCAGGACATGAGGCTACACACGCTATGGATCAACAAAGTAATATACAATCAGAAGAAGCTTACTCAAATAACTTCGGAGAGAACCTATCTTCATACACAGAGTTTGTACTAGATATAACCAATCAAGGTTCAATGGCACAAACAAACAATCACACACAACCTCAATCAGTAGTAGAGTACATACAGCTCCAACAAAACAACAGTGAGTTTACATGGTTGGATAAAGCTGTTGGGGATAATTTAAGTGTTAAAGATGGTGCTGATATATCAAAGCATGTATATAAAGATGATCAAAAATTTAAACTCCCACAATATATTCAAGAAGTTATAGATGAAACAACACTAAATAAATATGGATTAAGCCAAAAAGATTTAATCAACGAAAAAACAGGATTTAAATCAGCTGTGTATGTAAATAAAATAACAGGTGAAGTGACATATGCATATGCAGGTACAGATGGATTAGATTCAAAGGATATAAGAACTAATTTAATCCAAGGTGTAGGATTAACATCAGATGCTTATAGACAAGCAATTGCTAATGCTATTAAATTTAATGATGCAACACAAAAGTTAGGAGTAAAAGCTTCCCTGACTGGTCATTCTTTGGGTGGGGGAGAAGCAGCTGCCGCTTCTGAAAAGACTAGTTTAGAAGCAAAAACATATAATGCAGCAGGAGTTCATCCAATTACTGTAATAAGTGGAAAAGGTACAAATAATATAGATAATTATTATATGAAACATGATCCATTAACAAATCTTCAAAATAGTTATTTGATATTACCTGATGCTTCAGGAAAGCAGCATCAAATAAATCCACAAGAAAGTTCTTCTATTTTACAAAATATAAAAGATGGTCACAGTATTGATACCATTATTAACAATTCAAATTTAAAGGATGCGGAATGATATATAAAGTGATAATGGCATTAGGATTAATGTTTATTTTAAATGGATGTTTCACTATAGTTTCAAGTACGGAAATTAAAATAAATAAAGTAACAAAAGATGAGTATGAACAAATAAAAAAAGATATTCGAGATAGAGTAACAGCCTTAAATCCAGCATTTGATTGCGATTCTGATGATAGATGGAAAGCCAATCGTGATAATGGTGAATTAATTTGTAACCATGGTATGTTGTACACAGAAATGCATGAAAATAATGTTAGTGTTGTTTATGCCACTGCACCTGCATTCTGGATACCCACAAAAGAAATAATTACAGATGAACATAAAAAAATGCAAAAGTTATTTTTAAAATTAGCTAAAAAATACAAGCAAAAATATAAGGATAGTACAGTTGAAATTATATTTTATCATACTGATTTACCAAAAGGTGGTAAACAACTTGTTAAATATGATAAAAATGAATAATTAATATTAACTCGTCTCCAAGCCCTACTCGGGGATGCATACATGTATAACTAAAATCAAAGGAAGTCAAATTAGATAATGTGCAAATTTTTAAACATAAAATCTAACTTCTACATGTCAACTCTAAACACAAACGAAACAACAACCATAAAAGGGGCAAACCTAAAAGCTGATGATACTCTAGCCATAAACTCTAAAAACCTAAGTATAGAGTCAGTGCAAAACCGTCAAAAGAGTAGAGATAAATCAAATGGCTTTAGTGTTGGGTTTGGTACAAGTGGACTACAAAGCTTAGGTGTTAACAAATCTAGCGGCTCACTAGATTCTAAAGAGACACTGCTTACAGACCTAAGGGGTAACAGTGTAAATATAAATACACTAGAGCAAACTAAACTAAGAGGAGCTACTATAGCGGCAGTTGATAGTCAAGGAGATGATAACTCACAACTTACACTTAATACAAACACACTCATAGCTTCAAGCCTAAACAATAGAGTAGATTCTAAAAGTAAATCTTTAAGTATTAACATAGGTGGAAATGTAGAAGAAAATACACTTAACAATGTTGCACTAGACTACTCAAACGATAAAACCAACCAAAAAACAAAAACTCTAGCAACACTTGGAAGTGGAAACATAAACATAACCAACACAGATGACTCAGAATTTAAAATGCTAAATCGTGATATACAAGACAATGAAGTAGATATCTACTAAACGTTACTAATATGCAAGAGTATAATTTAAATTATTTTAATAAATAAAGCCCATTTACAAGAAAATTTATCACAAAATAGCTACAATCACTGCAAAAAAAAGTGGGAAAATAACTATGCAAAAACCATACTTAGAATCTATGCCTGATCAAAATGGCTTTTTTGGAAAATTTGGAGGTGCGTTTTTGCCACCTCAACTTGAGGCTACTTACGCAGAGATAAGCAGCGCTTACGACAAACTCTCAAAGTCTTATGATTTTATAAGTGAGTTAAAGAGAATAAGAAAGCATTATCAAGGACGACCTACTCCTATCACTTACTGTAAAAATCTATCAGACTTTGTTGGTGGTGGGCAAATTTATCTAAAGAGAGAAGATTTAAACCACACTGGTGCGCACAAGCTAAACCACTGTATGGCTGAAGCTCTTTTGGCAAAACATCTTGGCAAAAAAAAGCTCATAGCCGAAACCGGCGCGGGTCAACATGGTGTAGCGCTTGCTACTGCAGCGGCTTACTTTGGGCTTGAGTGTGAGATACATATGGGCGAAGTTGATATCGCAAAAGAGTACTCAAATGTTGTAAAAATGAGGATTTTAGGGGCTAAAGTTGTTCCAGCAACTCATGGGCTTAAAACACTCAAAGAGGCGGTTGATAGCGCTTTTGATGCATATCTAAAAGATACAGAGACTCAGCTCTTTGCGATAGGCTCTGTTGTTGGTCCTCACCCTTTTCCAAAGATGGTAAGAGACTTTCAAAGTGTAGTTGGACTTGAAGCAAGAGAGCAGTTTTTAGAGATGACGGGCCGTCTTCCAGATATGGTAACTGCGTGTGTAGGTGGTGGAAGTAACGCTATGGGAATCTTTAGCGCATTTATAGAAGATAGTGTAAAGCTTTACGCTGTAGAGCCTGGTGGAAAGGGTGATAAGATTGGTGAGCATAGTGCTAGTTTGACTTATGGTAGCGAGGGAGTTATGCATGGTTTTAACTCTATAATGCTTCAAGACAAAGATGGAAATCCAGCTCCAGTTCACTCTATAGGAAGTGGTATAGACTACCCTTCTGTTGGGCCTGAACATGCTTATCTAAATAGTATTGGAAGAACAAAGTTAGGGCTATGCAGTGATACAGAATCAGTAGACGCTTTTTACAAACTCTCTCAACATGAGGGAATCATTCCAGCTCTTGAATCTGCTCACGCAGTAGCATTTGCTATGAAGTACGCAAAAGAGAATCCTAAAGAGTCTATTTTGGTAAATCTAAGCGGAAGAGGAGACAAAGATATAGACTTTGTAGTTGAGCATTACCCCATTCCTACAAAGTGGGCTTAAGTCTCTCTAGAACTTTGAGATGTGCTGAGCTAGAGCTTCTATCTCTGCATCGCCTAATTTAGATACTTGAGCACCCATTAAGCCCTTCATAGCTCCGCCATAAGTTCCAGCTTTATAACCATGTAGTGCATCTGAAATCTTTTTAGCATCCCAGCCTTTGATTACTTGTGACTTGTTAAGTGCAGGCTTTGAAGCATCAGCACCATGGCATCCTGCACAAACTTTATATAAACTAACAGCATCAACTGTTGCAACTGGAGCTTGAACAGATGCAATAGCTTCTTGTACAGCAGCAGTTTTTTCTGCAACAACAACTTTACTCTCTTGTAAAGCAGCTTTTGCTTCTTCTTTTACATCAGCAACAACGCTTTTAGTTTCTTCTTTTATATCAGCAACAACTGCTTGTGTATCTTCTTTAACGTCAGAAGCAGTAGCTTTTGCTTCTTCTTTAATTTCAGCAACCGCAACTTTTACATCTTCTTTAACTTCTTGTTTGCTTTTTACTTCAGCATTCGCGCTTTTAGTAGCATCATCGCTACACCCGACCATAAACAACATTGTTACAACTGTAAATAAAACTACTTTAATCATCCTATACTCCTTTGTATATTTTGGAAGTATACTCCAATTTTTATTCCTCGTTATCCTCTTCTTTTAAAACCATCGCACGGAAGGCTTCATCTTTAGGTACGAGTGAAGCCTCATATAAAAATTGCGATGGCACAAAATTTAATTTTTTGATTTTGTCATACTTTGCATAGCTAAGATAGAGTATATCTTTTGCGCGAGTGACCGCTACATAAAATAGACGCCTCTCTTCATCCAAAGAACCGCCTCTGTGCATAAGTTTACGGTTTGGAAAACGACCATCCATAAGGTCAACTATATATACCTCTTTGTACTCCAACCCTTTTGAGGCGTGAACACTAAGAAGGTTTACACCCTCACCTTGCGTCAAATCTGAAGAGCCAAGTATCATGGCATTTAAAAACCTCTCATGCTCACTATATGGTTTTGAGAGCTCCTCTAAGAGAACCATCTTTCTTGCTATATTTGAGAGTGATTCACTCTTTTGTTTCTCATCAATCGTGCCATCTTTTAGGAGCGCTCTTCTACTTGAGAGATGCTCTGATATGTACTTGTAAATCTCCGATTTTGCAATCTTACTAACTATTGCTCTAGGCTCTCTAACACCCTTTAAATCTCTATAAAGAAGATAAAAATCATGTAAAAAAGTAGCATTCTCTTTAGTGAGTTTTGGATGTTTTAGGATTGGGTTTTTCATAAACTTATCTTCAAATCCACACTTAGCAAACTTACCAACACTTCCAAGCTCTAAAAAATCATCAAAAAGTCCAAGCTGTTGGTTTAGTTTTCTCTTCTCAAAAGGATTGCTTATAGTCTCATCAGGAGCATAAAGTCCATAAAAAATGCTTCCATGCCCAAGTGTTTTTAGAGCGATATAGAGCTCTTTTGCAACAGCCGAGCCAACACCTCTAGCAAACTCAAAAAGATGGATAAATGCCATCATGTCAGACTCATTTATAAGAAGCGTGTAAAAATCTAAAACCGCTTTTACCTCACGTGAATCAAAAAAGCTAGTTCCACCTTTTCTCTTACATGTAATGCCGAGCTCACGAAGCCCTACTTCTATACCATCAGCTGAAGAGTTGTTTCTAAAGATAACTGCTATCTCATCTCTTGGTGTTTGAGAGTTACTTATCTTAAAGGCTATATCGTGGTACTGATCAAAGAGTTCATCATACGCTAAAAGCTTTGGCGGATGACTCTCATGCACTCTTGTAACTTCAAGTTTTTTTGGATAAATCCGCTCATTGTGCTCTATAACTTTTGAAGCAAGAGAGAGTATGGGAATGGTTGAGCGATAGTTCTTTGTAAGTGTGTGAACTTTAGCAGAGGGAAACTTTGTAGAAAATGTACCGATGATAGATATATCCGCCCCATTAAACGCGTAAATACTCTGATCATAATCTCCAACACAAAAAAGTGATGGCGGATTCATAGCATCTATTAGCGTGCCTTGAAGTGCGTTAGTATCTTGGTATTCATCCACAAGTACCTCTTTATAACCTAGCTCTTTTGTTTTACATATATCTCTAAAATTTAGAAGCAAATCATTAAAGTTTACAAAACCGTACTCTTTTTTTAACGCTTCAAATTCATCCACTATATCTGCGTAAATCATAGCAAAGAGCTCATGCTCAGGAAATTTAAACTTTATCCAGTCTTCAAAGTGTGTGTTTAACTCTGTGTTTTGATAAAAAGAGTAAACATCATAAAGATAGTTCCCACCATAAGGTGTTATCTCAGCTCCAATATGACCAAAAGAGCGCTTCTCAAACACACTTCTAAAGAGAGTTTTTAACTCACGCTGTTGTTTAAGCACAACCTTTTTATCATGCTTTTTAAGCCATCGATAACTAACTGCATGAAAAGTCCCAGCATCGATTTTAGAGGCTATATCTTTACCAAAAAACTCAGCCACACGAGATACCATCTCTGCTGCTGATTTGTTAGTAAAAGTCAAAAGTAAAATTTGTGCAGGTTCAACGCCTTGCTCTAAGAGATGAGCAATACGGCCAACTATAGTAGAAGTTTTACCAGTTCCAGCAGAGGCTATGATAAGGTTTTGTGGATCTTTAGAAGTAGCTGCTGCATACTGCTCTTCATTTAGACGAGAAAGTGGCAAAGATGAGGCTCCTACAAAGATTTTAAGAGTGAGATTATACCTACATACTTTTAAAACCAAATTTGATTCAAGAGTCTTTGAATTATCATGTAAGGAAAAATCCTTACATGCACGCAGGAGTGAAAACTATTTACCGTTTGAGTAATAAGTAGCTAAATAATCTTCAACACTTTTTGCATCTTCACCAGATATAGGTGCTTTAAATGCGTCTATCATTTTATAGATTTTTGCTCTCCAAAAAGCGCGAGGTTGTGGTCCTTGGTTAAGAATATATCCAAAAGAGTGACACATAAGACAGTTTGCATTGACAGCTTCAAACCCTTTGCCCATTTTAATCTCATATGGTACATATGGAACTTCTATGTTTTCTTTTACTTGTGCAAAGAGTGGTGTTAAAGCTATAAGCGCTATTAGTATAATTTTTTTCATCATATCTCCTTATACAACTTCTACAGTTACAACGTCTATACCGTTATACTTGTAGCCGCCACTGTTCCATAAAATATCTTTATCAAGAGGTTGTTCATGATTAGATTTATCTACAGCCTTTGCCATAATCTCTAATTTACCAAATGTTTTTGGTTTAAAACTAAATCTAAATCCTCTATATGCATAACGTCCGCGTCTATCATTGTCAAGTATTGATGCTTCCCATGTTTTACCACCATCAAGAGAGATAAGAACATCTTTGATACCTATACCGCTATCAAAAGCAACACCGCGAACCACAAGTTGTGAGTTTAGAGCAATTTTAGAGTTGTTTTGTGGAAAACCGATAACAGATTTGATGTTCATTTTAGTAATTGGTTTTGTCTTTTTAACTAAATTATCTGGCATTTCACTCTCTGTCGCATTGTCTGGAACACGGTAAGCTTCATCCATAAAGAAATGGTGTTGGTACTCACTAGTTACAGTGATATTTTTAAGCATTTTAACCCAGCTGTCTGAATAATATCCCGGAATAATTAGACGTACCGGATAACCATTAAGATACGGAAGGTCTTCACCATTCATCTCATAAGCAACAATAACATGGTCATCAAGTTCATGAAGATTAAGTTCACGCACAAAGCCTGGACTTTTGTAATAAGCCGCAGTTTCCATACCATTAAAACCAATCCACTGAGCTCCTTCTTTAAGCCCTGCTCTATGAAGAAGATCACTTAAGCGCACGCCTTTCCATTTTGCACAACCCATAGCTCCGCTACCCCATTGAATACCGCCTGTGATAGGTAAAAATGCTGAACGACTATTTCCACCGCACTGTAAAACAGCGGTAACTTCCACTTGTTCAAAATCATTTTTCAAATCTTTAAGAGAGATAATATAATCTTTTTCTACAAGTCCATTAACACTGATAGTAAATTTGTCAGTATCAATATATGTAGGAATCTCAGGCATATGCCATCTAACAAAAAACTCATCATTTGGAGTGATTGTTTGAGTAAAAATATTACGAGGTGCCTCTAAAAGCGGTGGACGGTCTGAATGTGTAATCATGGGTCTTTTTTCTGGAAAATTATATTTACATATTGGTCCGTTGTCGATCGGTTGTCTTATTTTAACTTCACTGCCAAAAGCGCTACTAGCAAGAGTTGCGGTTCCTATAGCAGCAGTAGTTTTAAAAAAATCTCTTCTTTTCATAAGTGTATGCTCCTTCTTTTTTAATAAGTTTATCACAAGAGCGTCTTAAATGAAATATTTATTTATTCATCATCTTATTCAATTTTTTTGTATATAATTGTAATAGTTATAAAGGAAAAGTAATGTTTACACTAAAACAGCTTGAAGTATTTATCTCTTTATCGCATAAGCAAAGAGTTATTGATGTTGCATCTGAATTTCAAATGAGCCAGTCTGCCATCTCTATGTCGATAAAAGAACTTGAAAAGATCGTTGGTGAGAAGCTTTTTGAGCGCATTGGAAAGCTTCTTATTCTCAATGATAGAGGCACATTTTTTTTAGAACAGATTTACCCACATGTAGATGCTTTGCAAAAAGTATATACAAATTTTTCATCCCAAAAAATCCAAGGGAATCTAAGATTATGTGCAAGTGTAACAATAGCAAACTATCTTATGCCAAAATATATTGATAAATATATCAAAATACATAAAAATGTAAAATTCTCATTAAAGTCTACTAATACTAACGATGTTATTCGTCTTATTAAAGAAGGGGCTTACGATATTGGTTTTATAGAGAACAAGTGTAGTGATGAAACGCTTATATGTAAGATGATAGCTTCGGATGAGCTTGTAGTTGTTACAACAAATCAAGAACTTGCAAAGAAAAATATACATTTTATAGATACGCTCTCAAGAATGAAGTGGATTATGAGAGAAGTAGGCTCAGGTACAAGATCAACATTTTTAGACACTATATATCCGCAAAGTGTTAATATCTATATGGAATTTGATAATGCTGAAACGATTAAAAGATTTTTAAAATTTAGTTTGAATTATATTAGCTGTTTACCTCGTATCTCTGTTGAGAGGGAGCTAAAAGAAGGTTCTCTTTTTGAACTTCCAATCCGTGGATATGAATTTAAACGTGATTTTATTCTTATTATGAGAAAAGATAAAAAAAGTAGTATGTTAGTTGATAATTTTGTGAAGTTTATTTCGAATTATATATAATTTACTCTACTACTACAAAAATGCTCCAAGAGGAGCATCTAAGTTATATTTGAACAAACCCTGAAGGCTTAACGCCACATACTGGGCACTCTTCAGTTGGCATTCCAAGTTCAATATATCCGCATATTGGGCAGAGATAAATTCCTATCTCTTCAATATCTTTACCATCTTTTGCAGCGCGAAGAGCCTTTCTATAAAGCTGCGCATGAACTTTTTCAGCTTCAAGAGCGTAACCAAACATTCTTTTTGCTTTATGATTCTCTTTAACTGCTTGCTCATACATTGGTGGGTACATATCTTCAAACTCGTAAGTCTCTCCACCGATTGCAACTTCAAGATTCTCTATAGTTGAGCCTATAGCTTCTAAAGCTTTTAAGTGCCCCTCTGCATGAATCTTCTCAGCTTCTGCTGTTGTGCGAAAAAGTTTTGCAATATTTGTAAATCCATCCTTTTGTGCCTGTTTTGCAAATGCAATATATTTTTGATATGCTTTGCTCTCTCCAGCAAATGCTACTTCTAAATTTTCTTGTGTGTTTGGCATATTGAATTCCTTTGTTTATATTTACTACATCTGCTCATTCTATCCATATTTAGCTTATAGATTTAAAACGAGCTACAACCTCTTTTTGGGTATAATTGCGAACTTTTAAACTAGAAAAATCAAGGTATTTAATATGTCAAACAGCTACGAACCACAAGAGAGTGAAGATAAGTTTTACAAAATTTGGGAAGAGAGAGGCTACTTTGAAGTAGATTCAAACAGTGCAATTCTAGAAGAGGGAAAAACTTTCTCTATCATGATGCCTCCTCCAAATGTAACAGGTCGTCTTCATATTGGTCACGCTCTTACCTTTACACTTCAAGATATTATCACTCGCTACAAAAGAATGGATGGGTACAAAACTCTCTGGCAACCAGGAACTGACCATGCAGGAATCGCAACACAAAATGTGGTTGAGAAACAACTCCTAGCAGAGGGAACTACAAAAGAGGAAATCGGCAGAGAAGCATTTTTAAAACGCGCTTGGGAGTGGAAAGCAGAATCTGCTGGCATCATGACAAGTCAACTCCGCAAAATGGGTGTTAGCCCTGCGTGGAAAAGAGAACGGTTTACTATGGATGATGGGCTTCAAAAGAGCGTTAAAGAGGCTTTTGTTCATCTCTACAATCAAGGCTTAATCGTCCGTGGAAACTATATGGTTAACTGGTGTACACATGATGGAGCGCTTAGCGATATCGAAGTTGAGCATGAAGACCATGAAGGAAAGTTTTACCATATAAAGTATCCTTTTGCTGATAACAGCGGCTTTGTAGAGGTTGCAACTACAAGACCTGAGACGTACTTTGGAGACACTGCAGTTATGGTTCATCCTGATGATGAGCGTTATAAACATCTTATAGGCAAGAAGGTAAGACTTCCACTAACGAACAGAGAAGTAGCAATCATTGCAGACACGCATGTTGCTATGGATTTTGGAACCGGTGTGGTTAAAGTTACTCCTGCGCATGACCAAAACGACTACGAAGTTGGCAAGCGTCATGACTTAGAGTTTATAACTGTATTTGATGAAAAAGGTATCTTAAATGAGTACGCTGGCGAGTTTCAAGGTTTAGAGAGACTAGAAGCTCGTGACATTATCGTAAAAAGGCTCGATGAAGAAGGGTTTATAGTTAAGATAGAAGACCACAAACATCAAGTAGGACACTGTTACAGATGTAAAAACATTGTTGAGCCATATATCTCAAAACAGTGGTTTGTAAGAAGTGAAGTAGCAAAAAAATCGATAGAGAAAACAAACAGCGGCGAAGCTAAGTTTTTCCCTCCTCACTGGATAAACTCATACAACTCTTGGATGGGTGATTTGCGTGATTGGTGTATCTCTCGTCAGCTTTGGTGGGGACATCAGATTCCTGTATTTTATTGTGGGGATTGTGAACACGAATGGGCAAGCCTAAAAGATAGCGAAGAAGCGTGTCCAAAATGTGCTTCAAAAAATATCTCTCAAGACCCAGATGTTCTTGATACTTGGTTTAGCTCAGCTCTTTGGCCTTTTTCTACTCTTGGATGGGGGAATGGTGATGTTGATGCAGACAAGCTCTTCGCTAGCGATGATATGAAAGAGTTTTATCCAAACTCACTCCTAATCACTGGCTTTGATATCCTATTTTTCTGGGTTGCTAGAATGATGATGATGGGAGAGAACTTTATAGGTGAATTGCCATTTAACCACATCTATCTTCATGCACTTGTTCGTGATGAGCATGGACAAAAGATGTCAAAATCAAAAGGCAATGTAATTGACCCTCTTGATATGATTGAGAAGTACAGTGCAGATGTCCTGCGCTTTACTCTAGCAATTTCGGCAGCTCAAGGTCGTGACATAAGAATGAGTACAGAAAAACTTGAACTCAATCGTAACTTTACAAACAAGCTTTACAACGCTGTAAAATTCTTACAGATGAATGTTGACACATTCCCTGACTTAAAAGGTTTTTGTGTTGAGAGCGCGCTTGGAAGGTATATGTTATCTCGTTTAAATGTAGCAACTGCAGAGGTTCGCTCATGTATGGATGAGTATAGATTTAACGACGCTGCAACTGTACTTTACCGCTTCTTGTGGAATGAGTTTTGTGACTGGGGAATTGAGCTTAGTAAAGCAGATAAAGGCGCTATTGTTGATCTTGGGGCTATCTTTAAAGAGGCTATGAAACTTCTTCATCCGTTTATGCCATTTATCACAGAGTATCTTTACCATGAACTAAGCGGTACAACACTTGAGGGTGCTGAATCTATCATGATTAAGAAGTATCCTTACAAAACTAAAGTTCGCGCAAAAGACGAAGCAAGATTTGAGATAATCATGGATGCTATCATCTCAATCAGACGCGCAAAAGTTTTGGTTGACTTGGCAAATCAAAAGATAGAAAAAGCTTATGTTAAGATAGGCAACATAAGCGAAGATGAAAAAGAGATGATGAAACCGTTTATATCTAGACTCGCTAAGGTTGATGTAGTTGAGTTTACAAATGAGAAGATTCAAGACTCAGTTAGTGATATCAGTGAGAAGTGTGAGACTTTCATACCGACACAAAGCATAGACTTAACTCCGATTATCTCAAAGCTCACTAAGCAAGATGAGAAGCTACAAAAAGAGATAGACAAGTTAGCTGGTATGTTAAACAATGAAAGATTTGTAGCAAACGCACCTGAGGATGTTTTAGCAAAAAACAGAGAGCTTTTAGCAGACGCATCAGATAAGCAGAGCAAAGTTAAAGAGCAGTTGGATTCTTTACAAAGCTAAGAAAATATGGAAGATATTTTTAAACCTAAATTTTTTGACCTTTTTAAAACTAAGATAAGTAAAGAGCAGTTAAGTAGCGACATCTTTGCGGGAATTGTTGTAGGAATTGTTGCACTTCCTCTATCTATCGCTTTTGCCGTTGCTTCTGGCGTATCGCCTGAGAAAGGCTTAATCACCGCTATAGTTGCAGGTTTTATCATCTCAATTCTTGGCGGAAGCAGAGTTCAAATCGGCGGCCCAACGGGAGCTTTTATAGTTATACTCTATGCTATTGTAGAAGAGTACGGCATAGATGGACTTATGATCTCAACCATAATGGCTGGAATATTTTTAACTATTTTTGGATTTTTGCGTTTTGGAAATCTCTTAAAATACTTCCCTTATCCCCTTATTGTAGGCTTTACAAGCGGTATTGCTGTTGTGATATTTTCAACTCAAATCAAAGATGCGCTTGGGTTAAACATAGAAAAACTCCCATCAGAATTTTTCCATAAGTGGTTAACTTACTTCTCAAACATAGACGATACAAATCTTTACGCTCTTAGCATTACTATTGTTACAATTCTTATAACGGTATATTCAAAAAAGGTAACAACTAAAATTCCTGGCTCTTTTATAGCGATTATTGGCATAACTCTTTTTGTGCAGATTGCTTCTATTCCAGTAACTACAATTGAGACTTTTTTTGGAGAGATTCCAAACACTTTTGCCTTGCAGTTTCCGACCATTGAGTTAAGTACTCTCTATATCTACATTGCCCCTGCACTAACCATTGCACTTCTTGGAGGAGTAGAATCTCTTCTCTCAGCAGTTGTCTCAGATGGTATGATAGGCGATAACCACCGTTCAAATACAGAGCTTATCGCGCAAGGAGTAGCAAATATGGTTACTCCATTTTTTGGAGGGATTGCCGCAACTGGCGCAATTGCTAGAACTGCTACAAATGTAAAAAATGGTGGACGAACTCCTATCGCTGGAATTGTTCACTCTTTTACACTACTTTTGATTATGCTCATATTTGCAAGCTACGCAAAGCTCATCCCCATGTCAGCACTTGCTGGGATACTTATAGTAGTTTCGTACAACATGAGTGAATGGCGCTCTTTTATCCTAATTCTTAGAGGTTCTAGTTTTGATGTCATCATACTTCTTAGTACTTTTTTACTAACAGTTTTTGTAGATTTAACCATAGCAATACAGATAGGCGTCGTACTCTCTTCACTTTTATTTATGAAAAAAATGGCTGATATCAGTACAAAAAGCACATATCAAGTTGATAGTGATGTTTTAGAGGATTACTCAGAAGTGCCCGAGGGAATCTCTATCTATGAGATAAGTGGTCCTCTCTTTTTTGCTTCTGCAAAACAGTACTCTGAGATTATTAAAGATATAGGCTTAAATAGTAAAATCATTATTATC
>NZ_JAQVKA010000041.1 GCF_028694895.1 Sulfurimonas sp. | reverse complement strand
GATATTGCAGCTGGATATGATCATATAAGTTCAGCTATTGGGGCTGCTGTTGGTGGATGGCATGGAGCTAGTATGCTCTGTTATGTAACACCAAAAGAGCACTTGGGACTTCCAAATGCGAATGATGTTCGCGAGGGAATTATCGCTTATAAAATTGCAGCTCACGCGGCTGATATCGCAAGAGGCCGTAAAGGTGCTAGAGATATAGATGATGAGATGAGTGATGCAAGATACAGCTTTGACTGGAACAGACAGTTTGAATTAGCGCTTGATAGTGAGAGAGCAAGAGAATATCATGATGAAACACTTCCTCAAGATGTATTTAAAGAGGCTGAATTTTGTTCAATGTGTGGACCTAAATTTTGTTCATACAAGATAACTCAAAGTATCATGGATAATCCTGAAGCAATTGAACAAATCGCTAGAGAGGTTAAAGAGCGTGAAGCTCTTGGAGCCTAAAGGGCTTCTCTCTTGGCATAAAATGCCAAAGCTTTAGTGTCTAAACTTTTGTTGGATTTTGTTCAAAAAAAGTGAGTGATAATAGCAACGAGAAGCTTTAGGAGCTTAAGAAAGAGAATTAATTGATATAGGATAATTTTTGTCTTATTTAATTATGGTAGAGTTACAAAAATAAATTTTATAAAGGAAATAGATAAGAATGACTAAAGATATTGTAAATTCAGCACTATCAAAAGTTTTATATCCAGGTTTTACTAAGGATATCGTAACTTTTGGTTTTGTTAATAGTATAGAAATAAATGGCAAAGATGTTAGTTTTAATGTAGATATAACATCAAGTGCGCCAGAAGTTGCTCAACAAATCACAGATGATGCAACAAAAGAGTTAAAAGCAGTTGGTGCTGGTAATGTTGTAGTAAATATTAAAGCTCCAAAAATGCCAGAGGCTCAAAAACCAAAAAATAAAAACATTGCTCCACATATTAAAAACTTTTTAATGGTAAGTTCTGGTAAAGGTGGTGTTGGAAAGTCAACTACATCTGTAAACATAGCTATCGCTCTTGCTGCTCAAGGTAAAAAAGTAGGACTTCTTGATGCTGATATTTATGGTCCAAATATCCCTCGTATGATGGGTATTGAAGATCAAAAGCCTGAAGTTACTGGAAACAAAGTTCTTCCTATGAAAGCTTACGGTGTTTAAGTTATGTCTATGGGTTCACTTATGGAGCCTGGCCAATCACTTATGTGGCGTGGTGCTATGATTATGAAAGCGATTGAGCAGTTCTTAAGAGATATTCTTTGGAGTGATCTGGATGTTTTAGTTATAGATATGCCTCCAGGAACTGGTGATGCACAACTAACACTAGCTCAAAGCGTACCGGTTACTGCTGGAATTACTGTTACAACTCCACAAACTGTATCTCTTGATGACTCTCGCCGTTCACTAGATATGTTTAAAAAACTAAACATTCCAATAGCTGGAATAGTTGAAAATATGAGTGGATTTATTGCTCCAGATACTGGCGTAGAGTATGATATCTTTGGAAAAGGGACATCTGGCCCTATGGCTAAAGAGTTTGATACAAAAATAATCGCAGAGATTCCTATCGAGCCTAGTATTAGAACTGGTGGAGACGAAGGAAAGCCTATCACTTTTGTAAACCCAACAAGTGAGACTGCAAAGCGTTATATGGCAGCAGCTGCTTCTGTATGGGCAACTATCGAAGAGGTTAATGCTAAAGGTGGAGCTAGTAATGAGAGCGTTCAGCCAACAACTCCTCCAGGCGTTTCTGCTTGTAGCCAGTAAGCTACTACAAAACAAAAGCAATGCAGTTTAACTTGCATTGCTAATATCTAATACCTTAGATTAAAAATCATCCCCACTTTTAAACATAGCTTTCTCAAACTCTACTATCTTATTTCTTCCTGTATTTTTTGCCTCATATAAAGCTGTATCAGCATATTTTATACATTTCCAAATAGTGTCACCATCTGTTGGAAACTTAGCTATACCGATACTTAGAGTCTTTTTGAGTGGCTCAGAAGTTCCAACATCAAATGAAAGGGCAGCAAACTCAGAGTGAATTTTATTTGAAACTTGCATAACTCCATCATCTGTTGCATTGCTGAGTAGAACAAGGAACTCTTCTCCACCATAACGGATAGCTAAATCAGATTCACGAATAGAAGTTTTCAATACTTTTGAGAGAGCTAAAATAACTTTATCGCCCATATCATGCCCATATGTATCATTTACCATCTTAAAGAAGTCAATATCTAGCATGAGCACTGCATAAGTATCTTTATTTCTATTGGCTTGGCTCATGATTTTATCAATGACCTCTTCTAAGAATCTTCTATTATAAAGTCCTGTCATTCCATCACGAAGAGAAGTGTCTCTTAATCTCTCCATCAATATTTGACTCTCAATAACTGGTTTTGCAGCTTCAAGGTAGTGTCTTATGCTTGAGATATTTTTCTTCATAAGTTCAACTTCATCTCTATTATCAGAGGTCATAGAGACAGTTAAAGATATATCGTGATTGATAGTAAAAGGGATACAAACATAGTCAATGTCTTGACTAACACATGCACGACAAAGATTTGGAAATTCTGTTGAAATGGTAACCGTACCTGTTCTATGTGCTCTGCACTCCATTGCATTTTTATTAGTTTTTTCGAAGCAGATATTTTCTTCTTCTGTACTATATATCAGTTTTCTCTCTGATGTGACATTGTTAACTTCATAAAAAGCAAAATGGCCTACATTGTACTTTAGTCTAAGTATGTCAATTATTCTAGTATATACTTCATCCTTTGACGCATCAAGCTCGATAGTCTTTTTAAATTTATAGATATCAGATAACTCGCTTATGATGGTTTTTGCTTCATGTAGTGGATCACTTTGAGACACACTTCCTTGAGGTATAAAAGTAGCTAGATTGTTTTTTATATCTCCAAAAGTCTCTTGCATTTTTCTAAAGAGTGAATTCATATGCTCAACGACATATTTAGCATCTCCACCTACTTTTGAGGCAAATTGATGTGAAAAATCTCCACGATATGCTTTTCTTATTCCGTTTTGAAGGTTAGAAAAAAGATTCATATATGGTGTAACAAAATAGTTGATAAGAAATAAAACTACAACAATAAAGAGTAGGTTGATTCCTAATATTTTTAAAATTGTTATCATCCCGCTACTTCTCATATCGCTTATATCAAACTCCATACTGATGATTCCTAGCGTATCGCCTCTCTCTACATTATGACACGAGATACAGTCTGTGCTATCGGCTGGAGTTGAAGCTTTATAGGGAATAGTTACTCTAAGTACGGTATTTGATGCGTCTTCAGTTATTTTTTGAACACTCTGACCAGTTTTTAAAACCTCTTCATCAATGGCATCTCTCATTTTTTCAGATGAGAGTCCTTCTCCGTATTGGGCAGTAACTTTTTCTCCTCTTGCAATCCAGAGAGATTTTATATTGTTACTTGTTTCTATTTTGTCTAAGAAGTATTGTCTCTTATCCATCATACCGTTAACCATATGTGCTGTTAAGCCATCTTTTACGATATTTGCGGCCATTTGTGACTTCTCTACAGCACTATTGATGCTGTAATCTCTAAAGTTTAGAGAAATATTGACGATTGTTGCAGCAGTTAATGCAAGAAGCATAAAGGTTACTATTACTAGAAGTCTAGATTTTGTTGCCATCTGAAATCACTTTGTTTAAAATTTTTTAATAGTATCAAAGTAATTATTAAATTTAGGTTTAATAAGAAATAATTATTCTACAGTAACACTTTTTGCCAGATTTCGTGGCATATCCACATCGTTTCCTAATCTTATGGAGATCTCAAGAGAGAGAAGTTGAACAACAACCATCATCTCAAAAAACTCAAGCATATAATGATGACATGGGGTGATTTCTATAAAATCATCAGCTTTATCAAATGGAATCTGGCTAATCGCACAGATTGTAGAATCCCTTGCACTTAACTCTTCAACATTGCTTTTTGATTTTTCATAGTGAAGATGTTTTGGCAGTAATGCTATGGTAAAGAGTTCTGGGTCAGCTAGGGCAATAGGACCATGTTTCATCTCTCCAGCTGGGTAACCCTCTGCATGAAGATATGAGATCTCTTTTAGTTTCAAAGCACCCTCTAATGCCAAAGGATAAAATATATCTCTACCTATAAAGAAAAACCCATGTCCATGAAGATATCGCTTAGATAATCTTTTGATGCGCTCATGCATATCATCACTTACTTTTACATGTGATGGAATTTCTCTAAGCGTTGAGATATGTGAAGCTATCTCTGCTTTACTAAGTGAATTTTTAAGTTTTGCTACATGTAAAGAGAGCATCCAAAAAACTACAACTTGAGTTGCAAATGCTTTGGTTGAAGCTACTCCTTTTTCAATTCCAGCGCGAGTAAGGATTGCAGCATCGGCAACTCTCACCATAGATGAGTTGTCAACATTACAGATTACTAATGTTTTAAGTCCTGCTGCCTTTGCCATCTTTAGAGTCTCAAGTGTATCGGCGGTTTCGCCACTTTGAGAGACTACTACAAAGAGAGTATCTTTTGTCATAATCGGGTTTCTATATCTAAACTCACTAGCAATCTCTAATGTAGTTTTTATCTTTGAGTAACGCTCAAAGAGATAAGAAGCTGTCATTGCCGAGTGATAAGAAGTCCCACATGCGCAAAGCTTTATCTCATTTATACCATCAAAGAGAGTAGGGTCAAGCTCATCAAATGTAACTTCATCTTCTCTTAGTCTTCCCATCAGAGTATCTGAGATAACAACGCTTTGCTCATAAATCTCTTTTTCCATAAAAAATCTAAAGCCATCTTTTTGAGCAAGAAGTTTATTTTGTGAAAGAGCAGAAAATTTAGGCTCTTTTTTTATATCTTGAGCGTTAAAAATAGCTATTTCATCTGGAGTTACATATCCATAATCCCCATCTTCAAAATAGGCAACGCTTTTACAATGCCCAATAAGAGGAGTATCAGAAGAGGCAAAATACTTCTCTTCTTCATTGTTTATACCAACGAGCATAGGTGAGCCATGTTTTGCAAAAAAGATTGTGTCTGGATTGGATTTTGTTACAAGTAAGATAGCGTAAGCACCATGTAGCTCTTTTATGGTTTTAGAGAAGGCTTCAAAACTGTTTTTGCATTTTTTTAGATTTTTTTCAAACTGATGAACGATTACTTCAGTATCTGTCTGGCTTAAAAATGTAACACCACTGTTTTGTAGCTCTTTTTTTAACTCTGCGTAGTTTTCTATGATACCGTTATGAACTACATAAGAGCTCTCGCCTAAATGCGGGTGAGCGTTTAGCTCTGTTGGTTTTCCATGAGTTGCCCATCTTGTATGACCAATTCCGATAGCAAAACCATCTGTTTTAAAGTTTTTTGTTTTTTCTTCAAGGTTGATAAGCTTGCCTACTGCTTTGTAGTTTGAGAAGTTTCCATTTTCTAAAACAGCGATTCCTGCAGAGTCATATCCACGATACTCAAGCTCTTTAAGCCCATCCAATAAAATCTCTTTAGTCTCTTTTTTGCCTAAATATCCAACGATTCCGCACATGTTACTTGCCTTTAGTTATCAGTAGTTTATATATTTTTTCGACATTATTACATATATCGTTTTGTTTCTCGATTAAGAAGCTATCTCTTACCTTATGCTTTGTACTGTGAATCTTTGCAGTAACGATGTTTATGCTTAACTCCTCAAAACGCTCCATTATATAGGCTAAAAGCCCCTTTTGGTTTTGTGTGTTGACTGTAATCTCGGCGTGAGTGAGCGAGTGTTCACAATCAACTTGTATCTCTTTGGGATAAATCTTTACATTTTTTAGTCTAACGTGCCTGCTCATATCAAAAGCGTTGTTTATGATATCTTCTATATGAAGCACTTCATCTTCATCTACATGTTCTATAAACTCTATCTTAAAATATTTGACATTATCAAAAAGTGTAAAAATCTCCATAGAGGCTACATCAAGGTGGCTAAGCATTGCAAGAAGATAGCCTATGTTTAGTGGTATTTTTCTATATATTTCGATGCTTAGAGATTTTTCTGTATTGATTAAGTAGTTATATCTTCGCGTCTCTTTTGCAATAGTTGCGATTTTGATAACATCAAGTGGCGAGTGTTTAAAGAAGAAAAGCTCTGATTCAACATGTAAGAGTTTGTTTCTTAAAACTTTAGAGAGTTTAAGAAATTCTGGAAGCTTTGCTAAGCGTTTTTCTATATTTATCCTCTTTGCTGCATCATTTATTCTTCCAAAATTCTCAGCAGCCTCTAGTGTGTTTATATAGAGTTCATAAAGAAGGTTTGAGTTAAATGAGTTGAAAACACCATATCCAACACCGTTGATATCAGCGTAGGTTAAAACATAGAGAAGTTTTAGATTTTTTGCATCTTCTATATTTGACATAAACTTATAGAGTGTTTTTTCATTGTAGATATTTTCTTTAAAAGCTATGTTGCTCATAGTTACATGATGTCTTACAAGAGTTACACACCTTTGGATATCTTCATCTCTTAGTTTCATCTTCTTTGCAAAAGGTGCTACAAGTTTTGCGCCAATCTCGCTGTGATCTTTGCCTCGGCCTTTGCCGCTGTCGTGAAAAAGTGTAGCAATTTTTAAAAGTAATCTCTCGTTTTCATTAAAAGAGTCGTAAAGATTTTTGATAAAAATATCTTTGATATTCTCTAGTGCCTCAACTGATTTTATAGAGTGGATATCTACAGGATAGTGATGATAGCCATCAAACTGTGGTAGATGAAGCACCTTTTTAAAAGGGTGAAATAGATGATGAAGAACTCCTGCATCATAAAAGAGTTTTAAAAACAGATGCATATGTTTTTTTCTAAAAAGTTCTTTTAAATGTGTGTATGTTTTTGTTTTAAGCGGATGTTCTGGTTTTGCGTATGTGAGTTGATGTAAAAATCCAGTGTCAAACTTATAAGGCTTATCTTCAAGCATAACTAAGATTTCAAGCAGCCTGCTTAGCGGTAAAATTGGGATATTGTAAGAGGCGTATAGTACATCATCTAAGAGATAAATCCCTCTACATATTCGCCCGTTTTTAATCTTTGTAAATTGTGACATATCGACTATAAACTCTCTTGTCATTTTCTTTACAAAAATCTGTGTAAAGTTGCTAATACGCCACTGAGCTTCAAGAACTTTACTTACCATTTTTGTATGATTTTTAAACCCAAGCATAGCACTCACTTCAGGTACAAATTCGAGTAAAAGTCTATCTTCATGTTTTTTAGTTATGAGATGAAGTGCACTTCTAACACGAAAGAGTAACTCTAGCGCAATTCTGTATTCTTTATACGCCTCATCTAAAAAAAGTGTTCCAGATAAATCTTTTAAGGTCTTAACACCATAGATAGTTTGTGCTATCCAAAAAAGAAGGTTTGAGTCTCTAAGTCCTCCAGCGCTCTCTTTAATGTTTGGTTGCATTGATTGTGGATATTTTTTGTATCTAAGCTCAGACTCGCTTATTTTTGCTAGTATGTACTCTCTTTGATTATAAAGACGTATCTTGGTTAGGGCCTGTGTTGTGCTATGCCACGTTAGAGTGGAGCCAGTTATAAACCTTGCCTCCATAAGCGCCGTTCGTATGGTAATCTCCTCTTTACTTGCAAGAAAAAGGTCATTTACCTCATGAACTCTATGGCCTAGTTTTAGCCCAGCATCAAGTGCAAGATAGAAAAATTTCTCTATTATGAGCTCGCTATCAAACCCATCAATCTTCTCATAAACTATAAGCAAATCTATATCGCTATGAACACACAATTGCTCTCTGCCATAACTTCCAAGAGCTACAATAGCTATGGGGATAGAGCTTCTCATAGGAAGATAGTTGCCAAATATACGTCTTAGGATTGTTTTGTACATCAAAGAGATGATGGAGTCGAGTTGTTTTGTATGACGAACCAAAAAGTCTTTCCCTTGACTCTTTTTAAAAAGCTCAGGCAAAGAGTTTTTGTACTCATTTATATATATTTTAAAAAGTTTAGAGAGTTCAAAATCACTACCATTTTGCTCTATGAGATTTTCAATATCTAAAACAATATCCAAAGCAAAACCCTTAACTTTTTTCCTATTATAATCTAATTTGCTATAATCCTTTGAGTAAAAAATAATCAAAAAAAGAGAGAAAAAATGACAATTACAAAAAAAGTAACATTTATTGCAAAAAAAGATGGCGTAGAGATGATGAAAAAGCTTCTAACTGCTATGGTTAAACCATCTAAAGCAGAAGATGGATGTATATTTTACGATATCTTCCAGTGCAAAGAGAGACCTGAAAAGTTTTTTGCAGTTGAGACTTGGAGAGATGAGAAAGCCCTTGATGGACATAAAACAACAGAACACTACAAAATCTACAAATCAAGTTATGAGCAGTATTGTGTGGATAAATATAGTGATGATTTAGAGGTTTTAGGTGTTTAATTAGTAAGAGAGCAACATGCAGATTCTCACAAAAGCAACTAATTTAATTATTTAAACTACATTATGTTTGTTATGTAGTTTTTTCAACAATTAACAAACACTTTTGTATGTAATTTCTCCATATGACATTTAACACACACTAAATATTTAAGAATAATAAGTATATTTTCCCCTAAAGTTAAAAAATATTGAAATTTGTCATATTTTTCATCAAATTTTAATAATTAACACACATTTAACATGTAAGTTATTTTTATTTTTTTAAGTTGGTGTGTATATAATGTGTTTGAATAAATAGTTATGCGTAATTTCACCTGTGGTTGGTAGAGTAAATGGAACTTATTAAAATAAACAAAAAGAACATTGACCGAATGCTATCTCAGCATGACGCTGATGGTGGCAATGAGATTAATGAGAGTCTTGGGAAGCTATTTTCATCTTTATCTGATGAAGAAAATAAAAATGAAGTATCAATAAAAGTTGCCGCATTAAATCAGCTTTACTCGACCGCTATTCAATATATCAAACCAGTAGTTGCGAAAATAGTTTCTGAGGTTAAACAAAATCATTCAGAGTTGGACGATGATGCATACCTTAATCTAGTCGATAGGATTGCCTGTATCGAATGGGTAAGCGAAACAACAGGAAAACACCATAAAAGAAAGAATCTTTCACTTGCATCCAAGTATGTTCACTTTCTGAGTAAAAGGTATACCCCAATTTACGATAGCTATATATGGCTTGTGATGGTTGCTTATCTGAAAGAAAAAAATATTAAAATCAATCTGTCTTCCCCAGAGTCATATTCTGAATTTTATAGATGTTTCTCAAAGTTCAAAGAGAGTTATTGTCTTGAATCATACTCTAACTACCAGATAGATAAGTTTCTATGGCAGTATGGTAAAAATATACTATCAGAGATAATAAGATCCGAAGGTGTAAACTTGGATAAGGCAAAGTCCATCTTTAAAAAACGCATAACAAGGCGCTCAAGCAGGGACGCGCTAACGCGCACCGCTTAGCTTGGCGTTATGCATAAAAGAAAAGGAAAATATGCGAGTACTTGAACGAATTGAACTAATAGACCGAATAGGACGCGAATTACAATCACGCATGACCTTTGCTGATATTGCCGTTTATTTAGGAGCTTATGGTGTTAAAACAAAAGATATTCAACCTAGTTCAAATAGTAAATGGGTCTATGTGAAAGAACTACTTGCTGATAGTGATGAGAACATAATATTATCAATTGCTGAAGAACTTGAACTTAACCATAGCTTCTCTAGTAATGCTCCTAAAGAAGCAACTTTTTGGAAAACAGGACATTTCAAGTTATTCTTAAGTCATTTGGCATCTTTTAAATCAAACACTGCAAAACTCCAACAAGTTCTAAAAAAATATGCGATTACTTCATTTGTTGCGCATGAAGACATTGAACCAACTAAAGATTGGCAAATAGAAATAGAAACTGCACTACATTCTATGGATGCTATGGTCGCAATACTAATGGATGGTTTTAAAGAAAGTAATTGGTGCGATCAGGAAGTAGGATTTGCTGTAGGAAAGAATGTTTTAATTATTCCAGTTAGAAAAGGTCTTGACCCATATGGTTTTATTGGAAAATATCAAGGTATTCAAGCCAATGATAAAAATATTGGACAGGTTGCTGAAGAAATATTTCAAACAATTGTAAAGTCAACAAAAACACGTGGAAAAATACTTAGTGCATTATCTAATGCCATTACACAATCAACCAATATTAGTGAAGCTAGCGAGAAAGTTTTTTTACTTCAATCTGTTCAAAACATCCCACTTGATGTACTAGAAAACATTAAAAAGTCTGCAACTGAAAATACAATCTTAATTAACTCACCAGTATTTATTAATACTTTAAATAAACTATTCAGTGATTATTCTATAGATAAACTCAATGTCGGAGGAGAAGCAGTTGCAACTAAATGGAATGATGACGTACCATTTTAGACAAGTACATAACAAGTACGAGGAGACCAATAATTTACCCTCGCAGGAAAATTATCGCTCACGACAAACGTTATCTTAAAATTCACACCTCTTGACAAAACGTACGATATTGAGTACAATGTATAAAATTAACTTAAAAGTGGTTGTATATGACAAAAGTTATGACAGTGAGTCAAGTTAGAGCAGATATTTACAATATAATGGATGAAACAGCACAAACTCATGAACCGGTGCTTATTACTGGAAAAAGAAACAATGTAGTAATGCTTTGTGAGGAAGATTGGAATGCAATAGAAGAAACACTATATTTAAATTCTATACCAAATATGGCATCTTCAATTCAAGAGTCAATGAATGCATCTGATGAAGAGTTTAGTGAAAATATTGAATGGTAGAGTATAAAATACTTTATAGTACATTGGCATTGAAAGATGCCAAAAAATTATCAAGTGTTAATTTAGATAAAAAAGCTAAAGAACTTATTGAAATTATAAAAAAAGACCCATTTCAAAATTCACCTCCTTATGAAAAGTTGGTAGGAAACTTAAACGGTTCATATTCAAGAAGAATAAATATACAACATAGACTAGTTTATGAGGTAAGAGAAGATGATAAAGTAGTAAGAATTTCTAGAATGTGGTCACATTATGGAGAATAAGATAACAAATCCTAGCACCTGTAAGCCTCTCCAAAAAATTGCATAATTTAAAATGGAATAATTATTGACTAAGTACTCCTTGAGGGTGTAAAATAAATATTAAACATTACTAAAGAGAAAAACTACAAAAAGGTAATAAAACTATGCAATATTTAATGGCGATAGATGCGGGAACTGGAAGCATAAGAGCTGTAATCTTTGATACTTTGGGTAACCAGATAAGTGTTTCTCAAAAAGAGTGGACGCATTTAGAAGAAGAGGGTGTGGCTAACTCTATGAGCTTTGATTTTGAGGCTAACTGGACTCTTACATGTAAGTGTATAAAAGAAGCTCTTGAAGAGGCAAACTTAAAAGGCGAAGATATTTTAGCTCTTAGTGCAACTAGTATGCGTGAGGGAATTGTGCTTTATGATAAAGACGGTAGAGAACTTTGGGCAGTTGCTAATGTGGATGCTAGGGCATCTCGCGAAGTTAGATACTTAAAAGAGCATTTTAAGGGAATCGAAGAGGAGTTTTACGCACTCTCTGGGCAGACTTTTGCGCTTGGGGCGATTCCTCGAATCATGTGGCTTAAAAATAATCGGCCTGAGATTTATGAGAGAGTTGCAAAAATATCTATGATTGGGGATTGGATACTTTACAAACTTTGCGGGGTAATTGCGACTGATCCTAGTAATGGTGGAACTACGGGGATATTTTCTCTAAAAGAGCGTACTTGGGTTAGTGAGATGGCAAAGAGAGTAGGGATAAAGGATGATATATTTGGCGAAGTTTTAGAGGTTGGAACTCTTATGGGAAGCGTTAGCAAAGAGGCTTCTGTAGTAACTACTTTATCAACTAAGACACAAGTAGTTATGGGCGGCGGAGATGTTCAGCTTGGTTCTGCTGGACTTGGTGTTGTTGAGGTTGGACAAGCTGCGGTTTTGGGTGGCTCTTTTTGGCAACAAGTTGTAAATATAGACAAAAATACGCCTCCTCCAAAAGATATGGGCATAAGAGTAAATCCACATGTAATCTCTTCTCAATCCCAAGCAGAGGGAATCACTTTTTTTAGTGGCTTGATTATGCGATGGTTTAGGGATGCTTTTTGCGATATGGAAAAACTTGAAGCTGCTAAGAGAGGCGTGGATGTTTACACTATTATGGAAGAGAAAGCTTCCTCAGTTGCAGTAGGTTCTTATGGGATTTTACCAATATTTTCAGACTCCATGAAGTATGGAAAGTGGTACCACGCGGCTCCGAGTTTTTTAAATCTTAATATAAACCCAGAGATTTGTAACCGCTCTTCAATGTTTAGAAGTTTGCAAGAAAATGCGGCTATAGTCTCATCCATCAATCTTGATAAAATTATGTATTTTACGGGTGTAAAGCTTGACACTATTGTCTTTGCTGGCGGAGCTTCAAAAGGCTTTTTATGGCCTCAAATACTCTGTGATGTAACTGGATGTATAGTAAAAATTCCCAAAGTTACAGAAGCAACAGCGCTCGGTGGAGCGATGGCTGCTGGAGTTGGAGCTGGTATATATAAAGATATAGCAGACGCTGCAAAGAAGCTAGTTATCTGGGATAGAGTTTATGAGCCAAATATGGAAAATAAAAAAGTTTATGAGACAATAAAAATAAAATTTGAAGAAGCGTATGCAGTACAATTAAAGTTAGTAGATGATAGTATTACGACTTCAATGTGGAGAGCACCTGGCCTTTAGGTCAAAATTAAAAGGGGTTCTTCAAACTAGTCTAAAGAGAGACATCTCTGTGGGCTGATAATAATTCAAGGAAATGTATGTATTTGTTTACAAGTGAAGTAGTTAGTCCTGGGCATCCAGATAAGTGTGCGGATATTATCGCAGATAGTATAGTTGATAGACTGATTATTGGAGATCCAAAATCAAGAGTTGCATCAGAGGTTTTTGTTGCTGGAAAACATATAATTATTGGTGGCGAAGTTACCTCAAAGACTAAAGTAACAACAGAAGATTATAAGAAAATCGTTCATGATGCGCTTGCCGAGATTGGCTATGACGGCAATCCATACTTTTCAAAACAGGAGTGTTTACATCCTGAAGATGTAGAGCTTCAAGTACTTTTAAATGAGCAATCTCCAGATATAAATCAAGGTGTTGACCAAGAAGATGGCGAAGTAGGAGCAGGTGATCAGGGGATTATGTTTGGTTATGCAGACATAGAGACACAAAACTACATGCCAAGCGCTATAACTTATGCAAGAGTTTTGATGGAGAAAGTTTATAACTTTGCAAAAGCAAATCCTTCAAAACTTGGTGTTGATATTAAGACTCAAGTTACTATGGACTATGGTAGAAAAGAGAATTTTGAAAACTGTAACCCACAAAAGATTCACACTATTGTAGTCTCCGCTCCATGTGTAAGTACAATGGATATAAAAACTGTTCGAACACTTATCCAAGGTTTGATTGATGATGCAGGACTTCCTAAGGAACTTTACAACAAAGACGACTGTATTATCCACATAAATCCAACTGGAAAATATGTCTCTCACTCATCGTTGCATGATTCAGGACTAACGGGAAGAAAACTTATAGTTGACAGCTTTGGCGGGTATGCACCAATCGGTGGTGGAGCTCAAAGTTCAAAAGATTATACAAAAGTTGATAGAAGCGGACTCTACGCTGCACGTTACATCGCAAAACATATCGTTGCGGCAGGTCTAGCAAAAAAAGCACTTGTTCAAATCTCTTATGCGATAGGCGTGGCTCGTCCAACGTCAGTTGCAGTTGATACTTATGGTACAGTTATAAATGGGCTTGATGATGACAAACTCTCAGAGTTTGTACTTCAAAACTTCCCTCTAACTCCAAACTGGATTACTCGTAAATTTTCTCTTGATTATCCTTCAAAAGAGACTTTTCTTTACGCAGATGTTGCGGCTCGTGGACAGGTTGGCCAGAGTGATTATCCATGGGAAAAACTAGACGAACTTGCAAAATTTGAGGCATTAAGATAGTTATGAGTCTAAGAGATAAGATATTAAAAGGGGAGCGAATCAATTTTGATG